>NZ_WIQK01000001.1:2288002-2625003 GCF_015732155.1 Pectinatus sottacetonis
GGTTTATAAGTAGGCTCAGTTAAAAAATTATCATGACCATGCGTATGATTAAGAAAATCTCCTACAGTCTGTGCCGGAGCAAAATAATTTTTACCGGCTAATTTGAAGGCTAAATTTTCATAATGTCGCTGAAATTTAATGCCATCTAAAATATTATTGCCAAATTCTTGAGGGCCTATTGGTGATAATAAGGCACTATTAGCAATGCCTGAATTGCGCGAGTAATAGCTCATGCCATTTGTAGTTATGCTATTTTTTTCTGAAGCGGCAGCAATTACTTTTCCTCCCGGACACATACAAAATGAATAACAAGATAATCCTCGGTTTTTGTCCTGAAATGTCAGGTTATAATCAGCGACCGGCAATAGAGTATTCCCTGCGTCAGGTCCATATTGAGCATTATCTATAAATGCCTGAGGGTGTTCAATGCGCACTCCAATGGCAAATGGTTTTGCTTGCATTGCAACTTTATGTCTAAACAACATTTCATAGGTATCTCTGGCACTATGCCCAATACCTAAAAATAATGTGTTGCAAGGCAACACTTCCTTATCAGTAATGGTAATTTTTTGTAAATTACCATTACTGACTGTTAGATCTGTCAATTGGTGAGAAAAAAATATTTTCCCACCAAGGGAAAGTATTTTATCACGTATGTTTTTTACAACTATATGAAGTATGTCAGTACCTATATGGGGTTTGTGCAGATATTTTATTTCTGCTGGAGCACCGGCTGCAACAAAATCAGTGAGAATCTGCTGCATTTTTGGATCGTGGATTCTGGTAGTTAATTTTCCATCGGAAAAAGCACCGGCACCTCCTTCACCGAATTGAACATTAGATGATGTATTTAAGGTTCCCGACTGCCAAAACGTTTTAATGTCTTTACAACGAGATGTTATCTCACGACCGCGTTCTAATATGATGGGTTTATAACCATAACGGCAAAGTGTAAGGGCACAAAACATGCCGGCAGGGCCAAAACCAACGACTACAGGTACAGGGGAAACAGCGGTCCTGGCTGAAATATCTGCCGGTAAATGTTTAATGGGACGGGTGGAAATAATTTCCCGATTTTTATCTTTGGGAAGTTTTTTTAAGATTTTTTTTTCCGAAATATTATTTTTAATTTTGATATCAAGCGTATATACATTATATATAGGTGCATTTTTGTAACGACGGGCATCAATTGCTTTACGGATAATAGTTACACATTCTATCAGATCGGGTGATAAATTCAAGGTCTTACCAGACAGTTCTTTTAAAGACATTTTGGTATTAAAAGGGACATTTAAATTTTTTATGCGGATCAAGTTAGCAGGCACCTCAATTTTTGTCAGTTTTTTTAGGGGAAATTTTTATATCAACAGTAACTGTGTCATTGGAAACTGTAATTCCCTCGGGGATAGCAATTTTTACAGCTTTTTTCTGGGAAGAACTAATGTCTTTTAAAGAGATACTTTCTGTATCAAGAAAATTAACTGTACTGATGACTTTGGGATCACCGGTTATTTCCACTTTATCAGGATAGGCTTTAAGAGCATCCAATACATAACGATCAGGTAGATCTGAGCCGGCAATAGGTTTGATAGTAACTACTTTACGAGTAAGTCCACGAGCCAGGGAAATGTCAGCATTGACTGTGGGGGTGAGCAATGTAACATCAGACACTTCCTTATTATTGCTGTTGATAGCACGTAGGGGAACGATTACTTTGAAGTCTTCTTTGTTGTTGTCAAGACCTATATAACCTACTGCACGCCGAATGTTGTTTATTTCGGGCCGTGGACCTTTTACGACTATAGTGTCCGCAGATTGCTTGACTTTTGCAACAACCATACCATTTGCGGGTTGTCCTGATAATATCAAATCCACAGGGATACTTTTTTCTATTATTTTGTTTAAGGTGAAGCTGACTTTTAAAGGGGTTGAAGATAAAAGTTCAAATCCTTTTGGTATTTGTATGTGAACAGGTAATGCCTCGGTGCCTTCTTTGGCATTTTTTAGGTCTACGTATGCTTTGAAATCAGAACTATTAATAGAGGCAAATAACGAGCGTGGAGCTTTTACCTTTAAATTAATTTTATCGTTATTGTGCAGTATCTGGTAATCGCCGGGAGCATTTATAACGCTGAGATCAATGGTTATAGAACTTGTTATAGAAGGGTTTTGCTCATTCATAACATAAAGCCATAATCCCAAGGCGAGAAATAAAGAAATACATTTTAAGATTAGATTATGTTTAAACAATTTTATCATTTTTTACCGTTCCTCCAGTTTTTGATAAAATCTCTGAAAACGGATGATTTTTGTGAAAACAATGGTATTAAATATTGTTTAAGCTGATCAGAGTCAAGATGACGGTAAATCCTTCCATGTTCAGCAACAGATATGGTTCCTGTTTCCTCACTTACTACTACTATAACAGCATCACATTGCTCGGAAAGACCAATGGCAGCGCGATGGCGTGTTCCTAATTCTGTACTTAAAGTCCTATCATCAGTAAGTGGAAGAAGACATGCAGAAGCAATTATTCTTTTGCCGCGAATTATTGTGGCACCATCATGGAGAGGAGTATTGGGAATGAAAATGTTCATTAATAATTCTGATGAAACTATGCCATCGATAAAGATACCGTTTGATGATATATCATCAAGTCCCATTTCTCGTTCAATTACAAGCAGCGCCCCAATTTTTTTTTGCGACATACGCATTATGGCAGAATCAATTTCACTAACTAGCCCACGAGCTTCCTGGACATCAAGCAGTGTCGAACGAACAAATAAACGTCCCTGTCCTATATGTTCAAGAGCACGGCGCAGTTCTGGTTGAAAGACAATTGGGAGAGCAACAAACAATAGTGTTACAGTTTTCTGGAGCAGCCAATAGATGACATGCAGACCAAGCCAGTCACTGACCATTGTTAATATTAGTAATACTATAATTCCCTTGACTAATGTTATAGCACGGGTATTGTTAAGCATTTCATATAATTTGTATAAAATAATTGCGACAATTATTATGTCAATTATATCAAGAACTCCAATAGTAGATAATAATCCTTTTATTTCTATTAACATTGCATAATTCTCCTAAACAAAATATATATTAATTATTCGTGATTTTATTTATAATATCCTTGCTGTTTCCTTATTTTTTATAATATGATTGAATTTACTATATAAAATAAAGTCATAAAATTAATTATAAAACAATTCAGCTTATAAATAAACTTTATTTTTACAATTCATGTTGATTTGATATATAATATTAGCATCAGTGTTTCTATGTATAGAATAAAATTTTCTTAATATTAATAGTAAGAATTGTTGACAGCAGGATAATAGTACTAATACAATAATATATGTAGAAAAGGAGGACGTTATGCAGAAAAACATGAAAGTAACATACCTTTATAATAGCGGTTTTTTAGTAGAATTAAGTAATTGCGCACTGATTTTTGATTATTATTTGGACAAAAAAGAGTGTGTTACTAGTATTCTGCCAAATTATGATAAAATATATTTTTTTGTATCGCATAGTCATTTTGACCATTGGAATAGTGATATAAGTAAATTTTCAGCAGAAACAGAAAAATATTTTTTAAGCTATGATATTCATAAAACGGGATCGCTGCCTAAAGGGAAAATAGTATTTTTAAATGAATATGATGCATATGAGGACAGTAATATTTCGGTTCATTCATATAGCTCGACTGATGCAGGAATATCTTTTTTGGTTGAAGTTGATGACTGGAAGATTTTTCATGCCGGTGATTTTAATTGGTGGAATTGGAAGGGAGATACAAAACAAAATAATGCATTTGCCAAAAATGGTTTTTTCAAACAAATGAAGAAAATTGCAGGATTGGAAGCTGATATTGCATTTTTTCCTGTAGATACACGTTTAGAGGAATGTTGTGATTGGGGCGTTAAAAAATTCTGTGAGCAGACATATATACAAAATTTGGTTACTATGCATAATGCAGGACGTCACCCGTGGAAATTAGATTTAAGGAATATAAGCATGAATAAGGAAATAACAGTCTGGTCTCCACAAGAAACAGGAGAGACAAAAATACTAGGTAAACAAGGGGATTAGAATGAAAAAAAATCGTGTTGCTGTGTTTGAAACGAATATGAAAAATTTTACAATAGAGTTATTTGAGGATAAGGCTCCTATAACAACAAAGAATTTTATAGATTTGGTACAGAAGGGTTTTTATGACGGGCTGATATTTCATCGTGTGATTGCTGATTTTATGATACAGGGAGGAGATCCTGAGGGAAATGGAACTGGCGGGCCTGGATATACTATACCTGATGAATTTGATGCTGCATTGAAACATGATAGCGAAGGTGTTTTGTCAATGGCAAATGCAGGACCAGATACAGGTGGCTCGCAATTTTTTATAACATTAGTTCCTACGCCATGGCTTGACGGTCATCATTCTGTATTTGGCAGAGTTATTGCCGGAATGGAAAATATACAGCAGATTGGTGAAGTAGAAACAGATTTCCGGGATAAGCCATGTGAGGATGTGATAATAAAAACGGTGACCATAGAAGAACAAGAATAGTAATGAATGCTTATACATACTTGCTATGTTGCAATGATGGTAGTTTTTATGCCGGCTGGACTAATAATTTACAAAAGCGTATAGCAGTGCATAATAAGGGAAAGGGCGCTAGATACACAAGAGTAAGGCTTCCTGTGAAGCTGGTTTATTACGAGATTTATACTACGAAGATAGAAGCTATGCGTCGTGAATATGCAATAAAACAGTTAAAACATATGGAAAAACTCAAATTATGTGAGAGTTTCCCTAAAACTTTGCTGCAGTTATGATAAATATATTGTATGATTTTATGGAGTTAAATTTAGTAGGAGGATTGTTTTATGAAAAAATTAATAACAGAAGTATTAAACATTAAGTATCCTATAATTCAAGGTGGCATGGCATGGGTATCAGAGGCAGAACTTACTGCAGCTGTTTCTAATGCCGGTGGAGCTGGTATTATATCAAGCGGTGGTCGGACAACAGAATTTGTCAGGGAACAAATAAGGAAGGCAAAGAGTCTTACGGATAAACCGTTTGGTGTTAATATGATGCTTATGGCACCAAATAAAGATGAAATATTTGAAGTTATTTGTGAGGAAAAACCTGCGTTTGTTACTTTGGGAGCAGGAAATCCAGTTCCATTTTTTGCGGGTTTGCATGAAGCGGGGATAAAGGCTATTCCTGTAATTCCTAATGTAAAACTGGCTAAAAGAGTAGCTGCTGCGGGAGCCGATGCTATGGTTGCCGAAGGTATGGAAGCTGGTGGGCATATTGGTGTATTAAGCACAATGGCACTTATGGAACAGGTCCTCCCAGCTGTTGATGTTCCTGTAGTAATGGCTGGTGGATTTGCTGACGGCCGTGGGTTGGCAGCTGCATTATTGATGGGAGCAGCTGGAATCCAAATGGGAACACGATTTTTGGTCGCAGCTGAATGCAAGGTGCACCAAAATGTAAAAGAAAAATTATTAAAGGCTATTGATACTGACACTATCGTTACAGGATATACACTGGGAGCTGCTGTCAGAGGAATAAAAAATAAGTTTTCCCTAGATTTTGTTGAAAAAGAAAATAATGGTAGTGCGACGAAGGAAGAATTGATAAAAATGGCTACTGGTACCAATAAGCTGGCTGCTGTTGGCGGTGATGTCGATAATGGAATGGTTCAGGCCGGACAGAGCCTTATTCCTTTGAATAAGATAGAACCAGCAACTGTAATAATTGAAAAAATTATGGCAGATGCAAGAACAACGTTGCATATGGCAAATGATATAGAAATATAATATATTTTATAAGATTTACTGTAAAAAAAATATAATAAAAACGGCGAGGTAAGTCTTCGCCGTTTTTATTATAGTGTAACTTATAATAAAAACTCGTAAATATTTTTATTATTGTTCGCAAAGCTTGATGTATAAGGGAGAAACAGGTTTTATGTAAAATAAAAAAAAAGTTTTATTTATATAGGATTTTTGATAAAGAATATGGAATTTATATTAAGTTGGCCAATGCTATTTATAAAAAGGATTATTAATCCAGGGAGGAATCAAGCTTGGAAAAATCAACAATTATAGGTTTAGTTGTAGGATTTGTATCTCTAGGGATAGGATATGTTATGAAAGGTGCAGATCCATCAGTATTAGTTACTCCAGCAGCATACCTGATTATTTTGGGAGGTACATGTTCATGTTTGTTTACAGGATTTACTTTGGAGCAAATGAAAAATTTTCCTAAGTTAATCAAAAAAACTTTACAGCCACCTGATAATAAACCAAAAGGTGAAATGCTGCAGTTGTTTGTGGAATTATCACAGATTGCCCGTCGCGAAGGGATACTTGCTTTGGAAAATAGAGTAAACGAAATACAGGATCCATTTTTCCGTTCGGGGTTATCTATGGTTATTGATGGGATGGATCCGGAATTTGTAAGTGATGTGTTAGAAGCGGAGCTGCAGGTTATGGAACATAGACATTCAGAAGGTATGTCCATATTTGTTCAGGCTGGTACATATGCACCAACACTTGGGGTATTAGGTGCGGTTGTTGGACTTATTGCAGCACTGGGGAATTTATCTGATATTGAAAAACTCGGGCATGCCATTTCGGCAGCTTTTGTAGCGACATTGTTAGGTATTTTTACAGGGTATGTATTATGGCTGCCTATCGCAAATAAATTGAAAGTTTTATCACAAATGGAAATTGCTCAAAAAAGAATGATAATTGAGGGTATATTATCATTACAGGCAGGTGATTCACCTACAGCTATTGAAGCAAAATTGATGGTATTTATTCCACAAAGCGAAAGGGATAAAGTTAAAACTGAAAGAGCAGGTGAATAAAGTATGGCAAGAAAAAAAAGGCCAAAGCCCAAGGAAGAACATCCTAGTGAAATGTGGCTATTACCATATTCAGATTTACTGACGCTGTTACTGGCTTTATTCATTGTATTGTTTGCTATAAATGCTGCACAGAAAAAAACCAGTGAAGAGTCTGTTACAGCATCGTTTAAACGTGGGTTTAACAGTGGTGGGATATCATTTTTTAACAAAATGGGTAACCAAAGTGGATATACGGCTTATTTGACGACAGATCAGTCTAATGGCAAAGCTGCAAGCAGCTACATGAGCGAAAATGAAAGTTTGGAAAAGGAAAGGCAAAAAATTCAAGGCTATATTAAGAAAAATAATCTTGAAAGTGAAGTAAGTACACAGCTTGTAGAACCGGGGTTAATGATACGCATAAAGGAAAAAGCATTATTTGCTTCTGGCAGTGCACAGCTTGGTAATGATTCAGATAAAGTTACGACTATTGTAGCACAGCTGTTGGGAGAGGTATCACAAAATGTGATAATTTCCGGACATACAGATAATGTTCCTATAGCTAATAGCAGATATTCGTCTAACTGGGAATTAAGTACCCAAAGGGCACTTAATTTCATGGAAGAAGTTTTAAGAAAAAATCCTCGGCTTAATCCAGCAAGATTCCAGGCTACAGGATATAGCCAATATCATCCTATAGTGCCTAATGATACAGCGGAACACAGGGCACAGAATAGGCGAGTAGAAGTTTTAATTGCACGTTCTTATAAAGAGCCTAAGATGCAAAATATTAATTGATATTATATAATTAATGCATATTGAACTTGATATTTTTTATATTGAGCTTGATATGCATTTTATTATGTGGTTTTATAATTATAAGAATAAATAAGGAGGTATTTTGATGTATATAGCGACAGCAGCGGAAATAAGAAATATAGAGGAAACTACGATAAAAGAATATGGTATAAAAGAACTGGTGTTGATGGAAAATGCGGGTAAAGTAGTAGCTGATGCAGTAACTGTCCTACTAAATAGAGTCGTAGTTGGCAGCAATGTGTTTATTGCTGCTGGTACAGGCAATAATGGCGGTGATGCTTTAGTAGCAGGGCGGCATTTGCTAAATTATGGTGCTAAGATAAAAGTTTTTTTTGTAGGAAATATGGAGCATTTGACACAATCAGCTAAGGTTAATTATGATATTTTACAAAAAATGAAGGCTGATTTTTATTATATAGAATCAGAACACGACTGGGATAAAGTGAAGGCGGCTTTGGATTTTTCTGATATCGTTATCGATGGTTTATGTGGGACGGGAGTAAATTTGCCCTTACGTAATAATTATAAAAAAATGATTACCTGCCTTAATAAATCAGGACGAAAAATTGTTTCGGTAGATATGCCAAGCGGTGTAGAAACCGATAAAGGAATGGTTGATGGTAGCTATGCAGTAAAAGCAACGACAACAGTTACACTTGGTTTGGCAAAAATAGGATTGTTTTTATACCCAGGGATGTGTTTTGTTGGTAAAATAATTGTGGATAGCATAGGTATTCCGGGAAATTTATTGGAAGATAATAAAATAGCGCAGAAATTAATTGAAAGGGATTTAGTTAAAAAAATTATTCCCCAACGGCCGGTAAATGTTTATAAAAATACATGTGGCAGAGTGTTGGCTGTAGCAGGCTCTATAGGTTATACTGGTGCTGCAGTGCTTTGCTCAGAAGCTGCCTTGAGAACAGGTGCAGGTCTTGTTACTCTGGCTGTTGGTAGTAGACTCTATAATGTTTTTGCAGCTAAATTAACAGAAGTTATGGTAAAACCACTGCCGGAAGAAGAAAATGGCTTATTAGGAGAAAAGGCTGTTAAAACAATATTACCGCGGGAGGAAAGCTATGATACTGTGTTAATAGGCCCGGGAATGGGCCGGGAAGCAGATACTTTGAAGTTTATCAGGGAACTTGCTTTAAAGGTAAAAAAAACACTGGTATTGGATGCTGATGCTGTTTTTGCTTTTTCTGGTCATTTGGATGAGTTGAAAAAATGTGTACATGTGCCAATTTTAACGCCGCATTTAGGTGAAATGGCTAGCTTGCTCCAAATAAAAGTAAAAGATTTAAAGCTTGATTTGTGGAAAATAGTTCGTGAAGCGGCAGCACAATACAATTGTATATTTGTCTTGAAAAGTGAAAAAACCATTGTGGCTTGTCCTAATAAAAAAATATTTTTAACTACAGTAGGCAATCGGGGAATGGCTACTGCTGGTTGCGGAGATACTCTGGCGGGTGTAATAGCAGCTTTAAGAGCTGATAAAATTAGGGAAGATAAAGCTGCTATTGCGGGTGTATATTTGCATGGAAAAGCTGGTGATTTTGCAGCTCGGCAGGGAATGGCAGGCCTTATTGCAGGAGATATAGTAAAAAATATTCAGGCTGCCCGTAAATCTATTGATGATAAATAGCAGGTAAACATAAAATATTTAACCTTAATTGACAATTGTTTTTAGATTATCTATACTATAAATAGTTGTATCCTGTTATATCGCAGCATGGGAGGGGTTTTATTGTCAGCGTGCAGACGTATTGTTATTGACTTGCCGAATGAGCTGGCTGGCGAATTAGAAACATTGGCACAGGAGGAACAAACTAGTCATGAAGAATTATTGTGCAAGGCAGTTCAATGTTATATTGAAACTTGTAAGCATCTGGATAATATCGAACAAATGAAAAAAGGTTATAAAGAAATGGGGTTAATTAATATAACTTTAGCGGAAGAAGGTTTATATGGAGGGATATCAAAAAAATGACCACGTGATAAGGCGTGGTGATATTTTCTATGCGAATCTCAGCCCGGTGGTTGGTTCTGAACAGGGAGGATCGCGTCCGGTATTGGTATTGCAGAATGATATTGGTAATAAATACAGTCCTACTACAATTGTAGCAGCGATAACTGCCCAGATTTCCAAGGCTAAGCTGCCTACACATGTAGAAATAAGGGCTGATCAATGCAATTTAGAACGCGATTCTGTTATTTTACTGGAGCAGGTACGCACTATAGATAAAAAGAGACTTCGCAATAAGATAACTACACTTGATCCAGCTATAATGAAAAACGTGGACGATGCAATAAAAATAAGCGTTGGTTTGGTTCATTTTTAATATTAATTCAGGTTAATTAGTATTAATGAAGTATTGAATTAGAAGATGAATTATCGGATAATTGTAGTTTTTATTTAGTATGCTGATAATAGCCAAATGTTATGCGAGATATATATACAGGTATAGTAAAAATACATAGAAAATGAAAATGGATTTTTTCATAAATAAGGTAAGTTGTTTATGAATATTAATAAAGGATATATTTAATGAAGGTAATTTTTAATTAGATAAGGATGATTCTCGAAGAAAAGAAAGTAGGAATTAAGTTTGATAAAGAAAATATTCGGGTTATTTTTAATATCACTGGTTTTTATGCAGTCAGTTTGCCTGGCAGCTTCAAGTGTAAAAGATTTTCGTTACAGTAGATTGAAACTTTCGGCAGAGGAAAATTATCTGCACATGGAAATTTCAGTAAACCATAAGCAGGAAAAATATGAGCTGCAGATAAACCCTAACAATAAAAAACAGCTTATTTTGACAATTTTTAATGCTAGATTGAAAAATGATAATTTACGAAAAGTAAAATTAGATGGTGAATTTGCTGATGATATAAAATTCAGCGAAGAAGGGAATAATGTTAAGGCATATATTTCTCTTCCAACTAATGCAGCGGAAACAAATTATAAAGCTTATATGCTTGATAAGAATAAGTATCACAGAGGAAGTTCAATATTGGCAGTTGATATCAGTAAAAAACCTGCGGTTAAACATCAAGTTAGTTTAGCGGCAATTGCTGGGCACACTATTGTAATAGATCCTGGACATGGAGGCAGTGATTCAGGTGCTGTTGGCCCTGATGGCATAATGGAAAAGACTGTTACTTTGGCTATCGCAAAGAAAGTGGATAAAATTCTCCGCGACAATGGGGCAATAGTTGTGATGACACGTACTACAGATAAGGATGTATATGGCCCGGATGCCACAGATGTTCAGGAACTTCAGGCGCGTGTTAATGTGGCTGAAAGAACCAAAGAAACAGATATTTTTCTCAGTATTCATGCTAACTCGTTTGTAAGTCCGTCAGCACATGGTACAGCAACTTATTATTATAGTTCTTCTGTGCGGGGAAAAAAATTGGCTGGTTTTGTTCAAAATGAGTTGATCGCTGCTGACGGATTGACAAATAGGGGTATTTCTCCAGCTAATTTCTATGTATTAAAACATTCTTCTGTGCCGGCTATTTTGATAGAGACGGCGTTTATTTCTAATTATAAAGAAGAACAGCTTTTAACTGAAGATAACTTTCAAATGATATTGGCTCAAGCTATTTGTCGCGGTATTAACAAATATTTTCAAAGTAATTAAATAGGAGGCAGAAAACTTGAAGCAGTTTAAAATAGTATTATTTGGATTGTTGGTTTTGACAATGGTCTTTATTGCAGGCTGTGGGAATAATAGTCAGGAGTCGGCTCAACAGGAACAGAATAATAAAATAACAGCGAATGGACAAGTTGATCAAGCCAATAAAAATAATGTTAAAAAGAAAGTAAAAACACAGCAGATAACGGTTTATTTTCCTAATGAAAACGGAGAAAAATTAATAGCAGCTAGAAGAACTATAGATTTAACGAAAACTGATAAATATACTGCAGCTGTGCAGGAATTAGTAAAAGGACCAAAAACAGGAGAAGGTATTGCAATAATACCGAAACAGGCAAAGTTATTAGATGTTAAGCTAAACAGCAAGGGAATTGCGATAGTAAATTTTGATAAAAATTTAGTAAAAAAATTTGTCGGCGGTTCTACGGGAGAAACAATGCTTGTCGGTTCAGTTGTAGATACGCTTACCAATTTTCCAGAAGTTAAATCAGTGGAATTCTTTGTGGAAGGTAAACAATTAGATACGTTGAGTGGACATCTCGATTTAACAACACCTATTACAAGAATGAAGGATATTTTGCCAAATAATTGAGGTTGGATAGAAAATAAAAAAATGCCATCACAGCATTGTTAAATGTCTTGTGATGGCATTTTTTTATTTTCTATCCAAATACGATGGAGAAAAGAAATATTCTTTTTATAAATTTTTTCCAGTTCTTCAGCGGAAAAATTATGGCAATTAGCTTGATTTTTTTTGTCGAGAAAAAATGAATTGAATTTATTGATTAAGACAGGATTTTTTAGTAGATAGATAGTTTTGCCTTCACTGTTTAGAAAAGCTTTATTCTTTTTTAAATAGGCCGTATCGGTATTACTGTAGTATGATAGTTTAAAATAATCACTATCATTTAAAGGCTGGGATTCATTAAGTAAAAGGATATTTATATTAGGATTATTTTTCATTGATTTTATTAATTGCTGAAATTGTAGTTCCCGTTCAGTTACAGATGTTGTATAATCTATTTCTCCATAAGTCAATTTACCATTTTCTATATAATGCATAATATTTGCTTCTGGCAAAAAAAAGTCAATATGGGCTTTTTCAAATTGTTCTTCCCAAGTTATTTGCATGTTTTGGATGGTTTGCCGCATATCAGAGGAATACTTGTATTTTACGGAAGAGTCTAAAAGTTTATTGAAAGCTTCTTTTGGCAGGAAAAATTCAAAACCCTTTGCACAAAAGATAATTAAATTATTATTTAGATAGAAAAAGGACCGAAATTTTACTAATTCAATATCATTTTTGGGCTCAATAAGATAAGTGGTATAAGAAAATTTTTCATATGTGCGCTCCCAAATATTATTTACAATACTTTTTTCGTTTATATAAGTGCAAATGTCAATCAAATTATCATCGTGCAGTGAGTATTGCAGGGAAAAATAATTTTTTATGACAATAATGTTGGAATTATGGAATTTTTTATTATTATGTATATGAAAATCAATGTAAATAAATTTATTAAAAAAATTATATAAATTTATTATAAAATCAAGATTACAGTGATAGAGTTTTTCTATGCTGCAGCCAATATGTATATCGATTTTTTTAGCAGAAAAATGACAATAATTAAGAAAATCAAAAAAATAATTTTTAGTTAATAGTGTGATTATATCACCGGTTATGTATATTTCTATATTTTCTTTTATATTACTTAATAAAAGGGCAATTTTGGTATTAAAAAACTTTTTTACATTTGTTCTGCCAATTATTGTTTGATAAGTACATGAAGGAAAATCAATATTGTTTTTAGGTGAATTAGCAGCTTGTGAATGCTGATAATAGGCGTCCATTAACATATTGTTTATTTCACTTTCTAGTGCGGTCTGAGTTTTATCACTGGAAACTTGTTTTTTTAGCTTAATATTAAATTCACTGAGAAAAGGATAAAATTGATTTTGGTTTATAATTTCATTAGCAATAAATGAAGAAATACAATTATTTATGCGGGTAATATATTTTACGGAAGGTTGATTCGTATTATTGCACCATTTACTGATATAAGAAACATCATAACCAATAAAATCAGCAAGAGAACTTAACTTTATTCCGGAGAATTTTATTAAATGTTTTAGGACTTGCGCAAAAGTATTTTCCATATTTATACACTTTCTATTAAATTTTTAAAGATTATTTAATTATTTATTATAAAACTGTACTCAATTATTATACTATATAATTATTGAATAATATATAACAGATAATATTAAGTCTTAGTTTGCACATAATTTCCCTTGATTTAAATTGAACTTTAAAATTCAATTTAAATCAATAAAATAAAATTTAAATACCGTTAATACTTATAATTATAGGGTGAATTATTGAATAATACAAGTTAGAAATATTCAACAATATTATATTATAGAGAAAAAATGTAATAATAAAAAGAATATTATTAATTGATTTATTATTCAAGTTAATTTGTTGAAATATATAATGGATTGACTTTTATTTATAAAAAAAATTATACTATATACAGCCAAGGATGATGTATTACAAATATTTATCAATTAGGATTTCAATGATAATATAAAAAATATTTAATAAATTTACTTTTTTTTGATATATCAGATAATGTGCTGTATACAAAAATATAAATTAAATTCTTTTCTGTTGACATGAAATAAAAGATAGGAGGGAACTAGAACCTTTATTTTAAAACGTGTGCTGGAGAATTAAGCTATAGTAAATTTTGTGTCCAATAATGAAAGGAAGCGTAATTTTGTTTTTATATTTATTTTATGTGAGGAGAGATAAAAATGTATATGCAGAATTTTGATCCGCTAAACAATATGATTTTATCAGCGCTACTGGCATTTTTACCAATTGCTTATTTTTTTATTGTACTTATTGTTTTTAAGGTAAAGGGACATTGGGCAGCCATTTCAACAACTGTTTTGGCAATCATACTCGCCGGATGGGTATATAAAATGCCAATCATATTATCTGTGATGTCGGCAGTGCATGGTGCATTGTATGGATTATTTCCTATTGGCTGGATAGTTATAGGAGCTGTTTTCCTATACAATATAAGTGTAAAAACAGGGCAATTTGAAATTATAAAAAAATCTATTATATCAATAACGAATGACCGTCGTTTGCAAGTTTTACTTATTGCCTTTTCTTTTGGGGCTTTTCTGGAAGGTGCTGCTGGATTCGGAACACCTGTAGCCATCACTTCAGCAATGCTGATTGGAATGGGTTTCAAGGCAAAAAAAGCAGCCTGTCTAAGCCTTTTGGCTAATACAGCTCCAGTAGCTTTTGGTGGATTAGGTATACCGGTACTAGTTGCTGGTCAGGTAACAGGTTTTTCAGGAGCATATCTGGCTAAATTGCTGGCGTTTATCTGTCCTATAATTGGCTTTATTGTACCATTTTACCTTATCATAGTAATGACTGGATTAAAAGGAATAAAGGAAGTTTGGCCAGCCGTTTTAGTAACGTCAGTGTCTTTTTCCATACCTATGTGTCTGTCTTCATATTTTCTCGGGCCAATTCTCCCGGATATAGTAGCATCGCTTTGTTCAATGATTGCATTAGTTCTTTTCTTGAAAATATGGCAGCCTAAGCATATCTATAGGTTTGAAAATGAAAGTGCAGTGGAAGAAAAGCATGAAAGTTTGAGTACTAAAACAGTAATAAAGGCATGGAGTCCGTTTATTATCTTAATAATTTTCATTGCTGATTGGGGAATGAAGAGTGTGGAAAGCTTATTAAATATGGTAAATGTTTCATTTGGTTTGCCCTATTTGAATAATGCTATTATAAATGGTACTACGAATGCTCCTATATTGGCAGTTTTTAAATTTAATTGGCTTTCAGCAGCAGGAACTGGTATTGTTTTGGCCGCATTTATGTCATGCATTATTCTGCATGTTTCCCTGGGAAAATCTATAAGTATCTTTGGTTCTACATTAAATGAACTTAAAATAGCTTTACTAACAATAAGCGGAGTATTGGCATATGCATATGTAGCAAATAATAGTGGTATGACAACAACAATGGGGCTTGTCGTATCTAAAACAGGTAAATGGTTCCCGTTATTTGCGCCTATCGTTGGTTGGCTTGGAGTCTTTGTAACAGGTTCCGATACTTCAGCAAATGCTCTGTTTGGTAAACTGCAGACTACAGCATTCCAGGCGGTTGGTATACTACCTGTTATGGGAATTGGTGCCAATCTGGCCGGTGGTGCTGTTGGTAAAATGATTTCACCTCAGTCTATTGCTATTGCAGCGGGAACTACAGGACTGACAGGAAAAGAAGGGGAAATCTATAAATTCAGCATAAAACATTCAATTATATTGCTTACAATGATATGTTTGATAATGTTCTTTTATAAAGACTTATTTGTTTCACTACTGGCAGGAGAAAGTGGGAAAATGGCTGCTCCTATGGCAGCAGCAAATGTTGTTTCGAGTACAGGAGTAATAATATTATTAGTATCCTTTATTGTCATTTTCTTAGCAAGGTTTATGCTTCATGATGATGAAAATGGACATAATTATAAATTGCAATAAGGATTATTAATTAGATTTTATCCAAACGAATGAAGTTATACTCTTTTGTCTTCGGATACAGTAAAAGTAATAACAAGAGAGTATAACGCAGTTCAAAATTATGGCAGTTTTATCCATGGTATGGTTGTGTGCGGGTATTATGTTTATGAGTCTTAGATATGAGCGTTTAAATGGGAGCCGTATACTTGTGACTTTAGTCGTGAGTTAGGGTGTAAAAAACCATAGAAACTATGATGATAACCTGTGAGGTTAAGAGATTTATTATAATTATGGCAGATTAAAAAAACAAAATACTAGTATACGATGGCTATATATTAGGCATTAAAAGATGGTAATTTAATGATTATAAAACGAGGAGTGAGGCATCGTGAAAAAAATATGTCATGAATGGCAGAAATATTTGGATAAAGGTTTTATAGATAAAAAATATTGGGAAAGTTTTAAAGAAAATGCGCAGGCTGCTTCAGTGGAATTAAAAGAAATAAAAAGCTATGATGAAGCATTACCGATAATAGAGGCTTTAATAGATGAAGTGAATGCACAGAAACTTGCCGGAGTTGGACAGGATGATTCAAAGGCTATAATGAACATATACCATGAGCTGGGGAAAAAACATCAGATTTATACGGATAAATTTGCTATAACTGAAAATGCCCCTATTCTTGATATTGGTATTTCTACTGCTGAGTTTGGTGTTGGAGAAACAGGGAGTATTTGTGTTGATAATTATTCATACGAAGCTAGACTTGTAAGTATGCTGCCACCAATAAATATTGTTTTTATGAATAAAAACAATATTGTTGATACAATGACAGAAGCTTTTGAAATATTGGAACAAGTATTTGATAAAGGATATACTGGTTTTGTAACGGGACCAAGCCGGACATCTGATATTGAAAGAGTTTTGACATTAGGAGTTCACGGACCAAGCAGATTGATATTATTTGCAGTAGATGAATAGGAGTGAATGAAATGGTACAACGTAATATAAAAAGTGAAATAGATTCTAAACTGCATGATCCAATTTTACGTAGCAATTTGGAAAGATTTTCAGAACAGTATCCTATTGCAAGAGCAAAAGCATATGCAAATGTTGATAGTATAGAAGACTTGCGTGATGATTTACGTGATATGAAACGTTATTCAGTGGCACATATTGAAAAATTAGCTGATGAGTTTCAAGCTTCCTTGGAAAAAAGAGGAGCTAAAGTTTTTCGGGCTAAAGACGGCGATGAATTAAAAGAACAACTTATGGCTATCTGCCGTGAAAATAATGTGCATAATATCGTTAAATCAAAATCGATGGCAACAGAAGAAATTCGCTTGAATGATTACTTGGAGGAAAAGGGACTTCATGTAAAGGAAACTGATTTAGGCGAATGGATGCTTTCAGTTGCCGGGCAGCATCCTTCTCATATGGTAATGCCAGCAATACATTTAAATAGAAAACAGTGTGCTAAGTTTTTTTCTGATGAATTAAAGGAAGATATTCCCAGCGATATTCCTTTTATGGTGCAGACAGCTAGAAAAGTAATGCGTAAAGAGTTTTTAAAAGCAGATATGGGCATATCAGGGGCAAATTTTGGTATTGCAGAAAATGGAGCGATTGGGCTTGTTACTAATGAGGGAAATGCCAGAATAGTTACGACTTTGCCGCCTGTTCATGTAATTATCATAGGATATGAAAAACTTATACCTAAAGTAAGCGATGCCTCTAAAATAATGCGTCTATTGCCCCGCAATGGTACTGGGCAGAGAATGGTAAGTTATCTGACTTTGGTTGATGGACCAACACCGATAATACATGAAAAAAATGGTAAATTGATTGAAGAAAATAAAAAAGTTTATGCTATTTTGCTAGACAATGGAAGACTAAAGGCAGCACATGATCCTGTTATGAAGGAAGTATATCAATGTGTTCGGTGTGCATCGTGTCTTAATGTTTGTCCGATATGGTCAACCGTAGGTGGAAATGTATACGGTCATATATATTCAGGTGGGATAGGAGCTATACTTACAGGTCTGCTGAACGGAATGGATGAGTTCGCTCAATTCAGTGATTTGTGCATAGGCTGTCGTCGTTGTACAACAGTTTGTCCTGGTAAAATAAATATTCCAGATTTAATACAGGAACTGAGAAATAGGCGTGTAGCGCAAAAGGGATTGTCAACACCGGAAAAAATTATATTCAGAAGAATAATGACTAATCGAAAAATATTCCATTCTTTATTACGGGCTGCTTCTTTGGGGCAGAAACCTGTAAAATCAGGTAAATTTATTCGTAATCTGCCGCTGTTTTTTGCTAAAATGACTGAGGGAAGAAGCCTGCCAGCCATAGCTGATAAACCATTCCGCGATAGGGCAGAAGAATTATTTAAGAAAAACCCGACTAATCCTAAAATGCGCGTAGCATTTTTCAGCGGCTGTAATCTTGACTTTGTATTTCCGGAAACGGGGGAATCAGTAGTCAAAGTTCTTCAGGATATTGGTGCAGAAGTGGTATATCCACAAAAACAGAATTGCTGTGGCAAACCAGTTGTAGGCGCGGGAGATCTTGATACAGCACGTAAGCTGGCGAAACAAAATATTAAGGCTATGGAAGAAACAAATGCTGACTATATAGTGGCGGCATGTCCTACTTGTGCAGAAACATTAAAACAAACATATAAAGAACTGTTTGCTTCTGATCCAGTATGGCTGAAACGTGCTGAAGCTATGAGTAAAAAAGTAGTAGAATTTACTGTATTTGTTGAAAAGGCATATGCAAAAGAAAATCGTTTAAAAGATGTGCAGGGAATGAAAAAAATTACTTATCATGATTCTTGCCACATGAAACGCAGCTTGGGAATTTATAAAGAGCCGCGTGAATTACTAAATAGTGCTGCTGGATATAAGTTTGTGGAAATGCATGGCGCTGACCAATGCTGTGGAATGGCAGGATCATTTGGCATGAAATATGCAGATTTATCAAAACAGCTATTGAATAGAAAAATAGATAATATTAAACAAAGTGGTGCGGATACAGTTGCTGTTGCTTGTCCTGCCTGTATGATGCAGATTGGCGGCGGATTGGATAAGAATGCACCTGAAATAAAAGTTAAACATATAGCTGATATTTTGGCTGAAAATCTCAAATAATATTGTAATACAGTTGATTTTTGCTTAATTATAGATTATAAGGAAGCGGTTTTATCCCCACCGCTGTTCTTATAGAATTGGAACTGCTGTATGAAAGTGTTTATAAATTTATAAGTGAAGGGTAGTTTAACAAAAGGGTAGAAGTTTTTTGTATATGAGTAATAATATAGGTTTAGTCTGCTTATGCTTATGACAGTGGTTGTATTAAATAAAGATTTTCCTTAAATGCTGTTTGTTAGGTATTAAGTGGGAAGTGTATCAATTAATCAAATGGAATCATTGTTTTGAAAGTTATTAAGTAGGGGGTAGGAGAAACTACCAATAATTTTTTGGTAAATATATATTATACTTTTTTAATGCAGCAGTTTCACTAATACAGCCTCACTCAATATTTTATAATAGGGTCATCTAATTGAATTTTAGTTAGATGGCTCATTTTTTCTTTTATATATAACTCATTTGATAATATATTTGACAAGCAATAAATAAAGTTGTATATTTTACATATACCCTATGGGGGTATATGGAGGAAATAATATGGCATGCGCATGTAAAGATATAAATAGTGATAAGATAAGGTATAAAAAAAGAGATGAACAGGAAAAAAAGAAACTTATAACCCGTTTGAATAAAATAGAGGGACAGGTACGCGGCTTGAATTCAATGGTTAAGGATAATCGTTATTGTGTGGATATACTTATGCAGGTTTCAGCAGTGCAGGCAGCACTTAATAGTTTTAATAAAGAGTTGTTGGCACAGCATATAAAAACTTGTGTGGCGGATGATATCAGAAAGGGAAATGATAATGCCATTAATGAACTTTGTGATCTTTTAAAAAAGCAGATGAAATAGGTGGGTAACCAGATGAAAGAAAAATTTGCTATTACGGGAATGTCCTGCTCAGCTTGTTCAGCACATGTGGAAAAAAGTGTTGCCAAAGTGATGGGAGTAAACAAGGTAAGCGTAAACTTACTGACTAACAGCATGCAGGTTTATTATGATGATAAGCAAACCAGCAGAGCTGAAATTATTGCTGCTGTAAAAAATGCTGGATATGGAGCAGCCATTTATGGTGCGGCAGATAAAACAGCTGCTGAATCTACTGGAGAGAAAATTATAAAAAGTATACGTAAAAGACTTTTGGTATCAATTATATTCTTACTCCCATTGTTGTATATTTCTATGGGACATATGATATATGAAATGTTTTCTCTTAATATGCCTGACTTTATGTCAGTTTATTTTATGGGTGATAAAAATGCACTTGTTTATTCTTTTACTCAGTTTTTGCTGACGATACCTATAATATTAGTTAATTACCAATATTTTGAAAATGGGTTTAAACTGTTATTTAAACGAAGTCCTAATATGGATACTCTTATTGCTATAGGGGCTGGTGCAGCTGCTATATATGGCATATTTTCTATTTATCGAATAGGATATGGTTTGGGTTATAACGAAATGTCAATAGTTAGGCAGTATCGGCTTAATTTGTATTTTGAATCAGCCGGTATGATATTGACTTTAATTACAGTGGGAAAATATCTAGAGGCAAAATCGAAGGGAAAAACCAGTGAAGCTATAAAAAAACTGGTGAAGCTCACTCCTAAAACAGCAACTGTTTTACGTAATGGAGTAGAACAGATAATCAAGGCAGAGGACATTATTGTCGGTGATGTTTTTATTGTAAAACCGGGTGAGACAGCAGCAGTAGATGGTATTGTTATTGAAGGAGAATCTTTTTTTGATGAATCAACGGTTACGGGGGAAAGTGTTCCTGTACGGAAAACTATTGGAGATAAATTAGTATCAGCCTCTATTAATAAAGCGGGATTTATACATGCCCGAGCCGTTAAAGTGGGGACAGATACGACTATTGCCCAGATAATTAAGTTGGTAGAGGAAGCTTCTGCGAGCAAAGCTCCTATTGCCAGACTTGCGGATAGGGCAGCTGGTGTATTTGTACCAGTAGTGATAATTGTGGCGGTAATTACGGGGGCCTTTTGGTTGTTGTCAGGAGCAGGCATGGAATTTTCCATATCAACGGCAATCGCAGTATTGGTAATTTCCTGTCCTTGCGCCCTGGGGTTGGCAACACCTGTTGCAATTATGGTGGGGACAGGTAAAGGAGCTCAAAATGGCATATTGATAAAATCAGGAGAGGCTTTGCAGGCGGCACAGGAAATAGATACGGTAGTGCTTGATAAAACAGGAACAATAACACAGGGAAAACCACAGGTTACTGATGTTATAAGTTTGTCAGATGTATCGGCAATAAATTTGCTGAAAATTGTCGGGTCGCTGGAAAAGGGCAGTGAACATCCGCTGGCTAGGGCAATTGTAAACAAATGTGCTGCTGATAATATTGAACTTATGAAAGTGAGTTCTTTTAAGGCTTTATTTGGCAAAGGCATTGAGGGTATAGTTGACAATAAAATGTATTATGCCGGAAATCAACAGCTGATGCAGGAAAAAAAAATCATTATTTCACTAAAAGGCAGAAAGATAATAAAAAAGTTATCTGAAGCGGGTAAGACGCCCTTAATATTTGCTGTAGATAAAAAAATTATAGGTATTGTTGCAGTTGCAGATGTGGTGAAAACGACTAGTGGGCAGGCAGTTAAGCAGTTAAAGAAATACGGAATGCATGTAATAATGCTCACAGGTGATAATGAAATAACCGCTAATGCAATAAAGGCGCAAACTGGTATAGATGAAGTAATAGCCGGTGTACTGCCGGCGCAGAAGGAAGCTAAAGTAACTGCACTAAGGCATGACGGGCATAAAGTAGCTATGGTAGGCGATGGTATAAATGATGCTCCGGCTTTAGCTGCAGCTGATGTTGGAATTGCCATTGGAGCAGGAACCGATGTGGCTATTGAAAGTGCGGATGTAGTTTTAATGCGTAGTGATCTGCTGGATGTAGGCAGGACTATCAGGCTTAGTAAAGCAGTTATCAAAAACATAAAAGAAAATTTATTCTGGGCTTTTTTTTATAATATTATTGGTATACCATTGGCAGCAGGCGTATTTTATCCAGCCTGGGGGATACATCTTAATCCTATGTTTGCAGCAGCTGCAATGAGTTTGAGCAGTGTATGCGTAGTGATGAATGCCCTGAGATTGAAAAGACTCCAGCTAAGACCTTTTGAAGATAAGGAAGATCTTATATTAGAGCACAGTAAGACAATAGATGAAGAAAAGGGAGATAATAATATGAAAAAAATAGTTATAATGATTGAAGGCATGAGTTGCGGACATTGTACTGCACGAGTCGAAACAGCTTTAAGAGCAGTGAATGGTGTAACTGATGTTAAAGTGAGTCTGGAAGAAAAGAATGCTGTAGTATCCGTAAAAGATGGCATAGCTGCTGAGGTCTTAAAAAATGCGGTAGTTGATGTTGGTTATGATGTGGTTGGAATAAAATAAGACTTACTTTAATGCTTTAAAATAAATTCTCAGATATTATCTGGGAATTTATTTTTTAGGAAAAATTAAAGGTGAAATTATATATTATAGAGAAATCATAATATTAGGTTCATATTTGGAAAGCGTTTAATGTATTGTAGCAAAAAAATCATTGATTTTATCGTTATCATTAATGATAGAACTGTGGCTCACATAGGCTTGCCTATGACATTAGTTATATCGAACAGGAAGCCTTTGTTAAATGATTTTAAGTGGTTGTTATCTAGTTTATATGGAAAGGATGGAGGTAAATTTATGTATAATATATTAATTGGCGGAGCAGCAGGACAGGGTATAGATACAACAGCGGCAATTTTAGAAAAATTATTTAAAGTATCAGGATATAATGTTTTTAGTGTAAAAGATTTTATGTCACGTGTGCGCGGTGGTCATAATTTTTCTTTGATAAGATTCGGTGCTGAAGCGGTTTATTCATATAGTAATATTTTGGATGGAATAGTTGCTCTTGATGATACTACAGTAGAACTGCATAAAGAACAGTTAAAAGATGAAGGCTTTATTCTTTGTGATTCTAAACTAATTACTACAGATGAGCGGGCCATAAAAATAGATATGAAGGAAATGGCAAAAAAAATAGGTAATCCAAGAGTTGCAGGTAGTATATCCATTGGTGCTGTTTTAAAACTGTTCAATGAATCGTTGGATAATGCTAGAAAAATTTTACCGCAGTTTATAAAAAAAGAATATATTGCTATGAATGTAGAAGCGATGGAAGATGGTTATGAATTTGTCTCAGCTAGATTTCCCCGTATCACAGGAACTTATGCAGATCATATGCTTATTTCAGGAACTAATGCTGTTGCTATGGGAGCCATTGCTGCCGGAGTCAAATTTTATTCAGCTTATCCAATGTCACCTTCAACAGGAATAATGGAATCGATAGCAGCTAAAGCAGATGAAGCGCAGATAGTTGTTGAACAGGCGGAAGATGAAATAGCGGCAGTGAATATGGCTATAGGAGCTTCCTATGCTGGGGTGTGTGCTATGACTGGTACATCTGGTGGGGGATTTTCTCTGATGGTTGAAGCACTGGGATTCGCAGGAATTGCAGAAATTCCTTTAGTGGTGATCGATGTACAGCGGCCGGGGCCAGCTACAGGATTACCAACTCGTACTGAACAGTCAGATCTTGATTTTGTTCGTTCTGCTTCGCAAGGAGAATTTCCCAGGATGGTAATAGCTCTGCGTCACATAAATGATGCTTTTTATCAAACAATGCGGGCATTTGATATAGCTGAAAGATATCAGCTGCCGGTTATATTATTAAGTGATCAGTATCTGGGGGATTCATTGGCTACTGCAGTTCCTTTTGAGTGCAGTAAGATAAAGGTAGCTAGGCCGTTGAGTGATTATACAGGAAAATATTTGCGGTATAAATATACAGAAAATGGTATATCACCTCGTCTTATTCCAGGAAAATCAGATCAGGTTGTTATTGTAGATAGTGATGAACATGATGAATCAGGACATATAACAGAAGCAGCTGATGTAAGAACAAAAATGGTCAATAAAAGGATGAGAAAACTAACCGGTTTATGTGAAGAATTGCAGGAACCAGACTTTATCGGGGATGAGGGTTTTGATACGCTTTTAATTGGCTGGGGTTCGGTGTGGGGAGCATTAAAGGAAGCTGTAAATACGTTGAGTAAAAAAAATAAGAAGAAATATGCGGCGTTGGTTTTTGGTGATATTTTTCCTCTTCCGCAAAAATTATTAAAAGAAAAAGCAGCTAAAGCTAAATTTATTATAAATGTAGAACAAAATGCTACAGGTCAGCTGGGAAAACTTATCCGGGAAGAAACACAGATAAGATTTTCCGACAGTATTTTAAAATATGATGGAAGACAAATATCAGGTGAAGAAATTGTACAGCGGGTTATGGGAGGTAGATAATTATGACAGATTCATTTTGTACGTATGAAACAGCCTGGTGCCCTGGATGTGGTAATTTTGCTATAATTGATTGCCTTAAAACAGCATTGGAGGAGCTGGGCAAAAGTCCGTCTGAAGTTTTGGTAGCAGCTGGAATAGGACAGGCAGCAAAAACACCGCAATATATAAATACAAATGCTTTCTGTGGATTACATGGGCGGTCATTGCCAGCTGCTGTTGCAGCTAAAATAGCAAATGAAAAATTGACAGTGGTTGTGAACACCGGCGACGGAGATTCCTATGGTGAAGGTGGAAATCATTTTATTCATAATATCAGGAGAAATGTTGATATAAGCCATTTTGTCCATGATAACCAAATCTATGGACTTACTAAAGGGCAAGCTTCTCCTACGTCTATGCAGGGATTGATAACAGGTGTTCAAGTGGATGGAAATATAAACGAACCTTTGAATCCGGTGCTTGTGGCAATAGCTTCAGGAGCCGGGTTTGTAGCTCGGTCATTTTCTGGACGGAAAAAACATCTTATTGAAATGATGAAGCAGGCGATAAATTATAAGGGCTATGCATTAGTGGATATCTTACAGCCATGCGTAAGCTTTAATAAGGTTAATACATTCGGCTGGTACAACAAGAGAGTGTATGAGCTTAGTAACGAATATGATACAGCTGATAAAATAGCTGCTATGAATATGGCAATGCAGTTTGGTGATAAAATTCCGCTTGGGGTAATTTATAAGCAGGAAAAACCGGTATATCATAGAAAAAATAAAGTTTTGTCTGATGGGATTCCCTTAGTTGATAAAAAGACTAATCCACAGGTAGTTAGAAAACTTCTAAAGGCCTATATTTAATATCTTTTTTTGCTAAGTTGCAGGTAAAAAGTATGTTAATATTTTGTAGTGGTTTTTGTAAAGTAAAATGAGCTAAAGTAGTTTTTTCTAGTTTGTTATTTATTACTATAATATGAGATTTTATCTAAAAAAAACGGAGATATCACATTAATGTGAATCTCCATTTTTTTTATGATAATTATAAAAAGACATAAATCAAATGATTATTTGTTTCTGGTTATAGCTATCAAGCAGCTGTTGTTCTTTATCCATTAATTCTCTGGCAATGTTAAGCTGGTTTTCTACTTGTTCATAGGAAGTACCACCGTATGAATTGCGGTTTTTTACGCAGTTTTCAGGGTTGATAGCAGCGTGAATATCAGTGTCAAATAGTTTGGAAAGCTTTTTGAATTCATCTATAGATAAGTCTTCCAGCCATTTCTTGTTTTTTATGCAGTAATGTACTGCCTTGCCAGCAACAGAGTGAGCCTGACGGAAAGGCATGCCTTTTTTGACTAGATAATCAGCAAGATCTGTAGCGTTGGAAAAATCTTCCTGGACAGCCTTTAGCATAACAGCTTTTTTTACAGTCATGCCGCGAAGAAGCTGGGTATATACAGCCAGACTGAATTTTATCGTATCAATGGTATCAAACAGGCCTTCCTTATCTTCCTGCAGATCTTTATTATAGGCAAGCGGCAATCCTTTTACTGTTGTAAGTATTGCCATAAGATGGCCTATTACCCGGCCGGTTTTACCACGGACTAGTTCTGATACATCAGGATTTTTTTTCTGAGGCATCATGCTTGAACCTGTGCAATGGGCATCATCAAGTTCAATGAAGGAAAATTCACGTGAGCACCATAAGGTTATTTCTTCACTGATACGGCTTAAATGTACCATTAATATAGAAGCGGCAGATAAAAATTCCATTACATAATCTCTGTCGCTCACAGCGTCAAGACTATTGGAGTATATGTCAGCAAAGTTTAATTTGTCGGCAACAATTTTCCTGTTTATTGGAAAGGTGGTACCAGCAAGAGCTCCAGCACCAAGCGGCATGATATCACAACGTTCGTATACACCTTTAAAACGGGAAAAATCACGTGATAACATAGAAAAGTAAGCCAACATATGATGGGAAAATAAAATCGGCTGAGCACGCTGTAGGTGCGTATAACCAGGCATAATGACATCGCTGTATTTTTTTGCTGTTTCAACAAAAGCTTGTTGTAAATTTAGAATAAGTTTTTCGACTGCTGTTGTTTCTCGTCTTACATACATATGGGTGTCAAGTGCTACCTGATCATTACGGCTTCTGGCTGTATGTAAGCGGCCACCTGCTTCACCAATATTTTCAGTAAGACGTTTTTCAATATTCATATGTATATCTTCAAGATCAGTAGAGAAAGAAAATGTACCATTTTCAATTTCTTGTAAAATGTTCTTTAAACCGGTGGTTATTTTTTTGCAGTCCTCAGCGGAGATGATATTGCATTGAGAAAGCATTTCTGCATGGGCAATGCTGCCAGCAATATCTTCATGATACATTCGCTTGTCAAAATGGATAGAAGCTTGAAATTCATTTATCATTTCATCAGTAGATTTTGTAAATCTACCGCCCCATAATTGTTCTGCCATATTATTGTTTACCTGCTTTTTCCTGCATCATAGCACGAACTTTTAAGGGAAGACCGAATAGATTGATAAATCCGCTGGCATCAGCTTGATTGTATACATCGTCTGCTTCAAAGGTGACAAAATCGTGACTGTATAGGGAATACGGAGATTTAGTACCTGCTGATATAATATTTCCCTTGTAGAGTTTAAGTTTTACGGTACCAGTAACTGATGCTTGAGTGCTGTCTACAAAAGCTGCAAGTGCTTCACGCAGCTGGCTGAACCACATTCCATCGTATACTAGTTCTCCATAACGGATAGCGACTGACTCTTTGTAGTGAAAAGTTTGACGGTCGAGACAAAGATATTCGAGTTCTCTGTGGGCATAATAAAGAATGGCTCCACCAGGATTTTCATAAACACCCCGTGATTTCATACCAACTAAGCGGTTTTCAACTATATCGGTGATGCCAATGCCATTAGCAGCTCCAATATCATTAAGTTTTTTTAATAGTGCCACGGCAGTAAGTTTTTCTCCGTTAACAGCGGTGGGAATTCCTTTAACAAAATCTACGGTAACATATTCTGGTTTGTCAGGAGCATCTTCGGGTGCTTTAGAGATAAGGTACATGCTGTTTTTAGGAGCATTCCATGGATCTTCAAGATCAGAACCCTCATGGCTTAAATGCCAGATATTCCTATCCATACTGTAGGTTTTGTTGCCGGTGGCAACAGGAATGTTGTGCTTATTAGCATAAACTATTGCTTCCTCGCGTGATTTTATAGTCCATTCGCGCCAGGGCGCAATTATTTTTATATTAGGGGCAAGTGCTTTTACGGTGAGTTCAAAACGAACCTGATCATTACCTTTACCAGTGGCTCCGTGGGCAATAGCATCAGCATTTTCTTGTTTGGCTATTTCTACAAGACGCTTGGCTATCAAAGGACGGGCGAAAGATGTTCCTAAAAGATATTTGCCCTCATATACTGCACCAGCTTTTAATGTAGGCCATACATAATTTTCTAGAAAATCTTCGGTAAGGTGTTCGATAAATACTTTAGACGCACCAGATTTTAATGCTTTGTCGTGAACAATATTCAGCTCATCGCCTTGGCCAATGTCGGCACAGACCGCAATAACCTCACATCCATCGTAATTTTCCTTTAACCAAGGGATAATTACGGAAGTATCAAGACCGCCTGAATAGGCAAGCACAACTTTTTTTACTTTATTCATTTATAAACAGCTCCTTAATTATTAATAATCAGTTGATATAAAGCTTAATGATGATATATGTCACCCATTAAAAGAGCCATAATGGCTTTTTGAGTATGAAGACGGTTTTCGGCTTCGTCAAATATTTCTTCAGCATGTTTTTCCAGAACAGAATCTGTTATTTCTTCACCGCGATGGGCAGGCAGACAATGAAGGACCATAGCCCGTTTATCAGCAAGTTTTAAGATGGCATCATTTATTTGGTAGCCCTGGAAAATTTTAGTACGGGCAGTATGTTCTGCTTCCTGCCCCATGCTTGCCCAGACATCAGTATATAAAATATCAGCATCTTTGGCAGCTGCTGTTATATCGTTGGTAACAGTGATTGTGGCACCTGTTTCGGCAGCATCTGCCTTGGCATTTACCAGCACATCAGTATCTGGCTCATAATTTTTTGGTGTGGCAGCAACAAAATTTATTCCTGTTTTGGCACAGGCATACATCAGGGAATGGGCCATGTTGTTTCCATCCCCGATATAAGTCATTTTTAGTCCTTTTAAATTTTGTCCTTTATGTTCTTTTATAGTAAGTAAATCAGTAAGGGCTTGGCAGGGATGAAGTAGATCTGTTAAGGCATTTATAACAGGAATATCAGCATAATGGGCAAATTCTTCTACTTTATCATGGGCAAAAGTACGGATCATAATTCCATCAAGATAGCGTGACAATACTCTGGCTGTATCTTTTATGGGTTCGCCGCGGCCGATCTGCAGATCTCGGTTGGAGAGAAAAAGAGCCTGCCCACCTAATTGGTACATTCCAGTTTCAAAAGAAACACGAGTACGGGTGGAGGATTTTTCAAAGATCATGCCCAAGGTCTTACCTTCTAGTATATGATGTTCAATACCAGCTTTTTGCATGGTTTTTAATTCCTGCGCCAGACTCAATATTTCGTTCACTTCATCGGTCGTCAAATCATGTATCGATAATAAATCTTTACATGAAAGCATATATAAAACCTCCTAAGTATAAATAAATGATTTATGAATTTTATAAGTTGTAAAGTTAGTAGTATAAGTCCATCCTATGTTAATGTTGAGAGGTGGACGCTTTTTATTTAATGCAATTAATAAGCTATAAATGTAGCAAAATCTTATGTGTTTTACACTTTTATGCTTAATGCTGGTGCTTTATGAGCCACTTTAAAGCTGAGAAAATAATTCGCTGCAATATGTCAATGTAATGCTTATATTATACATGTTCAGCTAAAACTTTATCAAGTACTAAAATAAGACTGTCAATATGTTGTTTTTTTATTATGAGAGGAGGAACAAACCGTAAAACATTGCCTGCGGTACAATTTATTATAACATTTTTTTCCAGACACTCATCGACAATTTTTTTACCGGGTTTGTTTAATTCGGCACCTACCATTAGGCCTTTTCCCCGTACTTGTTTGATTAATGAAGGATATTTTTCTTTTAATGTTTGCAATCTTTCGATCAGGTATTTACCCATATTGGCAGCATTTTCCATTAATCCACCATTCTCCATGGCATCGAGAACTACATTGGCAGCAGCACAGGCTAATGGATTGCCGCCGAATGTTGTTCCGTGGTCGCCGGGATGAAAGGCTCGGGCAATTTTATCATTGGTAATGAAAGCACCGATGGGGACTCCACCGGCAAGACCTTTGGCAAGAGTGACTATATCAGCTTTAATACCAAATTGTTCAAAAGCAAAGAATGTTCCGGTTCGTCCCATCCCACATTGTATTTCGTCAAAAATGAGTAAAACATTGTATTTGTTGCACAAAGCACGGACTTTTTGTAAATAGTCTTTGTCAGGAACATGGATGCCTCCCTCTCCCTGAATAGCTTCCAGCATAACGGCGCATGTTTTGTCATTTATAATAGTTTCCAGCTGGGAAATATTATTATAATCAACATGGACAAAACCATCGGGCAAAGGTCCAAAGCCTTGATGATACTTAGGCTGTCCAGTAGCAGTAAGTGTAGCTATTGTACGGCCATGAAAGCTGTGATTAGCGCAAATTATTAAAGACTTGTCCTTATCGGTCATATGGGCGTATTTCCTGGCTAATTTTATAGCACCTTCATTGGCTTCAGCTCCAGAGTTGCCAAAAAATACTTTATTCATTTTACTTAAATGACTTAATCGGCTAGCAGCTTCTACCTGTGGTTGAGTGTAATAAAGATTAGAACAATGTATCATTTTCCCAGCTTGATTTCTAATTGCCATTACTAAGGGTGGATAATTATGTCCTAGTACATTAACGGCAATTCCTGCCAGAAAATCGAGGTATTTTTTCCCATTGATATCATATACATAAGGACCATCTCCATGATCCAATACTATTTTGTAACGATCAAAAACTGGTAAATAGTATTTTTGGTCTTTGGCAAAAATATCGGCATCTATCATAAAAATTTCCTTTCTAAATAATTAATTTGCATTTACTACTTCTGTCCCAATACCTTGGGAAGTAAATAGTTCTAAAATCAGTGAGTGGGCCTGTCTTCCATCAATGATGCTGGTTTTTTGCGCACCCTTGTCCAAAGCACGAAGACAAGCTTCTACTTTTGGAATCATACCGCCGTTTATACAGCCATTGTTAATCATTTTTTGGGCTTCACTCTTATTTAAAGTAGAGATAAAAGTATTCTTATCAGTATAATCGCGATATATGCCTTCTATATCTGTTAACAAAAGCAGTTTTTTGGCCCGCATTGCTCCAGCTACTTCGGCAGCTACATAATCGGCATTTATGTTATAGCTTGCATTGTCTGCACCTACACCAATTGGTGCTATGACAGGGACATAATCCCTATCGAGCAGGTCATTTAATAAAGTAGTATTGATGGTTTTGACTTCACCTACAAAACCTATGTCTATTTTTTCAATGGTGCCATTTTTATTTTTTACTGAAGTGTGTTTTTGGGAAGCTGTAATGAGATTGGCATCTTTACCGCTTAATCCTACGGCTTTTAGATTGAGACTGTTTAAGCGGCTGACAATCTCGGAGTTTATTTTGCCGACAAGAACCATTTCGGCTATTTCGGCAGTTTCCCTGTCGGTAACGCGCAGTCCGTTGATAAACTTTGATGTTTTACCAATTTTTTTTAGATAATTTGTTATATCAGGACCGCCACCATGAATTATTATTGGTCTTATACCAACATATTTCATAAGTACGATGTCATGCATTACCTTGTTTTTCAGATCATCATTTATCATAGCGTTGCCGCCATATTTTATAATAATAGTTTCTCCGTAAAAATTCTGGATATAAGGTAATGCATCTACTAAAATAGAAGCCTTGACTTCAGCGGAAAATTTCAATAGTTACAACTCCTCAGGTATGATATTCACCATTTATTTTTACATATTCATAAGATAGGTCACAAGACCATACTGTAGCATTAGTTTTGCCCATATTAATGTCAATATCTATAGTAATATCATGCTCAGACATTACTTTGTGAAGCTTCTCTTTATCAAATTGAATTCCAGTGCCATTGGCATATATAAGAATATTGCCAAATTTTACAGTTGTTTTATCGGGGTCAATATCTACACCAGAATAGCCTACGGCACAAAGAACACGGCCCCAGTTTGGATCTTCACCAAAAAAAGCTGTTTTTACTAGAGGTGAATTGGCAACAGACATACCGGCTTTTTTAGCTTCTTTAAAATTTTTGGCATTATGGATATTTATTGTAATAAATTTTGTCGCTCCCTCGCCATCAGCAGCGACTTTTTGTGCCATTTGGGTACATAATTCGGATAAAGCGTTATAAAATAGTTGAAAGTTTTCATCATTTTTGATGATCTTGTCATTGCCGGCCTGTCCATTAGCTAAAATTACGACCATATCATTGGTACTCATATCACCATCTACGGAGATCATATTAAAAGATTTTTCTACGATGCTTGACAGAGCCAGTTGCAGGCGAACTTGGTCTATATTGGCATCGGTGGTAATGAAACAAAGCATAGTGGCCATATTGGGCTGAATCATTCCAGCTCCTTTGGCTATGGCACCGATGCGAACTTCCTTACCATTTATTTCTATCGTAGTAGTCAGAGATTTTATATAGGTATCTGTTGTTATAATAGCATTGGCAGCACTTTCACTGCCAGTGGAGCTTAGAGCAGCTACGGCATTTTTTATACCGGATTCTATTTTTTCCATGGGTAGAGTGACACCGATAACGCCGGTCGAAGCAACAATAACATCATTTGGGTTAATATTCAATTCCCGGGCAGCTATTTGTGTAGTTTTATTGGCATCATTAAGACCCTGTTGTCCGGTGCAGGCATTAGCACAGCCGGAATTTGTCACTATGGCAGTTGCTGTACCGGTGCTGATAACTTTTTTGGAAACATATACAGGAGCAGCAGCAACTTTATTTTGCGTGAAAGTGCCGGCAGCAACAGCATCTGTTTCACTTATAATGACAGCCAGGTCAGGATTGCCACTTTTTTTTATGCCAGCTTTTACGCCAGCTGCTTTAAATCCTTTAGGAAAAGTTACGCCGGATTTATTTTCTTTTATCATGGGAAGATCCTCCTAAGTAATAATTAGTTTATATAATATTGTAGAAATATTAGGGATATACAGGAGAAAATAATAATCCTGTTTTTTCGTCAAAGCCGCAAGCTATATTAAAGTTTTGCACAGCCTGTCCAGCAGCACCTTTGACCAGATTGTCAATGGCCGATAGAATTATTATTATCCCAGTTCGTCGATCTATACACCAACCTAGTTCACAGAAATTTGAACCGCGTACATTTTTAGTTGTCGGATAGGCTGTGGTACCAAGCAGACGGATAAAAAATTCCCTGTCATACATTTTTTTAAAAGCATTATTAATATTTTCATCAGATACATGGGGTAGAAGTTTAGCATAGCAGGTGCTTAAAATACCGCGTGACATAGGGACCAGATGCGGTGTAAAAGTCAGGGTGACTGGAATTTTATTATTTAAAAGAGATAGTTCTTGTTCAATTTCAGGAGTATGACGATGTGAAGCGACGCTGTATGCTTGAAAATTATCATAAACTTCAGGAAAATGATTCGATTGTCTGGCCGATCTGCCAGAACCTGATATGCCTGATTTAGCGTCAATGATGATGGATTCGGTATCAATAAGATGTTCTTTTACCAGAGGAGCCAGTGCTAAAATACTGGCTGTGGTATAACAGCCGGCATTACCGATAAACTTGGCTGTTTTTATTTGCGCTCGATGGATTTCTGACAATCCATAAACTCGCGATTCAGGTTGGTAGGTATGTTTTACTTTGTACCATTTTTCATAGACTGTTGTATCTGTAAAACGATAATCGGCACCGAGATCTATGACTCTTATAGATTTATTTTCTAAGTGTCTGCCTATTTCCATAGCATGACCATGTGGAAGACAAATGAACAGAAAATCACTATCATTAGCAATTCTATCTATGTTTTTTAAGTTTAAAAGTTTATGTTCATAAATACCACGTAAGTGAGGAAATATATCAGAAATTTTTTTCCCCGTATTGCTCTCAGAAGTTAAATGAATAACATTTATATTAGGATGGTTATAAAATATTCGTAGTAATTCAACTCCGGCATAACCAGTGGCACCAACTATGCTAACATTCATTTTATATTTCCTCTCCTTTATTTTTTATAATTATACAACTTTTATGCATAAAATTGCAAGATGTTTCTTTGTAAAACTTATAAAATATATACTTTAAGGGCCATTGCATAAAGTTTCATTATGTAATGGCCCCTTAAAATAATAAATGTATTAGCTGAATAAATAATTATTGTTAACAAATTATTTGTGCTGATCTTTTATTGTCTGGGCAAGTGTATCATAAAACATATCATTAAATACTTCGTATTTTTTTAAGTTATTATCACTTTGCCCACCACCAATAACTTTATAAGAATAAAGATAATCATTTGTTTTAGCGGAATAAAGATCATAGAATAAGACAACACGGCTGTTATTGGCGACAGTCAGTACAAGATAGGCATCAGCATATTTTTTTATATTTTTTTGAAAGACACTTTCTGCGGTATGGCGATCAACTTTTTGTAAATCGATATTTGTATCTTTTTTGATACTGTTTGCAATAACTGAATAAGGGATGATTGTTATATTTTTTAGCCGTCTTGAATCAAAACCATTTTGGGCGAGAATAGCGGTTACATCACCTATTTTAGGACTATTATTAGTTTGGATATAGTTTGGCATGGCAATAGCAATAGTATGAATGGAAGATAAATCGAAGGAATCATCCATTATAACGGATTTTGTAGCAGGAGCGGCAAATGCAGTTGATATTATAGTTATAAACACAGCTGCCAAAATGAATGATATTCTGATTATGTGTTTCAAAAGAAAACCTCCTTAAATAATATGTGAGTAAATGTTATTTATAGTATACCCATTAAGAGAAATAGAGTCAATTATGTTTGGATGTATTTAATGTTCTTAAATAGAAGAAGTATTTTTGTCAGGATATGATCATAAAAATATGTTACTATAAAAAGAGTTTTATAAATATTTTTTATAAAAAATATTGACAAGGCTTCTTTTAATGTATATAATAATATACGTTCCAACGGCGACATAGCCAAGTGGTAAGGCAGAGGTCTGCAAAACCTTTATTCCCCAGTTCAAATCTGGGTGTCGCCTCCAATAAAAGAATAGAAGTTTTTGTATAATAAAAGTCATTTTTCTATTTTATGGAAAAGATGGCTTTTTTATTATGCAGATTTAGCAAAAATAAATTTTATAATATGATATCATTTTTTAGCAGTATGTTTTTTCTTCAAATTATAAAACTAAACGAATAAACAATAAAATATTAATTTTAAAGTTAATAAATAGCATTATTTATATACTATTATATGTAAATAATTAATAAATATCACTGATTTAATTTATTGACAAAATTTATTTAATGATTTATACTATATTTCATACACAAGCAATGACGCTATGGCCTACTAGAGGTCTAGGCGTTTTTTTTTATAATTTTACAGAAGGGAGGTAAGACATGTATGATTCAATTACGCGGTGTCAATAAATATTTTGGGGATAATCATGTACTCAAAGATATAAATTTGCATGTCAAACCAGGGGAAAAAGTTGTTGTCATAGGACCCAGTGGATCAGGAAAAAGTACCATGATACGCTGTATTAACCAGCTTGAAAAACCTGATACTGGCGAAGTTATTGTTGATGGTGTTGACTTAATGGCAGCAAAAGCACAACTTAAGAAAATACGTCAGGAAGCAGCTATGGTTTTTCAACAATTTAATTTATATCCTCATAAAACTGTTTTGGAAAATTTAACTATAGCACCGATACTGGTGCAGGGAAAAAAGAAAGACGAGGCCAGTCAGACTGGACTGGAATTTTTGGATAGAGTAGGTTTAAAAAATAAAGCTGATGCTTATCCTTCACAGCTTTCAGGAGGTCAGCAGCAGCGTGTTGCCATAGCTAGAGCACTTAATATGCATCCTAAGATAATGTTGTTTGATGAACCAACTTCAGCCCTTGATCCAGAAATGATAAAAGAAGTTCTTGATGTAATGGTAGATCTTGCCCATAGTGGAATTACAATGGTTTGTGTTACACATGAAATGGGATTTGCCCGTGAGGTCGCTGATCATGTAATATTTATGGCTGATGGACAGATTTTGGAAACAGCTACACCAAAAGCTTTTTTTGATAGTCCACAAAATGAACGCGCTCAGCAATTTTTAAGTAAAATTTTATGAGCACATTTTTTTTATTTTTGTAATAATACTTATTTATATGATGCGTAATTTTATAATTCAGGAGGGTTCTATTATGTTTTTATCAAGAAAAAAATTGATGACATTAGCATTGACGGCAGTGACAGTTTTTTCATTACTGGCAGCCGGATGTGGCAGTAACAACGACACTGGGAAGGCAGCTTCTAATGATATAATGAAGACAATTAAAGATCGGGGATATTTAAAAGTAGGTTGTAAGGTGGATGTGCCTTTATTCGGTTATAAAAATCCTGATACAGGAAAAATTGAAGGGTTTGAAATTGATCTAGCCAGGGCAGTAGCAAAAAAAATATTTAATGATCCATCCAAAGTTAAATTTACGCCAGTAGTGGCTAAAACCCGCGGACCGTTACTTGACAGCGGTGAACTGGATACAGTTATTGCAACATACACAATAAATGAACAGCGTAAAAAACAATATGATTTCAGTATTCCCTATTATACCGACCCAGTAGGTCTTTTAGTGAAAAAATCAGATAATATCAAATCTATCAAAGATCTTAATGGCAAGACAATTGCAGTACCACAGGGAGCAACAACGAGAAAAGCTGTAGCTGATGCTGCTAAAAAAGCGGGTATCAAAGTAAAATTTGCTGAATTTCCTACTTATCCAGAATGTAAGGCTGCATTAATGGCGGGGCGTGCTGCGGCATATGCGATGGATACATCTAACCTGGCGGGATATGTTGATGATCAGACTATGATTCTTCCTGATAAGTTTGCGCCGCAGCAATATGGTGCAGCTACAAAAAAAGGAAATGAAGCTTTAGCAAAAGTTATTAATGAAACCATTAAAGAAATGAAAGAATCCGGCGAAATGGATAAATTATTAACTAAATGGAAGCTTAATAAATAATGGATGTAAATAATCCCTTTGCACTGTACAAATGGCAGGCTTTGTTTAATGCACGTGATATATTTATTGAAGGCTTGACTACTACGCTGGAAGTGACTATAGGAGCGTTGATATTATCAATAATGCTGGGAATAATTTTTGGTATCGCCGGTGTATTTCCCAATAAATTTGTGCGTGCGATAAACAGGGTTTATGTAGAATTTTTTCAAAATACACCTTTGGTAATCCAAGTAATTTTTATCTATAATGCATTGCCACATCTTCATATAATGATGCCTGTACTTCTTATTGGTATTATTGGTGTCGGGCTTTATACTGGAGCATATATGGCCGAAGTAGTCAGAGGCGGTATTATGGCAGTCTCCAAGGGCCAGTTAGAGGCAGCAGTTTCCCAGGGATTCAATTATTGGCAGGCCATGTGGTATATAGTTTTACCTCAGGCTAAAAAAGTAATGCTGCCCGCAATGGCTAATCAGGCAATTAATCTGGTAAAAAATACATCCGTGCTGGCTATGATTGCCGGCGGTGATTTGATGTATCAGGCAGATTCATGGTCGGGAAATAATATGTATTATGGACCAGCTTATCTTGTTACAGGACTTTGCTACTGGATTATTTGTTTTGCGATTAGCAAATATATAAATAGATTAGAAAAGAAAGCCGGGGTGTAATCTTATGTCAGACTTATTTCAAATAAATAATTTTTTATTTCTAATGGGTGGCTTTAAAGTTACACTGGAAATAGGGTTTTTCTCGATAATTTTTAGTGTTATATTGGGAACGCTGATAGGAATAGTCCGTTATCTGCAGATCCCTGTTGTATCACAAGTAGGGGCTTTATATGTTGATGTTGTACGTAATATTCCCTGCCTGCTGTGCGTATTAATAGCGAGATTTATGACACCGCTGCCACCTACAATGTCAGGAATACTGGCAATGTCTGTTTTCACAGGTGCTATTATGGCGGAAATTGTACGCGGTGGGATTAATTCTGTGGGGAAAGGGCAGTTTGAAGCAGCTCTTTCTCAAGGGTTTAATAAGTGGCAGATAGTTTATCATATAATTTTACCGCAGGCCTATCGTAATATTATTCCGGCAATGGTTTCTCAGTTTACGACGGTAATAAAGGATTCTTCTTTTGTTTGGGCAGTAGGAACGGAAGAATTAACAGGCAGAAGCATGATTCTTATAGGTCGTTACAGTGATACAAGCCATTTGTTTATCATTATGGGATGCGTGGCACTGATTTATTTTGCATTGAATTATACGCTGTCGGTAATGGCTAGATGGGAACACAGGCGATTAGCTGCTAAAAGCTATTAAGTATGAAGTTTATGTGAATTGGACATAAAGTAATTTTTTTAAAACAAAAAGCATCATAGCAGTTTGAACTGCTATGATGCTTTTTGTTTTAATATTTTTGTTGTTCTTTTAAAGCTCGTGCTATTTCGCGTTTAGCGGTTTTTTCGGCTATGATTTGGCGCTTGTCATAATTTTTCTTACCAGTGGCAAGAGCTATTTCTATTTTGGCCCGGCCTTTGGAAAAATAAATTTTTAAGGGAACGATAGTAAGACCCTTTTCCTTTGTCTTACTAAATAGTCTGGTGATTTCTGCTTTATGCAGTAAAAGCTTGCGGGGTCGCAGGGGATCGTGGTTAAATATATTACCATGTTCATATGGACTTATATGAACATTTTCTAGGACAGCTTCACCATTTTTTATTAGTACAAAACTGTCTTTTAGGTTAGCTTTACCTTCGCGCAGAGATTTTACTTCGGTGCCTACAAGTACCAGACCGGCTTCATATGTTTCCTCAATAAAAAAATCATGCCGTGCTTTTCTATTTTCACAAACAATTTTAATTTTACTGCCTTTTTTTAGCATAATTATTAGTCCTTTCTATTAGTTAGTATAATTAGAAAAAGATATTTGGCAATAAAGCACTATTTGTGCATTTTGACTTTTCGTTTTTTATTATGATGTTTTTCCTTTGGAGCGGGATTATGACTAAATTTAGTGGCAACAAGACTGGTATTTTGCGGGAATGGTTTATTTTTCTTAGTATGAACAGGATGCTTGTTTGTTTTGATCCTAGCTTTTACAGGCTTTTTGTCATGGGATAGGACTGGTGTATTATGGACAAAATCATTGTAGACACCATTGTCCTTTAAGACAAAGTCAAGGATACGTTCTTTTATATCGGCTCGCATAAGAATAACTGTAACGCTGCCACCTATTTGATAGAGTGTATTTGTATGACGTCCTACCAGCGCATATTGTTCTTCTATATATTCGTAATAATCATTTGCCATACTGGAAACATGAACTAATCCTTCAACGCCGTTGTCAAGTTCGACAAAAATACCAAATGATGTAACACCGCTTATTACGGCATCAAATTCATTGCCGATAAATTGTGCCATGTATTCTATTTTTTTCATATCTATCGTATCACGTTCGGCGTCAGCGGCAATACGTTCACGTATGGATGAAGATAGTGCTATGCCTGGTAATATTTTCTTCAATTGTTCTTGACGGGTAATTGATATTTTTCCGGTTGGCAGTATAGCTGATAATAATCTATGGACTATAAGATCAGGATAACGACGTATTGGGGAAGTGAAATGGGTGTAAAACTGGGCAGCAAGACCAAAATGTCCTAGGTTTTCTTCGCTGTAACGAGCTTGCTGCATTGTCCGCAGTGCTACAGAAGATATTATTTTTTCCTCGGGAAGACCTTTAACGGAATGAAGGACTTTTTGTATAGAAAGGGGATCTATGGTATTTGTTTTAGTATTTTTATTTATATGCAGATTAAAGGTCGCTAGTAAATTATTCAGTGTGCTTATTTTTTCTGAGTCAGGTTGTTCATGCACACGGTAAATAAAAGGTGTTTTTTTCTTTGCCATATGTTGGGCAACAGTTTCATTGGCAATAAGCATACATTCTTCAATTATGGATTCACCTAAAGATCCTTCACGTTTTAAAAGGGCAATAGGATATCCTTTTGAGTCAAGTTTTACTTTGATTTCTGGAATATTAAAATCTATGGAGCCATGTTTAATACGGCGTTCTTTCAGTATTTTACGCAGTTGCTTTAGATTATCCAGAAGTTCTAATATATCACGATTATTTTGTATTGTTTCTTGGTCTTTATTGACTAATATTTTATTCACAGTATTGTAGGTCAATCGTTTATGAACATGAATTATTGTGGGAAATATATTGTAAGATATTACATCACCATTAGAGTTTATTTCCATCTCAGCGGCCATGGACAGTCTGTCTTCACCAGCATTTAAACTGCATATACCATTAGAAAGACAGGTGGGGAGCATAGGTATAACTCGATCAACCAGATATACACTGGTGCCTCTTTTTCGTGCTTCTAAATCAATTGCTGAATTTTCGCGTACATAGTGACTTACGTCGGCAATATAAACGCCTAAAAGAAAATGACCATTGACTTTCTGCGCATAAACACCATCATCTAAATCCTTGGCATCATCACCATCAATAGTGACAATTGGTAGATTGCGTCTGTCTGTGCGCTCGGTATATTCATTGGACATGATGGACATAGGAATTTTTTTGGCAGCCTTTTGTACTTCAATAGGAAAATCCATGGGTAGTTCATATTGATGGATTACAGATAATACATCAATACCAGGATCATTGGCTTTTCCTAATACCTTTATGATTTTTCCCTCTGGATTTTGTCGTTTTTTAGGCCAGCGGGTTATTTCTACTATGACTTTTGTACCAATAGCAGCTTTATTAAAGTTACGCTTATGAATGAAAATATCCTGTGTTATTTTACTGTCATCGGGAGTAACAAAGCCGAAGGAAGTGTTTTTTTCAAAAGTACCGACAATTTGTTTGTTGGCCCGATGAAGAACGCGAATTATTTCACCTTCACGTGAACGTTTTTCTAAATCGGAATTGCTTACACGTGCTATGACAATATCATTGTTCATGGCAGAGTTTAACGTTGCAGCGGGGATGAAAATATCACCATGCTGTGCTTCTTTATTATCCTGTGGAATTACGAAGCCATATCCCTTACTATTCATGCTTAATTTACCGGCAACAAGATTCATTTGTGAAGGCAAGCCGTATAGATCATTGCGGTTGCAGACAATTAATCCTTGTTTTTCTAAATCATCTAATGCTGAAAATAATTCAATTAACTCTTCATTGGTTAATTTTAGCGCCTCAGCTATAGTTTCATCACTTACTGGTCCAGAAGCATTGTTTTTCATATAATATAAAATTCGTTGTTGTAGTTCCATAATCTCTCCTGTTGGGGGTTAGTAAAATTAATCAGTAGTTAAAAAAATTTTTATTTTGTCAAAAACAAATTCTTTTTCTATATCGAGAGTTACTAAATGACCAGATTTTTTTAATTGCAGTAATTGTTTATGATGACTTTTGATATTATCATAGATGTATTTACCACTTTCAGCATTGACAGTATGGTCATTATTACTTTGCACTATGAGTACAGGGAGCCGTATTTTATGTAAATTATTTTTTAAAGATTGTATACAGTCAAGTAGCTCGTGGACTGCTGCCAAAGACATTTTATTATAACCAATATTAGTAGCAAATTTGCGGTGTGCCTTGGGGATATAAAGGCCAGCTGAATATTTACGCGGCGGCAGTAAATCAAGGCCACGTTCTGAAGATATAAAGACAGGTGTACTTAGCGAGACTACTTTTTGAATAGGAAAATCCAAACTCAATAATAAGGAAAGCGCACCTCCCATAGATAATCCGATGACACAAACATCCTCACATGAATCCTTTAATAAATAGTAGGCATCACATACAGAATGATACCAGTCTTTCCATGTAGTGCGTTCTATATCCTCAGGAGTTGTTCCGTGTCCGCATAAACGCACAGCCATAACGGTATAACCAAGATGATTGAGATATTTTCCTAGTAATGACATTTCAGAAGGTGAGCCGGTAAAACCGTGTACAAGCAGGATACCATGTTTATTACCATTGAGCCAAAATGGTTCAGCTCCATTTAATATCATGAAATATATTTCCCCCTTTGTGATAAAAAGAAAATATTTACTGTATTATATTATAAGCTGCATAATTGAATGCATAAACTGACATGTTTTCGCAGGACCTGAAAATCCTGCTATAATAAAACCCTACCTGTAGTAAAAGCAGTTTCAATTGCTGCAAAAGAAATAGGCAGAGCCGTAATAATATTGCTGTATGGACAAAAAAACGTTTTTAAAAAATAAATTAAAAAAATGTCCTCTACCGTAATGATAGAGAACGTTTTTTATGCGGTCATTTTTGCTATTATTATGGTTATAATACCAAATAAAATTGCGAAAAGTACAGTTACCTTAGCCATAAAAGCATCAAGTCCTCTGGCTTTGGAACTGAATACTGTATCGGTTTCACCGGAAAGACCCCCCATACCGGCATTTTTCCCCTCCTGCATGAGAACTGAAGCAATCAGGGCAATTGCGATAATGGCATCTAGTATCATTAAAATAGTTAATTTCAAATAATAACCCTCCTAATGAACAAAATTTTACATCTATCATATAATTACTTTATATTCTATCATGTCACAGTATATTTGTCTATAAGAGGAAAATGAGAGAACATTTACTATATGTAAAATATTATTATATTTTGCATATGGGGAAATATTGTTATAAGATTATAGTATTATTTATATATTTGTGAAAAGTATGAGGGTTTATTATGAGCAGAAAATTACAAGCCACAATAGTATTAATATTTATGACGGCAGGGATGATATTGACAATAAATGAGGAAGGATTTATCCTAAATCTTATTCATAATGGTTTTTTAGCCGCCATGATCGGAGGATTGGCCGACTGGTTTGCAGTTACGGCAATTTTTAGAAAGCCATTGGGAATATCATGGCGTACGGCTGTTATACCTAAAAATCGTGAGCGCATAATGGATGAAATAATACATTTTGTGGGTGAGGATTTGCTAAATACAGATAATATAATGAAGGATATAGAAAAATATGATTTAGCTAAAATGTTTTTAGATTACATGGACAAGAACGCTGGCAAATTAAAATTAAAGGAAACAGTACATCCTTTGATCATTAAAATAATACAGGAGATAAATATCGACAAAATAGCTACTCCTATAGCAAAGGTTATAGAGCAGGATAAACACGATGCTGTATATAAAGAAATTGCTATAAAATTATTATATAAAATTATCAATGGACCACAGTTTGACCTGATTATAGAATTATATAATGTTTTTCTGCAGAAAATACTGGCAGATAAAAAAATTGAATTAATAATACAAGCGGTGCTTCATGATGTGAGAGAAGAATATAAGGAAGGATCAACATTCAGGGAAATGGCAATAAGTATGTTTGACCTGAACGATGAAAAGCTGGCAAAAAGTGTTAAGGAAAAGCTTTTGCTAAATGGAGAACAATTAAAGAACAGTAGCAATAAGCAGCGGATAAATTTGGAAAACTGGTGCAGATTATTTGTTGTAAATAATTTAGAACACAGCGATAAATACGACAGTATAATTAATGATATAGGTTATAAGCTGATAAAAACAGTGAATATCAGGCAAAAAATAGAAACTAATATAGATAAGTATAAGAGTACTGAGAATGTTTTAAAAATATTTATTGATATAAGTGATCTCGTCATAGACAGGCAGATAAACTGTCTGGCAGAAGATAAGGGTAGGCAAAAAAGACTTGACTGCTGGCTGAAAGAGAAATTGAATGTTATTGTGAAAAATAATATGCCGGTTTTATTGGAAATAGTGAAAGATAAATTAAATAGTTATTCTACGGAAAGTTTTGTAAAATTAGTCGAAGAACATGTTGATGAAGATTTGCAGATGATACGTATTAATGGTTCTTTGGTCGGTGGAATTGCAGGAATGGTATTGTACACTATATCATATATAGTAGAAAGGATTTGCAGTTGATGGAAAAACTTAATCGTGCTGATAAAACCTTGATTATTGCCGCATGCCTGTTTGTCATGGCTTTGGCTTTAAAAGTAAAATATGCTGATAATATTTTTTGCCAGGGTTTTTTGTTTTGTATCGAAGCGGCATTGGTTGGCGGAATTGCTGACTGGTTTGCAGTTACGGCACTTTTTAAGAAACCATTGGGGATCCCCTGGCATACAGCTATACTGCCTCGACGAAAAGAAGCCTTTGCAGAAGCTACTGTAAGACTAGTGCAGAGGCAATTCTTTTCAAGGAAAAATATTTTCCTGCGATTAAAATCATTTAATATAATCGATAAAATTATTACTTGTCTGGATAATGATAAACTCAAGAAAACTATGGCTGGACAACTTATAAAAATATTACAAAAAAGATTGTATGAACTTGATTTGACAGGTCTTTCGGAGCAATATGCATCAATATGGGAAAAAAATGCTGGCACTGAAGTTAGTGCTGTCCTGCGGAAAAGTTTAACTGATTGTTTGAGAAATGAAGAATATCAACAAAGATTTCTGGGGAAAATAATGCAGGCTGCCCGTGATAAATTAAAGGATAAGGATACGGTAAAATATATAAAAAATATATTGCAACAGCTACAACAGGAAAAAATGAGTTCAGGCATGTCATCATTTTTACTATCGCTGGGAAACATGTTTGATGTTATAAATAATGAGGAATGTGCGCAGCTTATTCAGCAAAAGATATTAAGTTTAATTGAACAGATTAGTGATAGTACAAGTGATATTAATAAAGATATCCGGCATATTATAAATAATACGGTGGGAAATTTGCTGCAACAGGATATCTGGGAAAAAAATGTAACCCAGTTGGAAAAAGAAATTCTGTCTCGGGAGATTTTAACGAAACTTATATTTGATTGGGGTACAGAGTTAAAACAAGAATGTTTGGCAGGAAAAGATAATCAATTAAAAGACAGTATAGAGAATTTTATAGTAGAACAATTTGATCGTTGTCTGTATATTATGCGTAATAACAGCACTATAAAAAACATAGTAAATAAATTCATTAGTGATATTGCAGGCCGTTCAGCTTTACAGGCTCAAAGCATGGTTGGTGATATCATCCGTAGTACCTTGAAGGGTATGAATGATACTCAGCTGAACAATATGGTTTATACAAAAATAGAAACGGATTTAGTATGGATAAGAATGAATGGATCAATTGTAGGCAGCAGCATCGGTTTAGTGATTTTTCTTTTCATGCAGATAATAAAATAAACAAAATATTATTTATACGTGTAATTACATACAAATAATATTTTTTTTGCTATACTGTATTATATTATTGATATTATACATGAGGAGGCTCTTTTATGGGAAAAGCAATGATCATTGGCTGTGGTGGTGTAGCTGGAGTAGCTATACATAAATGTTGTCAGAACAGCACAGTTTTTAGTGATATCATGATTGCCAGCCGGACAAAAAGCAAATGTGATGCATTGAAGCAAAAGTTAGCTGGTGGAAAAACTAAAATAAGTACAGCACAGGTAGATGCTGACTCAACTGAACAGTTGGTAAATTTAATAAAAGAATACAAACCTGAAGTGGTATTGAATCTGGCTCTTCCCTATCAGGATTTATCTATAATGGATGCGTGTCTTGCAACTAAGACACACTATGTTGATACAGCAAATTATGAACCACCAGAAACGGCTAAATTTGAGTATAAATGGCAATGGGCTTATCGTGATAAGTTTAACAATGCTGGCATAACAGCATTGTTGGGAAGCGGCTTTGATCCTGGAGTGACAGGGGTATTCAGTGCATATGCATTAAAACATCAGTTCGATGAAATTAATTATATTGATATTCTTGATTGTAATGGCGGCGATCATGGGTATCCTTTTGCTACGAATTTCAATCCAGAAATAAATATTCGTGAAGTAACTGCTGAGGGAAGTTACTGGCAGGACGGTAGATGGATAATAACTAAACCCATGGAAATAAAAAGAGAATATGATTTTGAAGCGGTGGGGAAAAAAGATATGTATTTGCTCCATCACGAAGAACTTGAATCATTAGGTCTTAATATAAAAGGGATCAAACGTATTCGCTTTTTCATGACATTTGGAGAAAGTTATCTCACACATTTAAAATGTCTGCAGAATGTGGGGATGACTTCTATTGAACCTATTGATTTTGCAGGGAAAAAAATAATACCGCTGCAGTTTTTGAAGGCCGTATTGCCTGATCCGGCAAGTTTGGGACCACGCACTAAAGGGAAGACCAATATTGGCTGCATATTTACTGGGAAAAAAGACGGCAGAGAAAAACATTATTATTTATATAATATCTGTGATCATCAGGAATGTTATAAAGAAGTTGGTTCACAGGCTGTTTCTTATACTACCGGGGTACCGGCTATGATAGGAACTATGTTGGTCATGGATGGAAGATGGCAAAAACCGGGGGTTTATAACGTGGAAGAATTTGATCCCGATCCGTTTATGGAAGCACTTAATAAATGGGGGTTGCCATGGAAGGAAAAATTTGATCCTGTACTGGTTGATTAGAAAACTTGTGGCAGGCAAGAAAATAATGGAGCGCCGATTATAGTATCAGCAATGAGTTTGGAGCTTATCTACTATCAGATAAGTGATGTATGACAGACACCCCATTTTTACTAAACATGTATTGGGAAGGAGAGATATTAGTGCATAAAGTATTAGATGTAATAGACAAGCTGCCTTCACCATGTTATATAATATATGAGGAATTGTTGGAAAAGAATTTAAAAATATTAGCAGATATTCAAAAAAAAACTGGCTGTAAGATATTATTGGCCCAAAAAGCTTTTTCCATGTTTTATTTTTATCCACTTATCGATAAATATTTATCTGGAGCAACGGCAAGTGGCCTATATGAAGCAAAACTGGCAAATGAATATTTAACAGGAGAAAACCATATATTCTCGCCTGCTTTTTCCGATAGAAGTTTCAATGAAATTACATCTATATGCAAGCATATTGTATTTAATTCCTTTGGACAGTGGAAAAAGTTTAAAGATGTAGCTTTGGCAAATAATTGTGAGTGTGGATTACGTATTAATCCTGAATTTTCTACGCAAGATCATTCGATATATGATCCTTGTGCCGAAGACTCAAGATTGGGAATTACGCTGGAACATTTTGCTGGTGAGGATTTATCTGGTATAACAGGTATCCATTTTCACACTCTTTGTGAACAAGGTGCCGAAGATTTGGCAAAAACGCTAAAGGTAGTTGAAGATAAATTTGGCAGATATTTATATAATATGAAATGGATTAATTTGGGCGGTGGACATTTAATTACTAAGCAAGGCTATGATATATCTCTGCTCATAAAGCTGATAAAACATTTACAGCAGGAATATAACATGGAAGTTTATTTGGAACCGGGAGAAGCAGTGGCACTGAATACGGGGTTTTTAAGTGCGTCTGTTTTAGCAATGGTCAATAACAAAAAAAAGATTGCTATTTTAGATGCTTCGGCAGCATGTCATATGCCCGATGTAATAGAAATGCCATATAGACCGGATGTTATAAATGGATATGAGCCTAAGGTGAAACCATATGATTATCTATTGGGAGGGGCAACCTGTCTTGCCGGTGATGTCATAGGAGAATATTCCTTTACCAGACAATTAGCAGTAGGTGATAAAATAGTTTTTTGTGATATGGCGATTTATTCAATGGTAAAAAATAACACCTTTAATGGAATGCCACTTCCTGCAATAGCTGCTGTGCATAAAGATGGGACGATAAAAATAGTGAAGAGTTTTAACTATGATGATTTTAAAATGCGGCTTTCATAAAAATACAAAGAATTATCATTACTTTATTATAATGATAATTCTTTGTATAGTTGTTTTATATAAAAATAATAGTGTGTCTGCTGAAGTAAAATTGCCGAAGATTGAGCTGCCAAATATAGAGGTACCGGCTGTTCCTCAGGTACCCCAGCCTAAAATGCCTGAAATAAAGGGAATTGATACTGAAAAAATTGATCGGGAAATACAGGGTCATGCTGTTCAGCAGGAAAAAAATACTCATGGAAATGATAAAGCAGCAGCTGATAAGCAAAAGTCCGGTTATGATAAAATACGGGATAATAAATATATTAAGCATGATTCCCCAACACAAAAAAACGTAGCTAATAACAAAAAACAGGCTGAACCAGTAATGGCGAGCAATGAGAATAATAATGCGGCAGAAAAAAAGAAAGTAAAAATAGCGGCTAGTGAATTGTTAAAGACGTCTTTTGTTCCGGTCATGGCTTATATATTTAGTAAAACAGTTTTTGTTTCTATAGTAATATGGATGCTGATTTTACTTAAATGGAGAAAACTGTCTATAGCAATAGAAGCATTTACCTTTTTTTTATTAAATATCATAGTGGGATGTATTTATTTTCGGTTTTCTGCAGGGGCGGAAAAGGGAACATGGCAGTTCGCTGGGAAAATTTTGGCAGGTCGTGATATCTGGCTTGTGATGGGAACTTTCTCACTTTGTTTATTACTGATGGCAGCAGTAATAAGTTTTATTGTTGCCTTATGGCAACAAAATAGAACTGAAAGGAAGTTTTAATATGAACAAGATCCCCAAAAATTTATCAGATAAAGATATGTTTAAAGAATATAAGGAAGAAAAGAAAAACAGATCGTTATTTGACATAGCTAATGAATTCGATAAGCATATGAGTCGTGAAAATAAAAACAATGTTCAACAAGATCAAGGTTATATAAACAAAGAACTTGCTGACAGGCTGGAAAAAGAATTATTGAAATTAAAACTTGACTTATATAAAGAAGATATCGTTGACTATAAAATAAAAGTTCACAGAGAGGGTAAAAATATAATTCTAACTCCTGTGGTGAAATCAAAATATAAGTCATAAAAATAACATTAGTATCAGGCAGATTTTATCTTATGCCAGGGACGGACTATATACTTGTTTTTCTTTAAACACGGTTTAATACAGGCTTCAATAGCAGTGTAACGTGCTAAGACTCTGAGATCCTTTGCTTTTATGATACAACTGTAGCCTAAATGTTTCATTTTATTTACCTCCAGAAAAATAAATTTAGCTTTCTTAAAAAATAAATTCGGTTTTCTTTATAAAGATAATAATACAATACCATATAAAATTTTGCAAGTCGTTTTTCAACTTTATGAATTTTTACATGGGGATTTTAGTTGATTTTTCCGAACGAATTAAGTATACTAAATAAAAACTGGAGGTTTAAGTTATGACTGATTTTGCTAAAAAGTTACGAGAATATATGACAGAATCTGGAATGAATCAAACTAAACTGGCCAGATTGACAGGTATAAATAAATCTTCGATATGCGAATATTTATCTGGAAATTATGAGCCAAAACAAAAAAATGTCTTAAAAATAGCTGCTGTGTTAAATATTCCGCCAGATTATTTTTGGGGGATGAGTATTCCAGAAAAAAAAGGGAAAAAAAATGAGAATGAAATAAAGAAAGTTCCTCTAATTGGTAATATTGCTGCTGGGAAACCTATTCTTGCAGTGCAGGATTTTGAGGAATATATTCCCTGTGAGAAATCTATAAGAGCTGATTTTTGTCTACGTGTTTCTGGTGATAGTATGATAAATGCCAGAATATATGATGGCGATATCGTATTTATTCATGAACAGGCAGATGTAAATGACGGAGAAATTGCTGCGGTATTAGTTGATGATAGTGCCACGTTAAAACGTGTTTATAAGTATGGAAATATGGTGCAGCTGCGCGCAGAAAATCCTAAATATAAACCTATGGAGTTTAATAGAAATAACTGTAATGACATTCGTATCTTAGGTAAAGCTGTTGCTTTATTGGGAAATGTTTTTTAGGGAAAAGAGGAAAATAGTTTGTCTGAAAATAAGGTTAAAACAGGGAACAAAATGTTTAAGCAGGCTGTAAATGCCTGTATTTGTAATGCAAAGGCAGCATTAAATGCCAGCAGGAATAATGATAATAAGAGTAATTCTGCGGCATTGGCATATTTGTGTCAGGCCCATAGCTGTGTAAAGCAAATTCAATTATTTTCAGTTATTGAAGGAACCGTCAAATATGATAAGTTTTATGATGCCTTTATAGATTTTAATAATGTTTTTATTAGGATGGCAGCAAATAAAATAACATCGGATATTCTGGAAAAATATAATGTGTTGCTTCAAGAATATGATAAATTGACTTTTGTGGAAAATGTATAATGTTGTTGTTATTTAGTCAGCAAACTCGTGTAACTATAAATATTTTTTATGAATATAAAGACTGCTGTATGTAATATTTTCATTCATAATATACTGTATCCCGTCTATATTACCTGTGTATTATTTTGTAGTTGGTGGCACGGATGTGTTTTATGAGGTTAATGTTTCATGCGGTGGTCTCTTTTTTATTACAGTATGGAAGTTGACTATTGGTAAATATATTATTTGAGAAATATAAAATTTTTGAGTATAATATTATATAAAGCTATTTTAGAAATGGGGGTATTCTATGCATAGATGCCCATATTGTGGAAAATTAATTGAAGAAGATGACGAATACTGTCGATTTTGTGGACAGCCATTGGTTCTCCAAAAATTTATCTGCCCTATTTGTGGTGAATTATTGTATACATCCATGCAGACTTGTCCGGGATGTGGGCATAAATTAAAAGAATTAATGCTTATAGACAGGATGTACGAAAAAAATAGTATATTTTCTTTTATAAAAAAAAGAAGAAATATTTTACTTATTTTTTTCTTTTTGCTGACATGTGCTATAGGTTTATATATATATTCCAGTTATAAAAATACATATATTTATACAGCTAATGCGGCTAAGTGCATTAAGGAATTGAATTATCAGAATGAATCATTGGCTAATGCATTTTCTACGAAAAATCTTACTAAAAATGATAAACAGGTATTATATAAAAAAATTGTTTCTACTAGAAAAAAAATTATGGACATAAATGAAGAATTTTCTAAATTACATACACCAAAACAATATAGTGCGGCTACTGATAAAATGAAAAAAATATTAACTGATGAGATTAGTTTACTGGATCATATGGAAGAAGTTATAAAGGAGCCGCTTCGGCAAAGGGGAATACAGGATCTTGCTGAAATAAGGGAAAATACTGCTGACATAAAAAAAACAGCTTCGCAGCTGAGTTTTACTGGCAAGAAAGTAATTTTAGGGACTGATTTTACGGCTATTCCAGATAACTTGGCAGTATGGATAAATAACTTGGTATATGAATATGAAGAAAAAACCAAGAACTTAAGTGACAGGACAAGATTTTTTCAGAAAATGGATAAATATATACGACAATATGAAATAACAAAGGACAGTCTGCCTGATATATTGAATAATCTGCGTAAAGGCGGGTATACTTGGTCAGAGTATTTTAGCGAACTTGATAATGCAGCCCTGGAAAGAAAAAATATATATGACAGCGTGGCTGGTATAAATGCTGTTGTAAGTGATGATAAGGCATTGCTCCAAAGCTTTGTTGCGGTATTAAATGATTCACGCAGGTATGTGGAGTTGGTTAGGATGGCAGCATTAATGGAATTTGAGAGTAACAGCTATCAACAGGCTGAAACATACTATGGTAAGGCAGAAGCTATGCATCAAAGGGAAATAAGTTCTTATAAATATTTTTTAAAAAAATATAATACGGCTAAGAATAAATTAAGTAAATTAAGGATGACATTAGAATAGGGGCAGAAAAGTGCAGGAAAAGTTAACAAAGAGAGAAACTAAGAAAATTCAATCAAAGCAGGCTATTGTTACGTCAGCGACAAAGCTGTTTGCAGAAAAGGGTGTGGCGGAAACATCTATTGCTGACATAATGAAAGAATCTAAATTGGGATTGGGGACTTTTTATAATTATTTTGAGTCCAAAGAGGCACTGCTGAAAGAATTATTAAATCAACTGGCAGAAGATATACGAGCATCGTTTTCTTTTATTTCTCAAACGAGAACAACATATAAAGAAATATTACAGGAAATAGTATTGGAAACGGCTAAGTTGCTTGATAAAAATAGATTTGTGCTGCCGCTGTTTATAAAAGCTGCTGATAAGAGTGCAATGCCGGCAGGTAGTGAGCATGGCAACAATGCAGCGCCATTATTTAAATACATTTTTGATGGAATAATAAGAAATGGACAAAAGAATGGGGAATTTCGTGATGATATACCTGCTGGAGTTATTACGGAGATGTTTCATTCTATTTTTCAGGCAGCAGCTTTTAGCAGCTTGGAAATATCATTTTGTGATAATATTCATTATAAGATAATATTGATAATAGATGGATTAGAAAAGAAAAATTAAATAATATTATAAAATAAACAAACGGCAAGTATTACTTGCCGTTTGTTTATTTTATAATATTATTTATCTGTATTTAGAGGTTTTTTTAAGAAAGCTAAAATTATCATGGCAGCTACGGAACCGATAAATATAGAAAGTAAGTACATTATTGGATTTCCGATCGTTGGCACTACAAAGATACCACCATGCGGGGCGCGCAGTGTGCAATTGAAAGCCATTGATAAAGCTCCGGCAATGGCAGAGCCTACAATACATGAAGGAATTACACGCAATGGATCACTGGCAGCAAAAGGAATGGCTCCTTCTGTTATAAAGGACAGCCCCATGACATAGTTACTAATACCCGATTTACGTTCACTGGCGGTGAAACGGTTTTTAAAGAAAGTAGTGCATAAAGCTATAGCAAGTGGCGGTACCATGCCACCGGCCATTACAGAAGCCATTACACCATATTCACCATCGGCAAGCATTCCTGTTCCTATTACATAAGCGGCTTTGTTTACAGGACCGCCCATGTCAACTGACATCATTCCGCCAAGAATAGCACCAATTAATATACGGCTGCCTGTATCCATGTGCTTCAGTGTTGTAATAAGCCAGGAATTAATTCCACTTACAGGTGGATTTATAACAAAATGTATGATAATGCCCATTATTAATACACCGAACAAGGGATAAATAAGAATAGTTTTTATTCCTTCTAATGATTGTGGTAATACGGTACATATTTTTTTTAAGCCAATGATTATATATCCGGCAGCAAAACCAGCAATAAGCGCTCCAAGAAATCCTGAACCACCTGTATTGGCCATTGCTCCACCGACAAAACCGGCTACAAGACCTGGGCGGTCAGCAATACTCATGGCAATAAATCCTGATAAAACTGGCAGCATAAAACCAAATGAAACACCGCCCACCTGTTTAAAGAAAGCAGCTAATGGTGTATTAGAACCAAAATTAGCCGGATGTGCGGGATCAAAAGGATCTACCAAAAAAGCTAAGGCAATTAGAATACCACCGCCAACAACAAAGGGAAGCATATGGGAAACGCCATTCATAAGATGCTTATATATCTGACGGCCGACTGATTCATTTTCTGTTGCGGTATTCTCTCCATCTGAACTATTATCATGTTCATATACAGGGACACTGCTTTTTAAAGCTGTATCTAAAAGTTCATCAGCTTTATTAATTCCATCAGCAACTTTGGTTATTAGTACTGGGTGTCCATTAAAACGTGCCATAGGTACATTTTTATCAGCCGCAACAATAATGCATTTGGCAGCGGCAATTTCTTTATCAGTGAGCTGGTTTTTAGTTCCGCCAGAACCATTTGTTTCCACTTTTATAGAAATGTTTCTTTTTTTAGCGTGTTGTTCTAGACTTTCTGCGGCCATATAGGTGTGGGCAATACCTGTGGGGCATGCTGTTACAGCTAAAATTTCATAGTTTTTTTCCGATGTACTATCAGTTGCAGAAGAGGTCGTTTGAGAATTCTTTTTGAATTTGTCATTTTCTTTTTCATCAATAAGTTTCATAAAGTCATCGATTGTTGCGGCATTTATTAAAGCTTCTTTGAAATCGCTGTCCATAAGCATTGTAGCTAAGGCACTAAGCATTTTTATATGTTCGTCATTGGCTGAATCAGGAGCTGCAATCAAGAAAAACAGGCGAGCAGGTTTATTGTCCATTGAAGCAAAATCTATACCATCTTTTACGACCATGGCAGCAAGACCAGCTTGTTTTACACCTGAACTTTTAGCGTGTGGTGTTGCTATTCCGTCACCTAGACCGGTTGTGCCGGAAGCTTCCCGTTTCAAAACGGCTTGTTTATATATTTCTTTGTCAGATAAGTTGCCAGTAGTATCCATTAGATCTATCAACATATTGATAGCGTCTTTTTTGTCAGCAGGGTGTGCATTTAGCATAATGCTGCTTTTTTTTAATAAATCGGTAATATGCATAAAAATATCTCCTTAAAGTTTTATTTGTTTCATTAAATTAGTTACTTCTTCTTTTGTAGCAAGGTTTTCCGAAAAAGCAGAAGCAGAACCTGAGGCTATTCCAGTACAAAAAGCTGTTTCATAGTTTTTTGTAGTTATATAGCCGGCTGTAAAACCAGCTACCATGGAATCTCCGGCACCTACTGAGTTTATAAGTTTTCCTTTAGGGGCAGAACATTTAATGCATTGACCGTGTTCTGTTAATAGGATAGCACCATCACCTCCACGGGAAATCAAAATGTTGCGGGCCCCTTTTTCCTGAAGTATTCTGGCATGTTTAATAAGCTCGGCGGGAGTTGTCAGGTCTTTTTTAAATATACCGCTTAATTCGTGATTATTCGGTTTTATTAAAAATGGTTTATATTTTAGAACATTTACTAGAAGATTTCCCTCAGCATCCACGATAAAATTAATACCTTTTTTGTAAAGCTGGCCCAATATTTTTTCATATATATCATTGGGAAGAGAGTTTGGTATACTGCCAGCAAGAATTAGAAAATCATTTTTTTGCAGTTTGCTGAGTTTATCAAAAAGTAGTGTAATGGCTACTGGTGTAATATTAGGCCCCTGCCCATTGATTTCTGTTTCCAGGTCAGCTTTTATTTTCATATTGATACGTGTATTGCCTTCTGATAGATAAATAAAATCGCTGGAACAATGGAAAATGTCATTCATCTGCCGTTCTATTTCTTTTCCGGTAAAACCGGCCAGAAAACCTAAAGCGGTATTTTCAATACCTAGATTTTTTAAGACGATTGATACATTTATTCCTTTACCACCGCAGAGAAATTTTTCGTACTTCAGACGATTTATTGTGCCGGGTTTAAATAAATCCAGTCGACCAATATAATCTAGCGATGGATTAAATGTTACTGTATATATCATTTGAGTTAAACTCCCTTAATAAATTTAGTAAGTAAAAACAGCATAATGGTGTGAAATTATGTTGCAAGGATAATTTTATATTTCAAATAGGACTGCTCAGGGCATTTGTTGGTAATGATTGTAGCACCATCAAGAGAGGAAAAGGTAATGGGCGTAATTTTGCCAAATTTAGAATTATCTGCTAAAACATATGTTTCTCGCGCATGATTAATTACGGTTTCTTTTATAAAAGCTTCCTCTGTTGTAGGGGTGGTAAAACCAGCTTTTAGACTGATGCCATTGGTACCTAAAAAGGCTGTGGTAAAATTAAACCTTTTGATATTATCTATTGCCATTGAACCAACAGCAGCATAGGTCACAGGTTTCATTGTTCCACCTATGATAATAGAGTTGAATCCCCGGCTAATCAATTGTGCAGCGTGGGAAACATCATTTGTTATATAAACCGCATTTTTTTCATGAATGTTCTTTACTAGGAAATCTGTTGTTGTGCCTGCGTCAATATAGACAACATCATTAGGCTTTATAAAATTTACGGCAAATTTAGCGATTGATTGCTTTTGTGCTATATTGATTGCTTGCCTCGATTTAACATTGTCCTCTGTTGTTAAATAATTCTCACATGCCATGGCACCACCATATGTTTTTATCAGTAGGCCCTTTTTGTCAAGAATTGTTATATCACGGCGGATGGTTGCTTCAGATACAGCTAAATAGTTTACTAATTCACTAACACTTAACGAATGATTTTTCTTTAATATTTGAATAATTTTATTGTGTCGCTGTGCCGCTAACATTATTTTACCCTCTTTTTAATTAAATTATATTATCAAAGTAAATCAAAGTCAATCAAAATAAATCAAAATAAAGAAATGATGTATAATTATGTAAATATAATGAAATAATTATATTTACATCTGTACAATAGTAAATATATGTTATATAATATAAGAGATGATTTAATAGCTTTTATCGTACTGTGGCGAGAATTGTTCTACTCCTAAAATGGTAGGCTGATCGCTGCTGATAAAACATAAAACCCTGAGACACACGGGGTTAGCTTGTTTATACTTATAACAATAGTTGTATTAAACAAGAAACTCCCACCTTCTAAGTGTTAGCGTAGTGGGAGTATGTCGGAGCCTTTTATACCTGCTAAACATTAAATGAGGTGATTTGATGGCTATTAGGCGAGTTGTGGTAGACCGAAGAGATAGTGTGATTTATCGAAATGTGTTAAAAAGAGGAGGGTTTATTTCGGCAAGTTACTTATCAATTAATGGTTTTGATGCTATGCGGCTAAAAAAATTAGCTTTGCAGGGAAGAGTTGACGCCATCCGATGTGCTATTGGAAAATCAGTTCGATGGTATTATGAGGAAAGTCAGGCTGAATTGGCTCATTTAAAGGGTGAAGTATAAAAAACAAGGTGCTATTTTGCAGGTCGGAGTTATATGCCGGCCTTTTTTATTTTACCATTTATATATAGATATGCTATAATATGCATATGTTATCGATGTGCATTTTATGAAAATAAGGATAATAATATTATAGGGTATAATGTTATTATTTTAGCAGCAGATAGTTTAGTTTTAGTAAAATGCTGTTTATCAATAGCTAATCTATTTAATTTTATTAGTAAGAACAGCTGAGTATTGCAGAGAAGAAAAAATTATGTTTTTAGATAGACAGTAGTATTATAATTTAATAATTTGTGGTGTTGCAAGTGAAAGATAAAGTTAATTTTGGACAGTTTTGGGAAGATATGTTTCAATGGATGGAAAAGTATATGGAGTCATTTTACAGTGATGACTCTGATGTTCAAAAAGGTATAGTAATAAAACAAAGGCATACAAGAAAAGTTGTAAATTTATGTCATTCTCTGGCAACACATTTAGGGCTTTCTACTCATGATGATTTTTTGGCGAGGCTTATCGGTCTTTTCCATGATGTGGGGAGATTTTCACAGTTTAGCATTTATAAAACATTTAATGATGCTAAGTCAGAAAATCATGCATTGATGGGATTGAAAGTTTTGGCTGATGAATCTTTGCTTGTTTCTTTGCCATTGAAAGATCAGGAAAATATTGAGTTTGCTATCAAAAATCATAATGCCAGAGAAATAGAATTTGTCAAAGATCCAAGGAAGATGATGTTTGCAAAGCTTATTCGTGATGCTGATAAACTGGATATTTTTCGTGTACTCAGACCATATTTAACTAGAAATGACAAGGAGCCATGCAGTGCTAACTTTATAGCACAATTCAAAAATGGCGGACAGTGTGATTATAGTATGATACGTACACAGAATGACAGAAAATTGGTTAGACTGTTGTGGATATATGACATAAATTATTCATGGACATTGAAAAAAGTCATGGATAAAGGCTATGTTGAAGAAGTAATAGATAGTTTACCACAGACACCAGATATGAAAGAAGGTTTTGCTGTTTTAGATAAATATATAAAGGAAAAATTACAGCAGAAAGATTCAGCTTAGTTATGCCTGCTATGTCCAGTGTAAAAGGCAAGGGGCATTAGATGGAGCTGTATACTGCATTTTGCTGGACTGCTTTAAATATAAATAAATTTTAATGAGGGATATTTAATGCCAGAAAACGTAAATTTTTTATCTAATTTTATTCATAATGCTATTGATGAGGATCTTAAGAACGGAAAATATGCTGAAGGTATACATACTCGTTTTCCTCCTGAACCTAATGGATATTTACATATTGGACATGCAAAATCAATTTGTATAAATTTTGGTACGGCACAGAAATATAACGGCTTATGTAATTTGCGGTTTGATGATACAAATCCTACAAAAGAAGATGTTGAATATGTTGATTCAATTAAGGAAGATGTAAAATGGCTTGGTTTTACATGGGATGATCGTATGTTTTATGCTTCAGATTACTTTGACAAATTGTATAATTTTGCAGTAGAGTTGATAAAAAGAGGTCGGGCCTATGTCTGTGATCTCACAGCTGAACAGATAAAGGAATATAGAGGAACATTGACACAGGCAGGCAAGAAAAGTCCTTATAGAGACAGAACTGTAGATGAGAATATTGCATTGTTCAGCCGGATGAAGGCAGGAGAATTTGCTGATGGCGAAAAAGTTTTGCGCGCTAAAATAGATATGGCTTCACCTAATATAACAATGCGTGATCCGATAATTTATCGTATATCACATACCCAGCATCATCGTACTGGTAATAAATGGTGTATTTATCCTATGTATGATTTTGCCCATCCTTTGTCGGATGCTATAGAACATGTTACACATTCGATATGTACATTGGAATTTGAAGAACATCGGCCGTTGTATAATTGGCTGCTGGAAAGTCTGGGATTCGATGAAAGAACACGGCCCCGGCAGATAGAATTTGCTCGGCTTAATTTGACTAATACGGTCATGAGTAAACGAAAATTAAGACAATTGGTGGAGGGCGGTTACGTGTCTGGATGGGATGATCCACGTATGCCGACAATATCAGGATTTAGAAGAAGGGGATATACAGCAGAAGCTATTCGTGATTTTTGCGAACAAATTGGAGTTGCAAAGAGTAATAGCTTAGTGGACGTTGCTATGCTGGAACACTGTGTGCGTGAAGATTTGAATAAGAAAACTGACAGAATAATGGCTGTATTACAGCCAATTAAGGTAGTTATTACAAATTATCCTGCAGATAAGTGTGAATATCTGTCAGCTGAAAATCGACCTCAGGGTGGCGGAACAAGATATGTGCCTTTTACCAGGGAAATATATATTGAAAAACAGGATTTTATGGAAGAAGCACCGAGAAAATTTTTCCGTCTAAAACCAGGCGGAGAAGTTCGTCTTAAATATGCTTATATAATAAAATGTACGGATGTTATAAAGGATAGTTCGGGTAATATAACAGAAATTCATTGTACTTATGATCCTGACTCCAAGCGGGGTGGATTAACTGCCGGCAGGAAAGTAAAGGGAACCCTGCACTGGATATCTGTATCCGAATGTCTAAATGCTGAAGTAAGATTATATGATTATTTGTTGAAAAATGAAACGGATGCTGCACCAGTTGATTTTATTGCAGCATTAAATCCTGAATCATTAATAGTGTTGCATGGCTGTAAAATAGAGCCATCAGTAGCATGGGCTGGCGCCGGGACAAAATATCAATTTTTACGGCAGGGTTATTTTTGTGTGGACAAGGATTCAAGCAAAGATCATTTGATTTTTAATCGAATTGTCGGTCTGCGCGATAGCTGGGCGAAAACTTCTAGGAAAAAATAAGGTATGGGTAATCTGTTGTTATAAAAGATAGATTACCCATTAACACTTATATAACGATTATTTTATATAGGCTTTAAACAAATTAAAAAAATTTAATGGTGTAGAGATATCAATATATTCTGATAAATATATTAATAGGCATTTTTATATGGGGAAGGTGTAGAACATGTTAGGAACCAAAGCAGTACTGGCAATAATAATTTTTATCTGTACTTATGCACTTATTATTACGGAAAAGGTACAGCGTACGATAATTGCCCTATTTGGTGCTATGCTTATGATAGTGCTGGGAATATTGACGCAGGAACAGGCAATTACACATATTGATTTTAATACGATCGGATTGCTGACAGGCATGATGATAATAGTGAATATAACAGCAGAAACAGGTCTTTTTAATTATCTTGCCATATGGGCAGCAAAAAAAGTAAAAGCTGACCCGATAAGGCTGTTGGTAGTTTTATCAGCACTTACTGCAATTTGTTCGGCTTTTTTAGACAATGTGACAACAGTATTATTAACAGTTCCTGTAACTTTTAGTATTACAGCACAGTTAAAATTGCCGGTATATCCATATCTGGTAGCACAAATATTAGCGGCAAATATTGGCGGGACAGCTACTCTTATAGGTGATCCGCCAAATATTATGATTGGCAGTGCTGTAAAACATCTTGACTTTATGTCATTTTTAACTAATCTGGCACCAATATGCCTGCTTATATTTGCGGTGACAATAGCAATATTGATATTGGTCTATCGTAAACAATTCCATACTTGTGCTGAGCTTAAGAAACAGGTAATGAATTTAGATGAACATACTCAGCTACGTCGGCCTGTGCTTATGAAAAAATGCTTGTTTGTATTGTTTGTTACCGTAGTCGGTTTTATGTTTCATTCCAAATTGGGACTTGAATCAGCCACTATTGCGATGAGTGGGGCATGCTTGTTAATGCTTATAAGTATGCACGCCAGAGAAAAAATTATAGCAAAAGTTTTAAGTCGTTTAGAATGGCTGGCAATTTTCTTTTTTGCTGGATTGTTCATGCTCGTAGGCGGATTAGTAGAAACGGGTGTAATTAAAATGCTGGCTGAAAAAGTTATGAGCTTTACGCAGGGAGATTTGAAAATGACGTCAATGCTTATAATCTGGATCAGTTCATTGGCATCATCGTTTGTTGATAATATACCATTTGTTGCTACTATGATACCATTGATAAAGGATATGGGCAGCATGGGAATGACAAATTTAGATCCTTTGTGGTGGTCATTGTCCTTGGGGGCTTGTCTTGGCGGCAATGGGACAATAGTTGGGGCAAGTGCTAATGTTGTAGTTATAGGAATGGCATCACAACATGGCCGGCCCATTAAATTTTTGGAATTTATGAAATTAGCTTTTCCGCTGATGATTTTATCCATAATTATGAGTAGTATATATATATATATTCGTTATTTACTTTAAGTTGTTTTACATATAAAAAAGCTGTGGACCATAATAATTGTCCACAGCTTTTTTTAAATATTGCTCTGTTTGACTGAATCAAAGATATCTGTGATTTCCTTTGATGGAGTTTTATCGAAGATACTTATAAGGTAAATAGCTATTAAGGAAAATATAAAACCGGGAATTATTTCATATAACCCCCAAAAAGCAAAATGTTTCCAAATAATAACAGTTACACCACCAGTGATGATGCCTGCTATTATGCCGCGGCTTGTAGCTCGGCGCCAAAATAAAGAGGCTAAAAGAGCTGGTCCAAAACAAGCACCAAAACCGGCCCAGGCATAAGAGACCATATCTAGTATAAGATTGTTGGGATTTATGCCCATTAGTACAGCAAGAACAGCAATTATTATTACGGATAAACGGCCAACCCATAATAGTTCTTTTTGGTTATCGGAACTATGTATGACAGTTTGGTAAAAATCCTGTGAAAAAGCTGATGCAGCTACTAGGAGCTGTGCTGAAGCTGTACTCATGATGGCTGCTAGGACAGCAGACAAAATGAGTCCGGCAATAAATGGAGGAAAAAGGCTGTGAGTTAATACAAGAAATACTGTTTCAGTATTGCTTTTTGTTAAGGTCGTGGTCAGAAATACTTTGCCGACCATACCCACTAAAACTGAGGCACTAAGGGATATAATGACCCATGTCATAGCTATTTTGGAAGCTCTTGTTAGTTCGGAAGAAAATTTTATAGCCATGAAACGAACGAGAATATGGGGCTGACCAAAATAACCCAGCCCCCATCCCAGTAAGGATATTATTTCGATAAAATTCATTTGGGTGTGATCTGGTTTATAAAAAGGATTGAATACATTTGGATCTATGATATGCATGGCAGTAAAACTTGTAGAAAAACCGCCTAATACTATTATTGCTGAGATAGGAACGATGATAATAGCAATAAACATCATAACACCTTGTATAAAATCGGTCCAGCATACTGCTAGAAAGCCGCCGGCAAAGGTATAAAATACGATTACAAAAGCACCTAAGAATAAAGCATAATGATAAGGAATGCCAAATACGGTATTAAATAATTTACCACCGGCAACAAAACCTGATGAGGTGTAAATTATAAAAAATATCAGAATGAAAATTGCGGAGATTATTCTTAAAATATTATTTTGGCTGTGAAAACGGTTTTGAAAAAAATCCGGCAGGGTGAGAGAATTATTTGCAAGCTCGGTATATTTCCTCAGTCGTTTGGCTACAAAACGCCAGTTGGCCCATGTCCCCAGGGCGAGGCCTAAGGCAATCCATGCGGCATTCAAACCAGCTATATAGGCAAATCCAGGTAATCCCATTAGCATCCATCCGCTCATATCAGAAGCTTCGGCACTCATAGAAGTAACCCATGGGCCTAGTTTTCTTCCTCCTAAAATGTAATCAGACATATTATGGGTACGCCGGTAGTAATACATTCCGATAAACATCATTAATAAAAGATAACAGGCAAAAGCTAAAACAATAGCAATATTATTATACAAACAATCAACTCCTAAGTTGTAATGTTAGATAATACTATAGGTGATTTTATAATATTATCTGGTAGTTATTATAATGTAATAATTATATTATTTTTTTGCTGGTTAATGCAAGAAAAAAATAACAGCATATATTTTGCTCATATATGTTGTTTTATCAATAAGAATGTTTTGCTATATAAACTTAGAAATATAAACTTTTTAATAAAAATATTGACAAAAATAAAAAAACGTATTATTATATACTACATTAATATAGTTACGGCAAAGAAGCCTTGTTAAAGTGTTTACTTTAACAAGGCTTTTCTTTTTCCGTTTTATATTGATATAGCTGCATTAATAAGCGAAAAGCAGTTAAATTGTATCAGAAAGGATGATTTTGATGAAGAAGATGAGTTTGACATTTGCGATGACCCTATGCAGCCTGATTGTATCAGTGCCGGTCGCTTTTGCAGCATCCCAGGGGCCGGCTAAATATGTTTCGGCAGATACTACATGGACACTTATAGGAGCCTTCTTAGTATTTGTTATGCAGCCAGGTTTTGCAATGGTAGAAACGGGTCTGACAAGAGCTAAAAATGCTGCAAATATCGTAATGAAAAATTTCATGGATTTCAGTATTGGCAGTGTTGTGTTTTGGTTTATTGGTTTTGGTCTGATGTTTGGACATGATATATCTGGATTTATAGGGGCACCTGATTTTTTTGTACGCAATTATCAAGTTAGTTCTGGTGCAGGTTATCCACCATTTACTTATTTAATTTTTCAAACAGTTTTTTGTGCGACGGCAGCTACAATAGTTTCGGGTGCTATGGCTGAACGCACAAAATTTGCAGCTTACTGTGTTTATAGTCTTGTTATTAGTGCTTTTGTTTATCCTATATCAGGTCATTGGGCTTGGGGTGGTGGCTGGCTGACTACTTTGGCTGTACCATACCATGATTTTGCTGGTTCTTCTGTTGTGCATATGGTTGGCGGGATTGCTGCATTAATAGGAGCATGGATGTTAGGTCCACGTATTGGAAAATATAATTCTGACGGGACACCCAATGCTATATTAGGGCACAGCATGCCATTGGCAGCACTAGGAGTTTTCATTTTATGGTTTGGCTGGTTTGGCTTTAATGGAGGCTCGACGGTTAGTGCTACGGGTGATGCAACTCTGCTTTCTATCAGCAATATTTATGTAACTACAAATCTTGCGGCTGCTGTTTCATCATGTACTGTCATGATTCTTACATGGATACGCTATGGCAAACCAGATGTATCTATGACGCTCAATGGCGGGTTGGCCGGATTGGTCGGAATTACAGCTGGGTGTGATGCTGTTAATCCATTTGGTGCTTTTGCAATAGGCCTTATTTGTGGAATTGTTGTTGTGTTTTCGGTAGAATTTTTTGATAAGGTAGCCAAAATCGATGATCCAGTCGGAGCTATTTCTGTACATGGTGTATGTGGTGCATTAGGAACAATTCTTACAGGACTGTTTGCTGTGGACGGGGGTCTCTTTTATGGCGGTGGAGCAGGACTTTTAGTCACGCAGTTAATAGGTGTTGCAGCAATAGCAGTATATGTAGCTATTGTAATGTATGTGATTTTTAAAATTATTGATGCGGTAATTGGTCTTCGTGTAAGCAGGGAAGAAGAAATTGAAGGATTGGATATCCGTGAACATGGATTATCATCAGCTTATGCCAGCTTTGAACCAGTTCATATTTCTACTACTCTTTCTCCAGTTTTGGGTGTTTCTACTACAAATACGGCAATAAAATCAGCAGATACAGATGTTGAAGTAGAACACAGGCCTGCTGTGAAAACTTCAGATGGACATAAATTAACAAAAATTTCTATAGTTACATCAGAGGAACGGTTTGAAACATTAAAGGAAGCATTGGAACAGTTGGGTATTACAGGTATGACAGTCACAAAAGTTTTAGGCTTTGGTATACAGAAGGGACATAAAGAATTGTATCGTGGAGCAGCGATTAAATCCCAGCTGCTGCCTAAGATTAAAATTGATTTGATAGTTTCGGCTGTTCCTGTTGATACTATTGTAAAAACAGCGAAAGCAGTTCTTTACACAGGTAAATACGGGGATGGAAAAATATTTGTTTATGATGTAGAAAATGTTGTTAAGATACGTACTGGTGAAGAAGGGTTTTCTGCTTTGCAGGATAAACCTATGGAATAATAGAATAGTATAAAACATCTATTTGTATGCGCCTGGAAAAATATTGTTGTTTTTCCAGGCGCATTATTAGATTTGCCGGATCTTTATTTTTATGACAATAAATGAAATATTTATAAAACTAGGTTATCAATAAAATATTATTAATATATTATTGATACAGGAAAAATTTTGTTTTTAATTTAGTAATATGTAATGTAAATAATAAAAAATATTTGCATTATGTGGTTTTGTACGTTTCTTAGAAAAATAGACAAAAACTATAATTTTTATAAAATGAAAAATAACGAAATAGTTATTTTAATTTATATTAACTAACACAATGCAAAATTACTTTGTAAAAAATATATAAAAAACAGTTGACAGTGGATGAGTATTTGAGTATAATATTCTTCGTTGGCAACATTAAATACATAATATTCCTTGATAGCTCAGGTGGTAGAGCAATCGGCTGTTAACCGATCGGTCGTAGGTTCGAGTCCTACTCAAGGAGCCAATGATATTCCTTGATAGCTCAGTTGGTAGAGCAATCGGCTGTTAACCGATCGGTCGTAGGTTCGAGTCCTACTCAAGGAGCCAGTGATATTCCTCGATAGCTCAGTTGGTAGAGCAATCGGCTGTTAACCGATCGGTCGTAGGTTCGAGTCCTACTCGAGGAGCCATTTTATTTTGGGCCTCTAGCTCAGTTGGTTAGAGCCACCGGCTCATAACCGGTTGGTCGCAGGTTCGAGTCCTGCGGGGCCCACCAACCTAGTAATAAATGCAAAGCGCGTGCTTTGCATTTTTTTGTTGCGTAATTATCATATATGCAATTTGCGAATTTGAAGAATAACTGTTATAATACTTATCGGATAATAATTATTATAAAGGTTTGCTATTATATTTATTATTTTATTGAATAATGTTCTGTGCCCATATTGTGTTTATAATGGAAGCTAGCCATTGTTTTACGTGAATATGTAAGGATAATTTAGAAATGTTTGTTTAAATAAATAATAGAATAACTGATAACTACAGGAGGTTGTTATTATCAATTTTAAAAAACTGCAAAAAGAAGATAAAGAGATATTTGATACTTTTTTTGAGGCAAGGTATTATGAAAATTCGCATTTTACTTTTACAAATTTGTTTATGTGGCGTAAACCTTATAATATGATGTGGTGTGTAGAAAATGGTATATTGTTTTTAAAGGCTCAGTGGGAAACAGATGAATTTGCTTTACAGCCTTTTGGACCGCAAGAAAAAATGCAGGAGGCAATAGCTAAATGGAAAGCTTATTTTGCAAGTAAGGGCAGGCCATTGATATTTTATGGTCTGGAAAAATCAATGGCTGATGAATTGGAAAAGTTTTCTGGGGCAGAATTTAATATTATAGCAGATGAGGAAAATTTTGATTATGTTTATAATAGTGAAGATCTGATTAATTTAAAGGGACGTAAATTTCATTCCAAGAAAAATCATTTGAATAATTTTCATAAAAATTATCCTGATGCTAAATATATATCAATTAGTGATGAGGTTATTACATTATGTAAACTTACTGTTAATGGCTGGTATAAGACACGCAGTCAGGATCTGCCGGATGATCCTTTCATTGCGTTAGAACGAGAAGCGATAATTGAAGTGCTGAATAATTTTAGCCAGTTGTCATTGAAAGGGGGAGCTGTTATTGATAATAATCGTATAATAGCATTTACTTTTGGCGAAGCACTTAATACAGATACGGCGGTTATTCATGTGGAAAAAGCTGATCCTGATATCAATGGAGCATATACCTTTATCAATCAGGCATTTATTATGAATGAGTGGGCTGATATGAAATTTATAAATAGGGAAGAAGATATGGGTATTGAGGGACTTAGAAAAGCTAAACAATCATATCGTCCAGTGAAAATGATAAAAAAATATAATGCTGAGATAAAAATCTGACAAAAATTAATTATAATAAAACGCAATAGATAATAAAAAGCTGATGCTGTCTGGCATTGGCTTTTTTTGTTATGTTAGGAAGAATAAAGATATTTTATTATAATAGGATAGTTTCACAACAGAGATAAATTTTTAGTGAAAGTGGATAATACTGGAATTATTATAAAAAATAATGTTAAAAATCCTGATTTTGATAATTTGTTGTTGGCAATTAAGTGTCATTACGCTATAATAGCTTTATATGTTTGCAGAAAAGGGAGTCAAAATGGACAAGGTTATTTTAACAGTAGAAGGCTCACAAATAGATATACTAGGGGATACAACAAGTATAGAGTTTATAGCTGAGGGACAATATTGTCAAAAGAACGGAATAAGCTATATTTTGTATAATGAAACAAAATCTAGCGGTATGGAGGGAACGAAAACTCTTTTAAAAATTGCCGATAATACAGTTCATCTTATACGCAAGGGGAATATATCGCAGCAGCAATTTTTTTCCGATGGAGTTAAAAGTGACAGTCAGTATCAGACGCCATATGGTAGTATGAAAATTGCCGTACTTACCAAGAAAATTACCATTGAAAAGGGGACTATTTCCAGTAGCGTCTACATAAATTATGATATGCTTATAAATGGTGCATGGCAGAGCAATAATGAACTTCATATAGAGGTTACCGCAGCAGATAGGAAAAGTGAGTATTTAAATTAGCAGGGAGGACGACTTTTGAATATACAGGAACTTATTAAAGATATAGTAAAAAAATCAGTTCAAAAAAATATGAGTGCTGGTGTTTTTCCGCAAGCGATTATACCGGATGTGATACTTGAAGTACCACCCCAAAAAGAATATGGTGACTTTGCTACTAATTTCTCTATGCAATCGGCGCGCGTATTTCATATGCCACCTAAAAAAATTGCTGAAGAACTGGTAAAACAAATTGATAGTGATTATTTGGACAAGATAGAAATAGCTGGGCCGGGATTTATCAATTTTTATTTAAAACCGGAAATTATTTATAAACAACTTGCTGATGTAATGGAAAAGGACAATAAATTTGGAAATCTTCCCTTAAAAAACAGCGGTAAAATTATGGTTGAATATGTCAGTGCTAATCCAACAGGGCCGCTTCATGTCGGACATGGGCGCGGAGCAGCATATGGCAGTGCATTGGTAAATTTGCTGCGTGCAGCAGGATATTATGTAAGAAGCGAATATTATATTAATGATGCCGGCAATCAGATTGACAATCTTGCAGCATCGGTTAATGCTAGATATCTGGAATTACTGGGCAAAAAAACAGAGTTTCCGGAAAATGGTTATCATGGACAAGATATTATAGATACGGCAAAACGAATAATAAATAAGACTGGGACTAAATATCTGGATATGCCGGATAAGGAACGTCTTTGTGTTTTCAAAGAATTAGCACTACAAGAAAAGCTGGCGGTACTAAAGGAAGATTTGAATGCGTTTAATGTGCATTTTGATAATTGGTTTAGTGAAAGAACTTTGCATCCAGATGCAGTTAATTCAGCTTGTGAAATACTTTTGCAAAATAAAGCAATGTATGAAAAAGAAGGGGCAAAATGGCTCCGGTCTACGCAATATGGCGATGACAAGGATCGAGTGGTAATCCGTGATAACGGGGTGCCAACTTATTTAGCATCAGATATAGCTTATCACAAAAATAAATTTGACCGTGGGTTTGATAAACTTATAGACATTTGGGGAGCAGATCATCATGGATATGTTTGCCGGGTCAAGGCTTCAATTAAGGCATTGGGATTTGATCCCGATCGGTTAGATGTTCTTTTACTCCAGATGGTTAGTCTTTATCGCAATGGCGAATTGGTAAAAATGTCTAAAAGAACTGGACAGAGCGTAACTCTTGCAGAGCTTATAGAAGAAGTCGGTACGGATGCAGCCAGATATTTCTTTATAATGAGATCTTTGGACAGTCAGCTGGATTTTGATTTAGATTTGGCTAAATCGGAGTCGAATGAAAATCCAGTTTATTATGTACAGTATGCACATGCTCGCATTTGTAGTATTTTTAGGCAGGCAGAAGAAGCAGGGATACATATATCTGAAAAAGTTGATTTAAGTTTATTGACAGATGATGCCGAAATTACCCTCATTAAAAAAATATTATCATATCCAGATGAAATAGAATTAGCAGCAAGAGATTATGCTCCGCATCGCATTGCCAATTACTTGCATGATTTAGCAGCTGATTTTCACAGCTTCTATAATAAATGCCGGATAATTGGAGTGGATTTAAAACTGGGACAGTCGCGGTTGGCATTAGCTGGAGTTGTAAAAAATACAATTCATCATGCCCTTGATATTTTGGGAATAAGTTCGCCGGAAAAAATGTGAGATAATGAATAAAGTGAGAGGAAGATATTAATGGATTTTACTAGCAAAACGGAGCCGGATATAGCTTATCATATTTTGACAAGAATGGGTGATGCCATGTTTTATAAAGATTTGATCATGCAAGTCATTGAAAAAAAGAATAAACCTGTGCAGTCACTGCCTGCAGCTATATCAGAAGTTTATACTTTTATAAATATGGATAGCCGCTTTTGCCATGTTGGCAATGGAATGTGGAAACTCAGGGAATGGATACCACAGGATGCTAAGGCAGCTGCCTCGACATCTGCACCTAAGACAGCAGGCAAGGCAAAAGCTTAGTAATTATTAAAGGTTTTATGCGAATTTATATTTTAGGTTATATACAGCTCCTCAGAGTGCTGGCATATTCAATATCAGATTATTGTGAGTGCTGGTACGCTGGTTGTTTTATAAGATAACATGCTTTATTGAATAAATTTATAATTGGAGGAAAAAATGGCAAAGTATATTTTTGTTACTGGCGGAGTAGTATCGTCTTTAGGGAAGGGAATAACAGCTGCTTCATTAGGACGCTTATTAAAAAGCCGGGGGATAAAAGTTACAATTCAGAAATTTGATCCATATATTAATATTGACCCGGGAACAATGAGCCCTTATCAACATGGGGAAGTATTTGTAACGGACGATGGTGCGGAAACAGATCTTGATTTAGGTCATTATGAAAGATTTATTGATATTAATTTATCAAAGGCGTCAAATGTCACGACAGGAAAAATTTATTGGTCGGTGCTGTCAAAGGAACGGCGTGGTGATTATTTAGGCAGTACAGTCCAGGTTATTCCTCATATAACAAATGAAATAAAGCAGCGTGTTTATGATGTAGCGGCATCGGATAATGCTGATGTCGTAATTACAGAAATCGGCGGGACCGTTGGTGATATCGAAAGTCAGCCATTCTTAGAAGCAATTCGCCAGGTAAAAAAAGAAGTGGGAAAAAATGACACATTATATATTCATGTAACCTTAGTTCCTTATATTTCAGCTGCCGGAGAGCTTAAAACCAAGCCAACGCAGCATAGCGTAAAAGAGTTACGCAGCATAGGCATACAGCCAGATATTCTCGTATGCCGGACAGAAAAGCCTATATCTGAGGATATGAAGAAAAAATTAGCCTTGTTCTGCGATGTCGACATGGATGCAGTTATTGAAAATCAGACTGCATCTACAATATATGAAGTACCATTGATAATGCAAAAAGAGGGTTTAGATAAGATTGTATTGCAAAAATTAAATATGGATTATATTCCAGCCAATATGGATGAATGGCAGCGGATGGTGTATAAAATAAAGAATCCTAAGCAGCGAATAAAGATTGCTGTAGTGGGGAAATATGTTGAACTGCCGGATGCTTATATTTCAGTTACAGAAGCACTTCATCATGCGGGAATAGCCAATGAAACAGAAGTTAAGATTGTGTGGGTTAATGCAGAAAAGATCGAGGAAGAAAATACGGAATTAGATGAAGTTTTTTCCGGCTGCCGGGGAATTCTTGTACCGGGTGGTTTTGGCAATAGAGGTGTGGAAGGAAAAATAGCGGCTATTAAATATGCACGTGAAAATAATATTCCTTTTCTGGGACTTTGCCTGGGAATGCATTGTGCTGTTGTTGAATTCGCACGTGATGTATGTGGACTTACTGATGCTCATAGTACAGAATTTAATAAGGAAACAAAATATCCAGTCATAGATCTGATGCAGTCACAAGTAAATATTGAAGATAAAGGTGGAACTATGCGCCTGGGATCATATCCTTGTAAATTGGCAGAAGGGACACATGCTTTTGCTGCTTATGGAGAAAAACTCATTAATGAACGTCATCGTCATCGTTATGAGCTTAATAATGATTTTAGACAAATTCTTGTTGATAATGGCATGGTTGTTGCCGGGACTTTACCAGATGACAGCTTGGTAGAAATAGTTGAATTAAAAAACCATCCTTGGTTTGTTGCATCACAGTTTCATCCTGAATTAAAGTCAAGACCAAATAGACCACATCCGTTATTTCGTGATTTTGTTAATGCGGCTTTGCAGTATGCTAAACTAAAAAAATGAACAAAAAAAGAGCCATTTAACGGCTCTTTTTTTGTTCGTTTTTTTGATTGTATAAATGGGAATCTATATATTTCTGCCAGATTTTTTTATATACTGTTTCAATATCTTTAATATATAATGTATTGTCCATGAGAGGTGAATTTTTCATTATAGTGCAAAGTGTATTGTGCAGATGGAGAAGATAATTTTTGTTTTGAGCAAGTGAAATAGTTTTTTTTACATATTCCGTAGGACTATAGGTAATTAAATTCTTTAAGCGCAAGTTGCTTAAAATGCTGCACCCAAAACGTGAGCCATGCCGGTCACCAGATAGTGTGATCAAAGGAACTCCCATATACAATGCTTCACATGATGTCACACCACCGGTATAAGGATAAGTGTCCAGCGCAATATCAATATCATGATAGTCTTTAAGGTGATTAATGGTGAAATTTCTCATTTCAATTCGTTCTATGGGAAGATTTGCTTTTATTAAACGCATTTTTATATGATTTCTGTTTTCTGTAGTATTAAAAATGAAATTTTTTAATACTAATCTGGAATTAGGCAGTTGCAGTAAAATATCATGCCACATTGACAGAGTAATATGATTGATCTTAGTAAAATTATTAAAGCAGCCAAATGTAATATAGTCATTTTTCAGATATGGCGGGGCCGTCGCATCTGGAACATTATCAGGAGGAGAGTAACAAATATGGCTATGAGGCAGACGTAGCAGTTGCTCAGTAAAATAGGGAGAAAAAATATTTGGGCTGCAATAAATATCAGATAAAAAATAATCAACAGTATCAAGGCCGGTGCTGTTAAAATAGCCTATGCCGCAGATCTGTATAGGCGCGGGTTTATATGCCAAAACAGGTAGACAATTATTAGCAGTATGACCGGAAAAATCAAATAAAATGTTGATTCTTGCGTCATAAATAATGGCTGCAGATTCTTGGGAAGAAAGGCCATAGATATTATGCCAATGCAGACCGGGAAGTTTTTTTAATTTTAGCGTAGTATTGTCTTCCTTACAGGATGAAAAACAATGTATTTCGAATTTATCGTTTGAATACTTAGTTAGAAGAGTCAGACTCCATGCTATAACAGGATGACAGCGAAAGTCGGGTGATATATATCCTATTCGCAGACGCTGTTGTAAATGCTGGCAATTGTGATCATATGTTTTAATACTTTGGAAAAATTTTTGAAAATTTTTATATAAATGACAAGAGAGTTTGTTATTATTTGTAAAATAATTTGTAGTAAATATGGCATTGCTGTATTCTTGGATTTTCTGCCGGGGATTTTCTTCTGTTTTTGCAGATAACAGAAAATAGCGGCATGCTTGTCTCGTGCCGCCAATTTTAGTATAAGCAGAGGCTAACATGCTGTATACTTCGCTTAAATATTTATAATAATTATATTTTTTATTTTTCCACAGTAGTTTTATTAAAAAAATGATTTTTTTTAATAAAACTACTTCTGTAAAGAAGTGTTCGGTATTCTTTAAAATGTATGCCCGTTGAATATAAGCGGGAATATAATTTATATCAATACTGCAGATATAGTCAATTATAGCAATAGCTTTTTTATAATCAGCCAGGTTACGATAAGCAGAAGCCGATATATAAAGAGCTTCAAGCTGGGTATTATTTTCTTTTAAGATAGTTGCTACTACAGCTAGGGCTTTTTTATATTCTCCTTTATTATGGAAATATTGCCCGGATAATAAATAGAAATTTATTTGTTCTTGCGTAAGTGCCATGTTAAAGCCTCCAACCGGTATAATGAAAGTGGTGATTTTTATTTGAGCTTCGTCACAAGAATTTTATCTATGCGGGTGCGATCCATATCAACTACTTCAAAACGTAAGTTATGCAGAATTTTATATTCCGCTGTTTTAGGGATATAACCAAAATATGATGTGAGAAATCCCCCTATGGTTTTATAATGTCCCCGTTCTTCTCCAGGTAGTGAAGTTATGTCAAATTTTTCTTTAAAATCATCTATAGGATATAAACCGTCTATATACCAAGAACTTTCATCACGCTGAATTATCTGTACTGATTCTTTTTCTTCTGTATTTGAGATATCACCGATAATTTCTTCAATAATATCTTTCAAAGTTATCAGTCCGACAACGCCGCCAAATTCATCAACTACAACGGCTTCCTCAACATTATTGTTGCGGAATTTTTCCAGGACACGGAAAGTTTCCATAGAACGGGGAACGAAGATAGGCTTTTTGACAAATTTAGCTAAATCGCATAAGTTATTATCCAGAGAGGCATTAAGGATATCACGAGCATATATAATACCTAAAAGGTTATCAAGATTATCCCGCCCGATGAGAAATGTATCGTCAGGACTGTTTTTTATCAGATGAAGATTAGTATTTAAGTCATCTTCAATATCAAGCCAGGTTATTTGTGTGCGCGGAGTCATTAAGGAATAGGCAATCTGATCGCTCATATGGAAAATACTGCCAACCATGTCTTGTTCAGCTTTTTCAAAGGTGCCTTCCTCAGTACCACGTTCAATAAGATCTTTCACTTCGTCTTCCGTTACAGTATCATTAGCCGGAGGATTCGTCCCAGTTATCATCAGGATAATATTTGTTATGTGAGACAGGAATATTATTATGGGATTAGTGATTTTATGGAAAATGAGAAGAAATGCAAAGTGTTTTACCAGATAATATTCAGGTTTTATCTGAGCCAATTTTTTGGGCAGACAATTACTAAAAAGAATTGTTAGAAACAACGGTAAAATAACTGCAGCAATAAATGAAATTTCATAGATATAGGGAATACTGACGGATAATTTTCCTAAAGTGATATATATAGATGGGATCAGTATTATACCTGTTGACAATCCAATAGCAAAATAGCAGCAGATTGAGCAAATAAGCAATTCTGATAATAATTCATTTGGTTCATCGATAAAATCGCATATTTTTTCAAACTTATAATCCGTATCCGCCAGTATTTTGTCCAACTGGCTTTTGTGTGCTTCGATAAGTGCTGTCCTTAATAATATAAGAAAACAGTTACTTAAAAATAATAAAATGGTTAATATTAAAACAAAATTAGTCTCGGGAACATCCACGAGTAAGTCACATCCTTATTCATAAAAGTTATTTTTATTATAACATAAAAAATATTAAATAAGCTTATTTTTTTCTATTGACAATTGTTTTTTTTAGTGTATAATTATATCCGTTGCTGTGATTGTAATATTAAATGCGGAAGTAGCTCAGTGGTAGAGCACCACCTTGCCAAGGTGGGGGTCGCGAGTTCGAGTCTCGTTTTCCGCTCCAGTGATGCGGGAGTAGCTCAGTGGTAGAGCACCACCTTGCCAAGGTGGGGGTCGCGAGTTCGAGTCTCGTTTCCCGCTCCATAAAATGCGGAAGTAGCTCAGTGGTAGAGCACCACCTTGCCAAGGTGGGGGTCGCGAGTTCGAGTCTCGTTTTCCGCTCCATAAGAAGGCTATCCCGGCTTTGTGCCGGGGTTTTTTATTATAAGCAGGCCTTGTATTTACAGGGTGTTTATGTTATTATTCTTATAGTATATTAGGTGTATTATAATCTATTAGCAATTTTTGATTATTTTACATTATAATTTTAGGAGGTTATTTTACAAGATGAAAGTCAGTACAGAAAAAGCAGACAGCCAGAAATTGGTTCTAACTATAGAAATGCCGGTAGATGAGCTTAATAAAGCTGAAAATACTGCCTGCAAACAGTTAGCAAACCGCGTTAATATTCCTGGATTTAGAAAAGGACATGCACCTAAACAGATTCTTGTACAGCATCTGGGAAAGAAAACCATTCTGGATGAAGCTTTTGAAATTCTTGCACCAAAGGCTTTCGATAATGCATTAACTGAACAAAAAATTGAACCAGTTGATCGTCCGCAGATAGAAGTAGTCACATTAGAAGAAAACAAAAATGTTGTTTTTAAGGCTACTATTACTCCTAAACCAGAAGTGACTTTAGGAGATTATAAAGGGCTTAAGATTGAAATGCCTAAAGCGGAAGTATCAGAAGAAGAACTGGAAGAACAAATTAAAAACATGCGCAGCCATCATGCAAAAATGATTGAAGCAGCAGAAGACAGCGCAGTTGAAAAAAATAATTTTATCACACTTGATTTTCTAGGAAAAATAGACGGAGAACCATTTGAAGGTGGAGAGGGTAAGGACTATCCTTTACAAATCGGTTCGGGACATTTTATTGCTGGGTTTGAAGATCAGCTCATTGGATTGAAAGTTGGACAAGAAAAAGATGTCAAGGTAAAATTCCCAGAAGATTACGGACAAGAAAACTTGGCTGGCAAAGATGCTGTTTTTCATTGTAAAATCAACTCTATTAAGATTCAGGAACTGCCTGAACTGAATGATGAGTTCGTAAAAAAATCTACTTCATATGAAAATGTCGAAAATTTGAAGAAAAATCTTCGCGAAAATATGCTGAAATCAGCTCAGATGCGTGCAGAAAGTGAACTGAGAAATAATGCGTTGAAACAGGCTGCTGAAAATGTTACTGTGGAAATTCCTGATGTTATGATAGATAATCGTGTAAATAGTATGCTGAATGAACTTTCTGCTAATTTGGAAAGTCATGGCATGAATATGGAACAATATCTCAAATATGCTGGAACAGATATGGCAAAATTACGCGAAACATATCGTGAGGCAGCAGCAGATGCCGTTAAAACAGACTTAATGCTGGAAAAAGTTGCCCATGTGGAAAACATAACAATAGATCCTAAAGAAGTTGATGCAGAAATAGCAGCAATGGCAGCACGTTATGGTACAACAGCAAAAGATGTTAAAAAAATTATAACTAAGAATGGTTATATAGCTAACCTCTATGATACAGTACGCCGCAAGAAAGCAGCACAACTTATTATAGACAATTTGGCAAAATAGTTGTATAATTCTCCGAAAAGGGAGGAGTGTTTGTTATATGAATTATGTACCTATGGTCGTTGAACAATCTGGCAGGTCTGAACGTGCATATGATATTTATTCACGTTTATTAAAGGACCGTATAGTTTTTTTAGGCGGTCAGATAGATGATAATGTTGCTAATGTAATTATAGCACAGCTGTTGTTTTTGGAATCGGAAGATCCAGATAAGGATATACATTTGTATGTAAACAGTCCGGGTGGAGTTGTTACTGCCGGCCTGGCTATTTATGATACGATGCAGTATATAAAGCCTGATGTTTCCACTATATGCATGGGGCAGGCAGCTAGCATGGGATCTTTGCTATTAACTGCGGGCGCCAAGGGTAAACGCTATGCTCTGCCTTATTCACGTATAATGATTCACCAGCCTTTAGGAGGAGCACAAGGACAATCTACAGATGTTCAGATCCAGGCTAAGGAATTATTGCGGGCAAGAGAAATTTTAAATGAGATTCTGATGCGCCATACTGGACAGAAGAAAGAAAAAATTCTTCTTGATACAGAACGTGATAATTTTATGTCAGCAGTTGAAGCTAAAGAATATGGCCTTATTGATGATGTTATCGTCAGACCGGAAGATGCTGATAAAAATAAGAAATCTGATAGCAAAAAATAAGTGTTTTGGTTTATTTCCCAGGGAGAGGTGGTAAAATGTTGAAGTTCGGTGACGATAAAGGACAGCTCAAATGTTCATTTTGTGGGAAACCGCAGAGTCAGGTTCGTAAGTTGGTAGCGGGCCCAGGTGTATATATATGCGATGAATGTATAGAATTATGCAATGAAATAATAGAAGAAGAGTTAACTGATGGAGTCGAAGTAGAACTGAAAGATGTACCAAAGCCTAAGGAAATAAAGGCAATTCTTGATCAGTATATTATTGGGCAGGAAGAAGCAAAAAAAATATTAGCTGTTGCTGTTTATAATCATTATAAAAGAATAAATGCAGGATTAAAAAATGATGACACTGATTTGCAGAAATCCAATATTCTTATGCTTGGACCCACAGGAAGCGGTAAGACTTTATTGGCGCAGACTATGGCTCGTATTTTAAATGTTCCATTTGCTATTGCAGATGCAACTTCTTTGACTGAGGCCGGTTATGTAGGTGAGGATGTTGAAAATGTGCTGCTGAAGCTAATACAGTCAGCTGATTATGATATTGAAAAAGCAGAAAAGGGCATTATTTATATTGATGAAATAGATAAAATTGCCCGTAAGGCAGAAAATCCTTCTATAACACGAGATGTTTCTGGAGAAGGGGTGCAGCAAGCCTTACTAAAGATTTTAGAAGGAACTGTTGCCAATGTTCCGCCACAGGGAGGAAGAAAGCACCCACATCAGGAGCTGATCCAGATAGATACTACTAATATTTTATTTATTTGCGGTGGTGCCTTTGACGGGCTAGAAAAAATAATAGAGAGTCGACTGGGGCAAAAGAAAGTTGGTTTTGGTGCTGACATAGAAAGTCGTAAGGATAAAAATGCCGGCGAGTGGTTCAAAAGTGTTTTACCCGAAGATTTTTTAAAAAATGGGCTTATTCCTGAGTTTATTGGTAGACTTCCCATTATAGTTACGTTGGAAGCACTTGATGAAAATGCTCTTATTGATATATTGGTTAAGCCGAAAAATGCTCTTGTTAAGCAGTATAAAAAAATGCTTGAGATTGATGGGGTTTCACTTGAATTTGATAAAGAGGCCTTGTATCTTATTGCAAAGGAAGCACTGCAAAGAAAAACAGGCGCACGTGGTCTAAGATCAATAATTGAAAAAATAATGCGTAATGTTATGTATGAGATACCATCAGCTAAAGGTGTCACGAACTGCCGTATTACGAAAGAAGTTATTGAAAAGGGAATTGATCCATTATTGACATATGGAAACAAGAAAAAACAACCTGTTAAAAAATCAATAACAAGTGAAGAATCAGCTTGATGAATGGGAGTCGCACACTTGTGGTTTTAGTCGTGAGTTAGGTGACAGCCGGTATGCTAAGAACTGAAGAAACTACGGGGATAACCTGTATGAAGATAATGTAGAACGCGACCTTTGCGTGACTATCTGTAAAATAGTAACCTTATGGTTTTAGTTAAAAGATGTTCAGCCGTAGCTTTACCTACATCGGGCAGATATAAATCACTATATGAAAAAAAGAGTTGTTGTATCTATAATGTGCAATAAAAAGATAGATGGTTGGCTTTTTATTGAGCTGTTTGATAAGAGGAATCTTTTGTAGTCAGATTGCTTATTATCGGTAGATATAATGGCTTTTTTTTATTTGCTTGATCAGTTTATAATTCTATATGGAGTTTGTTTTGTAATTAATGAATTTTTCAGAATATTAGAGGGGAAGTGTAATAAATATGCCGAAGGAAAAAGATATAAAGATCATGCCATTACTACCGCTTAGAGGAATAGTAGTTTTTCCTTATGTGATAGTAAATCTTGATGTTGGACGTGAAAAATCTATTGCAGCATTGGAAGAAGCAATGGTTCGTGATCATAAAATATTGCTGAGCGCACAAAAAGATCCAGCTGTTAATGATCCAGTGGAAGAAGATATTTATGATATAGGAACTGTATCCGAAATACGGCAACTGTTAAAATTGCCTGGTGGGACAGTGCGAGTTTTGGTTGAAGGTATGTATCGTGCTAAAATTAATAAAATAAACTTTTTGGATAAATATTGTGAAGCTCAGGTAACAGAATATAGGGAAGATAAAAAAGATGTTTCCATAAATATGGAAGCGTTAATGCGTGCTGTAGTTAACCAATTTGAACAATGGGTAAAACTTAGTAAAAAAATCCCCCCCGAAACACTTGTTTCTGTAGTAATGATTGAAGATGGCGGGCGTCTATGTGACTTGATAGCAAGTCATATGAATATGAAACTGGAAGATAAACAGGAATTGTTGTCACTTATTGATGTAACTAAACGTTTGGAGAAATTATATGAAGTATTGTCACGTGAAATGGAGATACTTGGCATTGAGCAAAAAATAAGTGAACGGGTTCATAAGCAGATGAATAGAATTCAGAAAGAATATTATCTGCGTGAACAGTTAAAAGCCATTCATAAGGAACTAGGGGATAAGGATCAGGTAGGAACGGAAATTGACAGCTATAGGATTAAAATGGCAAGGAAAAAACCACCCACAGCAGTTATTGAGTGTATAGAAAATGAAATAAAACACCTATTGAATACACCGCCAGGCTCATCTGAATCAGGCGTTATCCGTACTTATATTGATTGGCTGCTGGCTCTTCCGTGGAAACATGTAAGCAGGGATAAGCTAAATATAAAAACAGCAGAACAAGTTTTGGAAAAAGACCATTATGGCTTGAAAAAAGTAAAAGAACGCATCTTGGAATATTTAGCAGTACGTAAATTGTCAAAAGGTACAAAAGCTCCTATTATTTGTCTGGTGGGGCCTCCCGGTGTAGGTAAAACATCTCTGGCAGCATCTATTGCTAAGGCTATAGGAAGAAAATTTGTCAGAGCATCATTGGGTGGTATTCGTGATGAAGCTGAAATACGTGGGCACAGGCGTACTTATATAGGGGCATTTCCTGGAAAAATAATAAGCGGAATAAAAAATGCTGAAACTAAAAATCCGGTATTTTTGCTTGATGAGATTGATAAAATGGCTTCGGATTTTAGAGGAGATCCTTTATCTGCATTGTTAGAAGTTCTTGATCCTGAACAAAACAGCACTTTTTCAGATCACTATATTGAACTTCCTTTTGACTTATCACAAGTTTTCTGGATTGTTACAGCAAATAATCTGAGCAGGATTCCGCGGCCACTTAGAGATAGAATGGAAATAATAACACTGCCAAGTTACACGGAAGAAGAAAAGTATCAGATAGCTAAACAATATCTTGTAAGTAAACAGCTGGCAGCGGCCGGATTAAAAAAAGCTCAATTACAGTTTATGGCGGGATCATTGCAAAAAATTATTTCTGACTATACACGTGAATCGGGAGTTCGTGAACTAGAAAGACAAATTGGTGCCGTATGCCGTAAAGCAGCAAAACGGATAGTGGAAGAAGAAAAAAGTAAAATACGTGTCACTAGTAAAAATTTACATGAATTTCTGGGTCGGGAAAAATATGAGCGTACACATATTGATAGAATACCCCAGGTAGGAGTTTGTACTGGCATGGCGTGGACAGAAGTTGGCGGGGATATATTGCCTACAGAAGCGACGGTACTTAAAGGAAAAGGTCATTTAATACTTACTGGACAGCTGGGCGATGTAATGCAGGAATCTGCTAAAGCAGGACTTAGCTATATAAGAAGCCGGACCGACAAACTGGGGCTTGATCCACAATTTTATGAAAAGAAAGATATTCATATTCATTTGCCGGAAGGTGCTATTCCTAAGGATGGTCCATCGGCTGGAATTACTATGGCTACAGCTATGATATCAGCATTGACGGATAAAAAAGTCAGAGGTGATGTAGCCATGACAGGAGAAATAACTCTGCGTGGGAGAGTACTGCCTATAGGCGGGTTGAAAGAAAAAACATTGGCAGCTTATCGCGAAAAAATATATAATATTATTTTGCCTAAGGAAAATGAAAAAGATATTGATGATATTGAAAAACCGATTAGGGACAAAATAAAATTTATACCAGTTGCTAATATGGATGAAGTTTTGAAATATGCATTGGTGGAATCGTGAATAATAGTATAGAAGAAATAATCAATATAATCCGTGCTGAGTACATTGCCTCAGCTGTAAAAAAAGAGCAATTTCCAGAAGAAAATTTACTAGAAATAGCTTTTATAGGCCGGTCCAATGTTGGTAAATCATCGTTGATAAATTCCTTGACGCGTGTGCGTAATTTGGCCAGGATAAGCGGCAATCCTGGGAAAACGCAAACGATAAATTTTTTTAAACTGCGGGCAAAATTTTATGAAGATAGTTCGATAAAGGATTTTTATCTGGTGGATTTACCTGGATATGGTTATGCTAAGACTGGACAGGCGAACAGAAAGAAATGGGCAAAATTTATTGAAGAGTATTTCCTGTCTTCAAAAAATCTTTATTGTGTATGTCAGCTTGTTGATTCACGGCATAAACCAATGGATTCTGATATTGAAATGTTTAAATGGCTAATAAAAAATAATATTCCTGTTTTTGTAATAGCTACGAAGATTGATAAAGTAAGTAAAAATATTGTAAGTAAAAATATTGCAGCAATACGGAAAGCTTTTGGGATAACAGAGCTTTCCGTACTGGCATATTCATCCGTAAAAAATGAGGGACGTTCATATTTACTTGACTTTATAGGAGATGCTTTGGTAAAATAGATATAAATTGTGAATCTGATTCAAGTATATAGATTATAAAATTTTGAGGTGTATATATGCTGGACTTATCAGATAAGAAAATTTTAAATGCTATACAAACCAATCTTCCACTATCTCCCCGGCCTTTTGCAGAACTTGGAAAAATGCTGAATATGTCTGAACAGGAAGTTATAAAGCGGCTTAATGATTTAAAGACAGCTGGCTATATAAGGCGTATAGGGCCATTTTTTGATTCGGATAAATTGGGATACATAGGGACATTAGTGGCACTAAAAGTAAAAGATGGCTATATGGAACGTGTAGCCAGTGCCATAAATGATTATGCAGGTGCTACGCATAACTATGAAAGGAAGGGAAAGTATAATCTGTGGTTTACATTATTGACGCAGGATCAGACACAGCGTGATGATATTCTTAATAATGTTCGCAATTTGCCTGGTGTAGAAGCTGCCATGAGTTTAATTTCCAAGAAAAAATATAAAGTCAATGTAAAATTTAATTTGAAGTAGGTAATGAAAATGGATGCATTGGATAAAAAAATTATTCGCGTTATGCAAAATGATTTTCCCTTAGTTCCTAAGCCTTATGAAGAGTTAGCACGGCAAGTGGGTATGAGTGAAGACGAGTTACTTTTACGTTTGAGGGCTTATAAGCAGAATGGACAGATTCGTAAAATGGGGGCTGTGCTAGGTCATTATACAGCCGGATTTTTGGCTAATGTCCTCTGTGCGTGGGTAGTCCCAGTTGACCGTATGGATGAAGTGGCATGCGCTATGGCAGCTCATGCGGCAGTATCACATTGTTATGATAGAACGACTACTCCAGACTGGCCTTATAATATATATACTATGATTCATGCTACAAGTCGTGATAAATGTGATGCCATTGCCGATCAATTGGCTGTAGAGAATGGTCTTAGCCAGCGGGTGATGCTTTATAGTATCAAGGAGTGGAAAAAAACCAGTATGCGTTATTTTGAAAATGATAAGCTGGCACAATAGTTTATTGTTCAAATTTTGCTATACGGAGGATTTAATTACAAATAGAGCAATATTAAAAGCCCTGGAAGTTTATCCGGGGCTTTGATTTTATTTATAATAAAAACCAAGCGTATATTTTAAGAAAAATATTTGTAAAAAATAAACCTTATAAAATTTATGGTTTTGCAATAGGGAGAACTTATTTATAAGTATGTTTTAAATTATTGAACAGTATATTTTAAAATGATACAATAACAGAGATGTGTAAATTAGTAAATGAAAGGTGATAGAATGTTTTCTGAAAATATGTATGAACTTGGTACTAAAAAATCTACAATACGGACAATTTTTGAATATGGGCGGAAACGAGCCGCTGAAGTAGGAGAGAATAATATTTATGATTATAGTTTGGGAAATCCTAATGTACCTGCACCGAATTTTATTAAGCAGGCAATTGTTGATATTTTAAATACAGAGGATCCCTGTGCAGTGCATGGTTATACTATTGCCCCGGGGTTGCCAATTGTAAGAGAAAAGCTGGCGAAGAGTGTTAACCATCGTTTTAATACAAAATTTTCTGCAGATAATTTTTTTATAACAGGCGGGGCGGCAGGAGCAATAACAATAGTTTTTAAAGCTCTGAGTGAGAAAAATGATGAATTTATTGCCTTTGCTCCATTTTTTCCGGAATATAAATGTTTTGTTGAGTCCACAGGGGCAAAATTAGTTATTGTACCGGCACAGCCGAAAGATTTTCAAATAAACTTTGCTGAATTTGAAAAAAGTTTATCTGCTAATACAAAAGCTGTAATTGTAAATTCACCGAATAATCCCAGTGGAACGGTTTATTCGGAGGAAACAATAAAAAAATTAACACGGATTTTGGCAAAAAAATCAAAGGAATATGGACATCCAATATTCTTGATATCCGATGAACCATATAGAGAAATAGTTTATAATGGAGTAAATGTACCATATTTAACACATTATTACAAGGATACAATTATTTGTTATTCTTACAGTAAATCATTTTCTCTGGCGGGAGAACGGATAGGTTATATTATTATTCCCGACGAAGTTACTGTTTCCAGAAAAATTTATGGAGCTGTTGCAGGAGCCGCAAGAGTGCTGACACATGTAAATGCACCATCACTTTTCCAAAGAGTAATAGCACGCTGCTGTGATATGCCTTCTGATATAAGCGCTTACGAAGAAAATGGCCGGTTGCTTTATGACGGTTTGCTGGATGCTGGTTTTAAATGTGTTAAACCACAAGGTGCATTTTATTTATTTCCTGAATCATTGGAGGCTGATGATTACGCATTTTGCAAAAAAGCACAAGAATTTGACTTGCTGCTTGTTCCGGGAACTGATTTTGGTTGTGCAGGACATTTCCGGGCATCATATTGTATAAAAAAGGAGACTATCAAGAAGTCTCTGCCAATTTTTAAAAAACTGGCGGATAGTTATAAGTGTAAGGGTTGATAGGAGGGAGCTGCTATGTTTCATGTACCGGATCATGTGGATTATAATGGGAACAATCCACATTTAAAGACGGAAAAATTAACATCTATAGTTTTTAGAAAACCTGAATTAAAGGAAGAATTTTCAAAATTGCAAAACCTTATTGATTCAGGGGAATTTACTAAATATGTGGAGCCAATCCGTAATATAACACGTAATGAGAGCACACTGCTCATTACAGCTGGTAGCGAGCTACAGCGCATGCATATAGAAGATATAATTCCTGAAATAAAGGAAGCTTTTTCCATAGAAAGAGTAAAAGTTATTGGCATAATGAAAACAATGTTTTGAAAGAAAAATCAGCAGAATTGAAATCTGCTGATTTTTTGTGTGTGTTGTCAATAGTATTGTGATAAAATTAAGAAGTAGAGTAATATTTTTTGTTGGACAAGTAATAAATTATTGTTGCTAAAAATTCAGCTAAAGCTTATAATTTACGTTATATTGTTTTGACTTATGAATGATTGTTTGGTAGAATTCTATGTAGTTTATTTATAGTAATTATAGTATGCAATTTTTATAATAATATTGAAAAAGCTGGTATTTGAATCTGTAATGGGCAAAGTATGCTTTGCTTTTAATATAAATAAGAGGTGACATATTTGTTTGGATTTTTAAAGAGCCTGATTGGTGATAATAATGAAAAAGAAATAAAACGTATGCGCGGTATTGTGGAAAAAATAAATGCATTGGAACCTGAATACAGAAAAATGAGTGATGGTACTTTATGCGGCAATACGAGTAAGTTTAAGGAACGCATTGCTAATGGAGAAACATTGGATTCTATTTTGCCGGAAACTTTTGCTGTTGTGCGTGAAGCATCACGTCGGACTTTGGGAATGAGACATTTTGATGTACAGCTTATAGGGGGCGTTTGCCTGCATGAAGGTAAAATTGCCGAAATGAAAACAGGTGAAGGGAAAACATTAGTGGCAACGGCACCTGTTTATTTGAATGCCTTATCACAAAAGGGCGTTCATATGATTACTGTTAATGATTATCTGGCTAAGCGTGATAGTGAATGGATGGGAAAACTTTATCGTACATTGGGGTTATCTGTTGGTTTGATAACGCATGATATGGATTTTGCAGAACGTAAATTTGCCTACAATTGTGATGTTACATTTGGAACTAACAATGAATTTGGATTTGATTATTTGCGTGATAATATGGTTATTTACAAAGATCAGATGGTGCAAAGAGATCTTAACTATGCAATTGTCGATGAAGTCGATAGTATTTTGATTGATGAAGCGCGTACACCATTGATTATTTCAGGACCAGGCAGTAAATCGACTAATATGTATTCGATAATGGCAAAAGCTGTAGCTCCTTTAAAAGAAGAAGAAGATTATACAATTAATGAAAAAGAAAAAACAGTTTCTCCATCAGAGGGCGCTGTAGCAAAAGTTGAAAAAGCTTTGAATATAAAAAATCTTTATGATACAGCTAATATTGAAATGTCACATTGCTTTACCCAGGCTTTGCGGGCTAAAGCTTTAATGAAACGAGATAGAGATTATGTAGTACGTGATGGTGAGATCGTTATCGTTGATGAATTTACTGGGCGGCTCATGTTTGGACGAAGATATTCAGATGGATTGCATCAGGCAATTGAAGCAAAGGAAAATGTAAAAATTCAACGTGAATCACAGACACTTGCTACGATTACTTTTCAAAATTATTTTCGTATGTATGGTAAATTGGCAGGAATGACTGGTACAGCAAAAACAGAGGAAGATGAATTTCTGAAGATTTATAAATTGCCGGTTATCGTTGTCCCTACAAATAAACCTATTCAGCGTATGGATTATCCAGATGTTATTTATAAGACTAAACGGGCTAAATTTAAAGCTGTAGTGAAGGCTATTAAGGAATATCACACGAAAGGGCAGCCGGTCCTGGTAGGGACAACTTCAATAGTACAGTCGGAAGAATTAAGTGCATTGTTGAAGAAAAACCATATTCCCCACAATGTTTTAAATGCTAAATACCATGAAAAAGAAGCACAGATAATTGCTGGAGCTGGACAGACCGGAGCAGTTACTATAGCTACAAATATGGCTGGTCGCGGTACAGATATCACGCTAGGTGACGGAGTCAAGGAAAATGGCGGATTGCATATCATGGGGACAGAGCGCCATGAATCAAGACGTATTGACAATCAGTTGCGTGGTCGTGCTGGAAGGCAGGGAGATCCAGGGTCTTCAAGATTTTATTTATCCTTGGAAGATGACCTAATGCGCTTATTCGGTTCAGATAATATAGCTAATATTATGGATAAACTAGGTATGGGTGAAGATGATCCAATAGAGCACAAATTAGTTACTAGATCAATTGAACAAGCACAAAAGAAAGTAGAAGCACGTAATTTCGATATTCGTAAACATGTACTCGAATATGATGATGTTATGAATCAGCAGCGTGAAGTCATCTATAGTCAACGGCGTAAAGTTTTAGTAGGCGATAATTTAAAAGATAATATTCTCGATATGATCTATGAAATAATTAATCATCAGATGGATACATATGCAAATGAAAAAGTTTATCCGGAAGAATGGAATATTGAAGAACTTATTGAAGAAGCTGAAAGAGTATATGCACCCCAGGGGAAATTAGTAAAAAGTGAACTGGAAAATATGAGCCGTGATGAACTTAAAGATGCACTTTATAAATTAGCAGATGATACATATGCTTCACGTGAACAAATGTTTGGTAAAGAAAATATGCGTGAACTGGAAAAAATTGTCATGCTAAAAGTAGTCGATAATAAATGGATGGAACATTTAGATGAGATGGATATGCTGCGTGAAGGGATAGGTCTAAGGGCTTATGGGCAGAAAAATCCTCTTGTCGAATATAAAATTGAAGCTTATGATATGTTCCAGGCAATGATTAACAGCATCCAGGAAGATATTGCCAAATTGATGTATAGAGTCAATATTGTTAGAGAAGAACAACCACCTCTGGAGGATCGTCTTAAGAATGCTACTACTTCACACGGTACAGATGAACCTGAAAAAAAACAAAAACCTATAGTTAAAGAAAAAACTGTGGGAAGAAATGATCCTTGTCCATGTGGTAGTGGTAAAAAATATAAGAATTGTTGTGGTAGAAATAAATAGTATTTTAAATAATGTAAGGATGTGGAAGCAGTGCTGGAAGATTTGCGTGTATTGATAACAGATACTAAAAAAAAGATAGAAGAAATGGGGGCTTCACTTTGACGTAGCTCACAAGAAAGAAAAAATAGCTGAACTTGAATATAAAATGGGTGAACCGGCTTTTTGGGATGATACGGAAAATGCACAAAAAGTATCTACAGAGTTGAATACATTAAAGGATAATGTTGAAAGATATCAAAAACTTATTGATAAGTATGATGACATGCAGATACTTTGGGAAATGGGTATGGAAGATAATGATGAAAGTGTTTGTGATGAAGTAGAAAAAGAAATAAAAGTGATAACAGCGGCACTGGATCAATTGGAATTGGAAATATTGTTATCAGGCCGATATGATAGCAATAATGCAATTTTGACGCTTCATGCTGGTGCCGGCGGAACGGAAGCACAAGATTGGACGCAGATGCTTTTACGTATGTATGGGCGATGGGCGGAGAAAAATGGGTTTACTGTTGAAACCGTTGATTTGCTGCCAGGAGACGAAGCTGGAGTAAAATCAGTTACTTTGATGATAAAGGGTCGGAATGCTTATGGTTATTTGAAATCAGAAAAAGGTGTTCACCGTCTGGTAAGAATATCGCCTTTTGATGCCAATGCACGTCGTCATACTTCTTTTTCAGCTTGTGATGTGATGCCTGAAATTGATGATAATGTGGATTTGGACATTAATATGGCAGATGTAAGAGTTGATACCTACAGAGCCAGTGGCGCTGGTGGTCAGCATATAAATAAAACCGATTCCGCGGTCAGAATGACGCATATACCTACAGGCGTTGTAGCACAATGCCAAAATCAGCGTTCCCAATTGCAAAATAAGGAACAGTGTTTAAAATTATTGAGAGCACGTTTGTTTGAATTAGAATTACAGAAAAAAGAAGAAGAACTGGCTAAGCTGGAAGGCGAACAGCAGAAAATAGAGTGGGGCAGTCAGATTCGGTCGTATGTTTTCCATCCGTATAATCTTGTAAAAGATCATCGGACTAATACTGAAACAAGCGATATACAGGCAGTAATGGATGGTAATATTAACCTGTTCATAGAAAGTTATTTGCGGGCTAAAGCTAATAAAAAGCTATAAGTGTGATATTTTGATATAGCATGCGAGTAAATGCAATTTAAGACCTGTAGAATTTGCCATACAGGGGAATCTACGGTGTAATATCTATTAGATTGAGATTATGCCTTAGTAGTTAGAAACTCAGAAATTTACTATATTATATAGTCTGATAGTGTAGGTGATGAATTTGCGTAAGGGGTTAATAATTGTTTCATTGCTAATAATAGTTATGACAATAGTAACAAATTTGTTTTTACCTAATTTTATTTCTTTTACTTTGCATAGTTATTTAAAAAATACTATGCAGGCCCATAATATTAATGGAGAAATTGAGGTACATCCGTCTTTTATGATTGCCGCAGGAGATATTGATAAAATTGTTTATACAGCAGACACGGCAGTTATAGGTAATACAGAAGTTCATAATTTATCATTGGTTGGTGAAAACATACAGCTTGATATGCCATCATTAGTAAAAAAGCAATTTAAAATTAATAGTGCAAAAAATATAAAGATTTCTTGCACTATTGATAATAAATCATTAGAAAAATTACTAGCTAGGCGAATAAGCAAAGTACAGGATGTCCATGTAAATATAATGCCTAAATTTGTGATGGTTAAAGCAGCAATACCATTATTGGGCAATAAAATTTCAGCAGAAATGAGAGGTCATCTTTATACCAAGGGTGGCAACATATATTTTAAAATAGCTGAACTGGATGTTGAAAATGACTTTTTGGGGAAAATCAGTTTAAATAAAATGGAAAATGTTCTACTTGTTGACAGAAATAAATTACCGTTTGATGCAAAAATTGATTCGGTAGTACAGAAAGAAAATGAAATAGCTATAGTAGCGAATGCTCACAAAGAATAAGCAAGGTGGGAAAAATTTTGAAGGTTTTCAATTATAACCGCTGGTTCATGATACTAATTGTAATAGGACTTATGGCTGGATTGTTTATTAGTTTTCAGCGTTATCATGTAGAACAAAGTAACAAAACAATTGAACTGGCTCTTGACTATGAGGATTTACTAAAATTAGCCGAAGATGAAGGTTTACCACCATCTGAAGTACTTGCTGAGGCAAGAAATGCAGGAATAACATCTTTAGCTGTTTATGAAACTACGTTTAAAAAATTAAATGCTAATGGCAAAGTTTCGGCAACAGCCGGTAGTGAAATATTGCAGCAATATCATAATGGCGCTCTTTCTGATCCAGCATGGAGAGAAATGGTCAAAGAAGGGAAAATTATTGGCACAGATGTATATGTGACTGGTAATGATAAACAATCATTTAAAGAAGTTGAACAGGATTTGTATCTGCGGCTTGGTGATCAACGGATTAATCCTTTGATGGTTGGTGAAGAAAAAGTATTGGCTGTCAAAGCTAATTATGAAGATTTTTTAAAGATGAATTTAGGAATGCCTACTGATGAAATGAAAGCTGTAAATGCTGCTGGATTTTATGTAATAGCCCGCCCAAGTAATTATAAAAATGTCAATAAAGAAAAAATAGATGAGGTATTTAACCGGTTAAATGGAATAAAAGTTTCTGATATTATCTTTTCTGGACCACAAACACTTGGTGCACCTAAGCTGATCGATTATACTGTTGAGAAAATGAAAAAATACAATATAACACTTGGGATGATCGAAAATATAACGCAATTGCAGTTTTATCCACAAAAAGGTCTTATTGATATTGCAAAAGGACTGAATTATAAAGCCGCACGGTTATATGCTATTCCTAAAGGTGAACAACCAAAACTCAAGATGGCTGATGCAGTAGAGCGTTGGAGTAACACTGATGAAGAAAGAAATATTCGCATTGATTTATTAAGGCCTTATGATAAGTCAGCTCCAGGAATGTCATTAATGGAAACTAATATGAGATATTTTTCTGATGTGAGAAATAAATTGGAGGCAAAGGGCTTCAAGATTGGACCGGCAAGCAGCTTCACAGATTATACTGCTAGCTATTTACTGCGTATAATAATGATGTTGGGCGTGTGTGCAGCAGGAGTATTATATTTATCCTTGATTATTCCTGAATTTAAAATGAAATATCAATATTTATTATTTGCCGTAACAGCTATTATCTGCGTAATTCCTTTAGCAATAGGTCATGGTAATAAAATACGTTTATTGGGAGCATTGGTTTCAGCTAATATTTTTCCGGCATTGGCAATGATATGGATTCTAGAAAAATTAAAGACAAAAAACCGTAGTAGAGATATTAATTTTGGTAAAGTTATTCTTTTTTGCGCAGGAGGAATAATTATTGCCAGTATTATTTCGTTGACAGGGGCAGTATATATTTCAGGACTATTATCAGATGTCCGTTATTTTTTAGAAATAGATATTTTCCGCGGGATAAAATTAACCTTTGTTTTACCTTTAATTCTTGTGGGCATTGCACTTTGCTTGAGATATAATATTTTTGATGATGAAAATCCATTATTGCCAATGGGACTTTGTGAACAGATAAGACATCTTTTAAATATGAAGATATTGGTAAAAACATTAATGGTATTTTTGTTTTTGCTGGCAGCTTTAGTTGTGTTTATTGAACGCTCTGGGCATACAGCAGGTTTTCCTGTTCCAGGATTTGAATTAAAAATAAGAGCATTTTTAGAAAAGGCCTTTTTTGCCAGACCACGTTCTAAGGAACTTTTCATTGGACATCCGGCTTTCTTTATGATGATTATGGCGTGGTTTAGAAAGTGGCCGGTATTTATTTTTGGTATATTAGTATTTGGAGCAACTATTGGACAAGGTTCAATGGTTGAGACATTTGCCCATATGAGAACGCCTGTGTATATGTCTGTTATGCGTGGATTTGATGGAATAATATGGGGATCTATATTAGGTTTCGTTATATTATTATTTTTGGAATTATGGAGATATATATCTTCCTCGACAGAGAGGAGGAAAAATGCCGGGAATGAGTAGTATTGTAATTTCTGGGTATTATGGTTCTAAAAATGCTGGTGATGAAGCGATGCTTGCTGCTATGCTAGAAGTTTTTACAGAACTCGATCCTAAAATAAAAATAACTGTTATATCGGCTAATCCTACTGATACAGCAAGAAAACACGGTGTAGAGACAATAAACTGGCTAGATGTTTTTTCTATAATACGGGCTTTGCGAAGAGCTGATTTGTTAATAAGCGGTGGTGGCAGTTTGCTGCAAAATGTTACTAGCGGGCGTAGTCTATATTATTATATGGGTATTTTATTTTTAGCGATCATGGTAAGAACTCCTGTTATGCTTTATGCTCAAGGAATAGGTCCGGTTTTTGGCTGGCTGCCTAAAAAACTTATGTGTTGGTTTGGCAATCATACAAAATTGATAACTATTCGTGATGAGGGTTCCCTGGGTGAGCTACAAAAAATGCATATATCCAAACCTGTGATTAAAGTAACAGCAGATCCGGTATTAGCTATACATCCTGTTTCGCGAGAAATGGGAAAAAAAATTTTTTTAGATAATAAACTTTCCCTAGCAAAACCTATTGTTGGGATATGCGTACGTGAATGGCGGGATTTAAAACATTATAAAAGAGTTTTAGCTGAGGTTGCTGATAAAATTAGCAGTGATTTTGGTGTTCAGATAGTTTTTGTACCTATGCAATTTCCAGAAGATGTAAAAGCAGCCAAGAAAATTACAGAATATATGAAAACTAAGGCAGTTCTATTAAATAGTGAATATACAACTGCTGAGCTTTTATCAATTACTGGAAATTTGGATATACTTATATCTATTCGTTTACATGCATTAATTTTTGCAGGGGTTATGGGAATACCTATGCTGGGGATATCTTATGATCCTAAAGTTGATAGATTTTTGCATTCTATAGGAGAGAATGCAGTAGCAGGATTAGATGATATTACTACTGATACTGTCCTGAAAGAATTTACAGTTAAATGGAAAGATAGATCTAAATTTAGGGACATAAATCAACAGCGATTGGTAGAATTGCGCCGCGCTGCATCAAGTAATGCAGAATTAGCATTGGATTTGATAAATAGATTTAGTAAAAAATAGAAATATTTATTGATAAAGTACTTGTATTTTTAAGAATTCTCATGTATAATGTATCAGGTACCTAAGGAATGACTCACTAGCTCAATTGGCAGAGCATCTGACTCTTAATCAGCAGGTTCGGGGTTCGATTCCCCGGTGGGTCACCATGTAAATTAATATGCGAACTCATATAAAGGCTGTCAATATCGGATTTGTCGATATCCTTGCCAGTGTCAATGAGGTTGTATATTATATATAGAGAATCATCATATACATATACCTTATGAATAAAGCCGTCAATGATTTTATCATAGAAATCTTCATCGGCACGATGTTTGTAAAAATGATTTAGCATGTATATGATGTGTTTTTCGGATAATTCCGGCAGGCTGTTTTGGGCTTGCCGGTTTTTTATTTCCATATCGACGTTTAGCCTGTCTTGCTCTAATTGTGTAAGACGTTCCTTAGTCGTTTCGGTAATAATGCCGGCTTCAATAGCGTAACCGCAAAATAAAACAGTGGCTATAAAACATACCTCAAACATGAGATAATTTCTTTAGAGTTTTCAGAGCAGGTCGAAAAACTCGAAAAAGTCTAAAGGGGGATTTTCTCATAAGTACTAAAGAATTAACCAGACAATATCGTTTGCAGCAATGGCGGAAGTATTTGAAAGAGCGAGCCGACAGCAATCTTACAGTAAAATCTTTTTGCGAAAAGTATGGTTTGAATGTAAAAAGTTATTATTATTGGCAGAAATTAATCCGTAATGAAGCAGCTAAGTCTTTAACAGGTGCTATTGTTCCTGTTAATATTACGGATGCCGGCTCGTTAAAATCAGCAGCTGTTCCAGCAAAAATCATCATTCGTTATGGTAATTTTTGCTTGGAAACACAGGATAATATAAATTCTCAATATCTAGAAGAAACGCTGGCGTTATTTATAAAAATGGAACAGAAGTATGCTCGGTGACATATCTTCAGTAGAACATATTTATATAGCCTGTGGTCATACGGATATGAGAAAGTCAATAGATGGTCTTTGCTGTTTAGTACAGCAAAAATTCAAGATGGATCCGTTTGACAAGAGTTTGTTTTTATTCAGCGGCAGGAAACACGACCGGCTTAAAGCATTATTATTTGAAGGTGACGGTTTTGTCCTTTTATATAAACGGCTGGAAAATGGCAAATTCCAGTGACCGGATACACCTGAAGAAGTACTGGATTTAAGCCGGCAGCAATTACGCTGGCTGCTGGAAGGTTTATGCATAAACCAGCCTAAAGCTGTAAAGAAAATAACCGCTAAAAATTGTATATGACCGGTAAATTCATAAATTGCTATGAATTTACCGGTCTTTCTGCTAGTGTGCCCGGCATGGGCGCAGTCTAACGGGTGAAAGTCCCGAGTGCAGGTTAATAGTGCCAAGCACATAGCTTAAGGCAAGGGTGTCCATCGCGAGGTGGAATCTAAAGGAAGCCAGCGGCAAATCTCTGGTCTGACGAACAGAAATCACATATAAGGCAGGAGTAACCGGGTAAGGTTGCTAGACAAACCAAAGCCCAAAACTATTCGAGGCCAATCCTGTAAATGTGGCAGATGGATGGAGAGAAAGACTGCGTTCTTACCCGGGGAGGTCTCGCGGACATGCAGAAATAAAATTGAAACATGGTTGAAATAAGATTTATCGTGAGAAGTCAGCTGAGGTCATAGTACTGGAAGAAATCCAGGAAGGACTGAACAATAATAGCGTTCTTGGGCAGAGGGAGGAGAAGTCATGCAAAGAAAGCAGAAAACCAATAAAATGGACTGCCCTTGTAAGGGTATGTTGGAAACAGATAGTAGCAAGGGAGCGCAGAGCATGACATCGCTGGGAACTGCAACAAAGAACCGTGTGAACCTGTTAGAAATAATCCTAAGTCCGGCAAATCTCAATGAAGCCTATCTCAGGGTAAAGCGAAAGAAAGGCGCAGCCGGAGTAGATGGCATGAAAGTTGACGAAATGTACGGATGGTTAAAAGAACATAAGGAAGAATTCCTTGAATCGCTAAAGAACGGGAAATATAAACCACAGCCGGTACGGCGGGTAGAAATACCTAAGCTAGACGGAGGGAAAAGAAAGCTTGGCATACCAACAGTACTGGACAGAGTAATACAACAAGCAATAATGCAGGTACTACAGCCAATTTTCGAACAGACATTCTCAGACAACAGTTATGGATTCAGACCGGGAAAGAGTGCGCACCTGGCCATAAAACAGGCGGAAGCCTATTATAAAGAAGGATACACTAAAATAGTGGACCTTGACCTTGCACAGTACTTTGACACGGTAAATCATGACATGCTCATAAACATGCTCCGAGAAGAAATACAGGATGAGCGCGCAATAGCACTCATCCGAAAATATTTAAAGAGCGGAGTAATGGAAGGCGGAATAATAAGCCCGACAATGGCAGGAACGCCGCAGGGAGGAAACCTGTCACCATTACTGTCTAACATCTATCTTACAAAATTTGACAAACTGCTAGAAAGCAGGGGACATAAATTTGTAAGATACGCCGATGACTGTAACATCTATGTAAAAACGCCAAGAGCGGCAAAACGTGTAATGGAGAGCTGTATAAACTATCTTGAAGGAAAACTGAAACTAAAAGTCAACCGGAAGAAAAGTAAAATAGGCAGCCCATTGCGGGAAAAGTTTTTAGGATTTTCTCTGCACAAAGTAGTAGGGAAAATAGGAATCAGGCCACACCAAAATGTAATCTGGAAATTCAAGCAAAAGGTGAAAGAAATAACCGGCCGCAGTCGCGGCCGGTCAATAGAAAGCATCTTGCTTGAATTAAAAAATTATACAATAGGCTGGCTTAATTACTTTTCCATAAGCGATATGCGCAGCAGAATACAAGATTTAAACCAGTGGATTAGGCGTAGATTGAGAATGTATCTGTGGAAACAGTGGAAGAAAATTTCCGCGAGATTTAAAAATCTGAATCGATTAGGATTGTACAAAGGCAAGGCGTGGGAGTATGCCAATACAAGACTGGGGTACTGGCGCATCGCAAACAGTCCAATATTAGGCAAAACACTAACAGATAAATATCTTGAGTCGCTTGGTTATATGAATATAGCCAAGAAATATGAGATGTTTCATTCACGTTAAATTATTGAACCGCCGTATACTGAACAGTAAGTACGGTGGTGTGAGAGGTCGGTCATTCAATTAATGAGTGACCTCCTACTCGATTACTGTAAACATCTTTTTATTAAAGGACGGTTATTTATGACACAGCTGGAAGCTTCAATGAAAAAACGCATAACAACATTAGAAGAAGAAAACCTGCGACTTAAAGAACAGGTTGCTTATCTATGCAAACATGTATTTGGCCGTAAAACAGAAAAAACAGCTGTTATTTGTGAAGAGCAATTAAGCCTGTTTGACGAAGCAGAACAGCAAACAAAGAAAACTGCCCCCGAACCAGAAATACAGATAATAAAAGAACATAAACGCAAAAAATATTCCGGGCAGAAAAAAGAACTGCTGGAAAACCTGCCACATGAAAAGAAAATTATAACACTACCTGAAGATAAACGGATTTGTAACCGCTGCCAAAGTAACCTTGTCTCCATGGGTGAAGAATTTATCCGCAGCGAATTAGAATATATCCCAGCTAAAGTAAAAGTAATAGACCTTTACCGGGAGACATTTGAATGCCGCACTTGCCGAAAAAATGAACACTTCAGTATAGAAAAACCACAAATACCAGCATCCGTAATACCACATAGTATAGCCACACCGTCAGCAATAGCTCATACCATGCAGCAAAAATATGAATATGCAGTACCACTTTACCGTCAGGAAAAACAATGGCAGCAATTAGGCATAAAACTAAACAGAGCAACGCTTGCCAATTGATAGTTTTAGCAGCACAAGAGTGGCTGCTGCCCATAATAAAAAAAATGCATGAATATCTTTTACAAGAAAAAGTTATTCATGCAGACGAAACACCAGTACAGGTAATGGGCGAAAAAAACCGTAAAAACACAGCAAAATCCTATATGTGGCTGTATAGCAGCGGTAAATATGACCCAATACATAACATCCGGATATTCGAATACCAGCCAGGAAGAAAAGGCGATTATGCCCAAAACTTTCTCCAAGGATATAACGGGTATTTGCACACCGATGCCTATATTGGCTATGAAAAAGTAGAAAACATAAAACATTGTCTGTGCTGGGCCCATGCCAGAAGATACTTCGTTGAAGCAATACCTTCTGACACTGATGAACTTTCCGGGACAATAGCACAAGAAAGCATAAAACAAATAAATAAACTGTTTGCCATAGAAAAACTATTAATAAAAGAACCCATACAAAACAGGCAAAAAGAACGTCTCCAGCAAGAAAAACCGCTACTGGAGGCCTATTGGTCATACCTTAAAATAAATAAAAATAAAATATTGCCAAAATCCAAACTAGGCAAAGCAATAAACTATACCCTAAACAACCAGCAAAAATTGCAGACCTACTTAGAAAATGGTCATTGTGACATATCCAATAACCTAGCAGAAAACAGCATCCGTCCATTTACCATAGGCCGGAAAAACTGGCTGTTTTCCGGTTCGCCCAAAGGAGCCAAAGCAAGCGCCGCAGTATACAGCATAATAGAAACCTGCAAAGCAAATAAAATAGATGCTTATAAATATCTTGAATACATATTTAAAAAGCTGCCTAACCAGCCAATTATTCATAATCCTGCGCTGATAGAAAATTATCTGCCATGGAGTGACGAAATAAAAAATAACTGTAGTCAATAATTATAAAGTTATAAAAATGCCGCTAGTCCTTGTATGTAGAATACAGGATTAGCGGCATTTTTTCTATACACTATTTGATTGATCGCTTACGTAAAACAAAAATTTCAAACTTCGCCTAAAGCTGCCAAAAAAGCTTTTAAATTTGGTGAAGCAGACAACGATTAAGCATTTAACGAATATAATTATCGCATTTCGCTACAATAATTGTAGCAGTGTTCATCAGTTTTGATATTAACCTTTAATTTGTAAATCAAAAAATCCGTCAGGTCAATCTGACGGATTTTTTTGATCTAGTGCTGCAGTATTAATTACAGCTGAAAATATTTAGGGGAAAAAAGATGATCTATCTTATTTTTTTATTTTTGTAACACTTTCTATTAATAGGTTATACTGATTTTCTAATGCATGATATTTTTTTTGAGTTGCTCAATAGTATCTTGGTAACTTTTGTTGATTTCCTGTAATCCTTTAATTCTGGCAAGCAATTGATCATGTTCAGCCCGTTCTCTTTTGTTTAGCATTTTATACTTGTATGATAATTACAGAAGCAAAATTACATACTTTCCTTTCTTTTAATTATACGTGTATGTGACTATAATACATTCAGATGGTGTGGACTTTTAATTTTTTTCTTGTAGTTCAACTACTTTAAGGAGTGTATTGCCGTTTCATTATCTGAATTGTTTATAGTTGGATGTACCATAAGCTAAAATCAGCTTTGGAGTACTAATTTCAATCAAGTCTACGATGATAATCGTTAACGGATATCACATCATCATAAAATAAGGAAAGGGGAGTTTCCCATGATCTATGTCGGCATTGATATTGCCAAGCTCAATCACTTTGCTTCCATTTTATCTTCTGATGGTAAAGTCCTAATTGAACCATTTAAATTCACAAATGACAATGATGGCTTCTGTAGGCTGCTCGATGTCCTGGAACATTTTGACAAAGACTGCCTCATCATTGGTCTTGAATCTACGGCTCATTATGGCAACAATCTTGTCGAATTCCTTGTTTTCAGGCATTTTCATGTGAGTATTCTTAATCCTCTTCAGACTTCTTCTATGCGAAAGAACAGAATTCGCAAAACCAAGACTGACAAGGTTGATACTTTCATTATTGCCCAAACTCTTATGACTCAGCCTTACAGACTTTTCACTCAGTACGATATTAATTTACTGTATCTGAAAAATTTAGGGCGTTTCCGTCAAAAACTGATGAAGCAGCGTACACGTAATAAAATTATGCTTACTTCTTATTTGGATCAGGCTTTTCCTGAACTTCAGTATTTTTTTAACGGAATACATCATAAGGCTGTATACGCCACACTAAAGGCGGCTCCCTCACCGGATAAAATAGCTTCCATGCATATGACTCATCTGGCTCATCTTCTTAAAAATGCTTCCAATGGTCATTTTAAAAAAGATAAAGCTCAAGAATTAAGAGTTCTAGCACAGAAGTCTATCGGTTCCAGCGATAGTTCTATATCTATTCAGATAACCCAGACCATTGAGCAGATCGAGTTGCTAAATAGCCAAATTGAGGATGTGGTATCCAATATAAAAAACATTCTGCTTTCCTTGGATACTGTCATCATGACCATTCCCGGCATTAGCTATCTTGAAGCCGGAATTATTCTAGGTGAAATAGGTAATATTCAGCGTTTTTCAACACCACATAAACTACTTGCTTTTGCTGGACTTGATCCTTCCGTTCATCAATCTGGAAATTTCAATGCCAATCACACTAGAATGTCTAAAAGAGGCTCAAGATACCTCAGATTCGCCTTAATATATGCGGCTTACAATGTGGTAAGAAACACTGATATATTTAAGCAGCTTTACAATAAAAAACGTGATGCTGGATTAAATCACTATGGTGCATTAGGTCACTGCGCTGGCAAACTATAATGGTCTCATAAATTAAGACATTTTCTGAACACGTTTATAATGAACCTGATATACTGTAGATAACACTCGAAAGAAGGTTCATTTATGTCTCGGAAAAGAAGAAATTTCACAGCAAAATTCAAATCGGATCTTGTTCTTGAACTGCTCAAGGGTGAGAAAGATCTCAACTCGGTAGCTACCGAAAATAGCATACAGCCAAATCTTTTGCGAAACTGGAAAAAGGAATTTCTTGATAAAGCCTCTGTTGTATTCGATGATTCCCGTGAGGAGAATATCAGAGAAAAGCTTGATGAGGAACGCAAAGAGAAAGAAGAATATGCGAAAAAGGTTGGCCAGCTCACCATGCAGGTGGACTGATTGAAAAAAAATCTACAGAACTCCTTGGACCTGACTACGAAAGTAAATTTAGTCCGAAACCTTTTGACGACTAAGGAACTTCCAGCTCAAAAAGGCGCTGAATTACTTGAAGTAAATCGTACTAGCATTTATTACAAAGGAACGCCAGTTTCAGAAGAAGAGCTTGCATGTAAGGCCATTATAGACAGTATTCATACGGATAATCCCGCTTGGGGCGCACGTCAAATATCATTTCAACTTAAAAACCTCGGTTATTTAGTAGGGCGCAGGAAAGCACGCCGATATATGACGGAAATGGGAATTGACGCGATATATCCGAAGATGAATCTTTCAAAGCGCATGCAGCAGGCAAAGGTATGTCCTTACTTAATGCGTAATGCCGTAATATCTCGGCCAAATCAAGCCTGGTCAATAGACATCACCTATATTCCCATCAAGCGAGGATTCCTTTATTTGACTGCTGTCATCGATTGGTATAGCCGATGTATTGTTGGCTGGGAAGTAGATGATACATTGGATACAAGAATGGTCATTCATGCACTTGGAAAAGCTTTTAGAGTTGCCAAGCCACTAATTTTAAATTCAGATCAGAGGTGTCAATTCACCAGCAATGAATATATTGAATTTCTCAAGGGGAATAATATCCGTCAAAGCATGGATGGGAAGAGACGATGGGCTGACAATATTATGATTGAACGTTGGTTTCGAAGTTTCAAGTATGAAGAAGCTTATCTGACCCAATATGCCAACCTAAAAGAGGCGCGTCAAGCAATTAAGAAGTATATCTATACCTACAATTTTAAACGGCATCATTCAGCAATTGATTATCAGGTGCCAGCTACGCTGTACTATCCAGCAATGCTGATAGACTATGCCACGGCTTAAGGTTCATTATAAAATCGTTAGATTTCTGTCTTGACAAGTGAGCCATTATAGGGACATAGGCAATATATTTTCCAAATTGCGCCATTTTATTTATGAAGTCTTCTTTAAATTTGTACATATTATTTTCGATATTTAAAATATCATAGTCAACACTAGATGCACAACATATAGGTATTTTGTCATCACCATTAAATCCAAATGTCATATTAAGCAATTTATCATTTGGAATCACTACTTTATTATCTTTCATTATAGATATTTTTGATAATTTTATATCTATGGGTTTTTGACCATCATATTTATCTCCACGATATGTATCTTCTAGTTCCCTAAAATATCCACTAGCTTTGAAATAAATTTTCCCATTTAAAAAATCTTTTCTCCATTCTTCTTGTGCAAAAAATTTTATGATTCCAATTGGATATCTCATTTTGTGAACACCTTCAAATATAATAATTATTTATAATTATTATACGCTTATACTATTAGAAAAAGTATTATGTTTTATAAATTTTCAATGTAAATATGTTTTAATTTAGTGTAATATAATTTTTGTAGATAAATTAATATACTATAGTTCGTTTTGGAAAGGAAATTAATAAATGAAATATTATAATGCTCATATTTGGGAAGTTTTTTTAAATGCTATTGAGAAAATAAGTCAAATTGAATCACTTAATATAACTAATATTGATACGTTAAAAGGGAAATGCGTTTCACTTGCATATTATGATGCTTTAAATGATCATTCAAAGTATCAAACTACACTTTACAAAGAAGAACAAGATGGAGATATTTTCAACTCATATTTTTTTATTATAGCCGCCAAACATTTATTATTAATAGAATTAATAGATAATGATGAGTCAAAAAAGTCTATTCGTATTATATTAGAAAAGCTACATAATTATTTAGGCAATAATTATTATTTTTATAATAAACCTGAAATTATTAAAAAGCTTATTTTATATGGCAACATGTTTAAGATGAACAATATTTATCTTGAACAAGATAAATACATTATAAGAATTGCGGAGTCAGCAAGATATTTAAGGGAAAAAGGAATAGAACTTTCTATAAAAAAAGGATGTATAGATTTTTGTGAACAAAAAGTATTTGAATTATTAGATAAGAAAGTTGCTGGTGTTGGTGGTATAAATAGTTATGTATATTTATTTGAAAAATTTATTCGCCAATTATATATACCAAAAATTGATAGATATTTAATTTCTAGAACCGTTAATAAAGAAAGGAACGAGCCTATTAATTTATTAATGCAATTATCTGGGAGACATTTACAGGATAGTCCTAAGTGTAAATTATTGGATACTTTAATAAATGAAGAAATTGTTTCTATTGCGAGAGCTTTATTGGATATAAAAGATGTATCCGGAGAATCGTCATTTGAATATGCTTGCATGGATATAAGGGATTTTACGTATTATTTAAATAGTGAATTACATTTCGATAAAATTTGTATTCCTATGCAATATTCAAAGAAATTTATATTAAAATCGTTAGACTATTTAATTGAACCGTGGTTTAGTCATGCATATCGTAAATATTGTTATAGAGATTATAAAATAGTTGCTGAATATGTGTTATCATTAAAATTATTTAATGGATTTATCAATGAAAGTGACATGAAAAAGCAAACACATATTGCAAAATATAAAATAAATCAAATTTTAGAAGATATATCAATACCTGTGTACAGTGTAAATAAAAACTATACTTCAGTAGATGCTCCTACTAATTTATTTTCCAAACCTTTAATATATTTTCCAAAACGTGGATATTATATGATTGACCAACATTTTTCAGGAATAGGATTTTATTTTTCAATATATAATTTAATAAAATCTCATTATGCTAGTCTTGATAAAGAACAAGGTGATAATGTTGAAAAAATATTAAAAGACGAAATGACTTCAAAGGGGTATGCATATGGATGTGGTGAATATCCAAGTATGAATAATATTCCTGCGGGGCAATGTGATTTAGTTATTAATGAAAATGAATTATATTTTTTTGAAATAAAAAAGCGCTCTATAATGAATGAATTCAACAATGTAGATGATGTAGCATTGCTTGCTTCATTGGGTATGGGAATGATACGTGCGCAAAAGCAAGCATTTGCACATGAATTGTATTTGAAGGAAAACCAACAGCTTAGTTTGAATAATGGTAATTATATTATAAATTTTGATCATAATAAATTTCCTGCCAGAAAGATAAGTGTTTGTTTTAGTGAATATTCTTATTTGACAAGTAAAACATTCTCAAAAAATTTATTAGAAATATTACTTATTGGAGAATTTAAAACAGCGGATGCAAATAAACAAAGCGAATTATATCGTTTGAATTGCTATGGTAATGAATTAAAAAATATTGTAAATGACATATATGATGGAATAAGACATAGAGCAAATGAAGTAACATTTGGTTCTTTATTTTGTAGTTTACAGCAAATATTAACGGCATTATGGTGTACTAATACTGAAACTGAATTTATGAAAATAATAGATAGATGGACCTATTTTCAGGATAAAACACTTGATCCATATGTAAGTATAGTTGAACACTTATACACAGGCTCAAATTTAAGTAATGATCTATTACAAACATTAAAAAGGAATCACCAGAAAAGTATATTAATAAGATAATTAATTTACAATTATAAAAATCGGGACTTCTTCATAGATTGTGTAAACCTTCAAGCTGATGTAATATAAAATCAGTTTGGAGGTTTTATTATGAGATAGTAAACTAAACAACTTTTTTAAGGGTATGACTTTATCCACTGTTTTATTTGAGCGCTCAATTTTACACTGTTGCATATATTTTAGCTGCTTCTTTTAGAAATACTTTTACAGCAAGCCGTAGATAATGCTGTTTTGGATAATGGAAAAAAACCATTCTGTAAGTAATTTTAGAATCAATTTGAAAGTATTTTAAAGGCCTGATGGATGGAGAATTCCTTATTAATGTGTCACTACCAATGTAGCACTGAGCTCGTTACTACAGATATTATAGGCTGTTGATAGTTGATCTACTTCTAGAATTATTGGTGGTTGAATATTAAAATCCATACATAATTGATCATATCTAATTCGGGTGTCATTTCCTTTCCTAAGAATTATAAAAGGAATATTATGAAAAATTGAAAATGGAACAGATTTGTTAGATTTTTTGTCTGTAGTTTTAGATAAAACCTGTCTGCTTGTCATACTTCTTGATAAATATTGATCTTCAATTTTTTTACAAAGAGGTTGAGATATAACAACATATAAGCTTTCATAAAAAAGTGGAACTGTAAAATATACCGATTCATCTATAGGATAATTATCAAGAATTACATCAAGAGTTCCCTTATGTAATTTTTCATTTAACGAATCAATATTGCCTTCGTACAAGTTTACTTTAATAAGTGGATGTATTTTTGAAAACTGAGTCACTATTTTAGGAAGAATAAAGGATGAAATAATATTACAAGCACCAATAGAAATTTCACCGCTTTTAAGTCCACGTATATCAGTTAAATATGTTTCAAATTCATGTTCGTACTGCATGATTTTTTCAATATAATTAATATATGCACTTCCTACTTTAGTTAATTGTACAGGTGAAGTATTACGATTGAATATAGGAACACCGATTTTAGTTTCAACTTTCTTTACCATAGCACTTAGACAAGGTTGAGAAACGTATAGTCTTTTTGCTGCTTTGGAAAAACTTTGTTCTATATATACTGCGTATATATATTCTTTATTCTTAAACATATTGCCCCCATCTATTATAGTTAATATTATCTTCGTATAATATAAATGAATATTTATGATAAATATAAATGAATAAGTATTTGTAATAACGATAGCAAAGATATACAATTATGTCAACAAAGGAGATGACTATTACAAGAGGATAAATGTAGGCTTACAGTAGATATATTATAAGTTATGTATATTACAAAAATAAAAAGAGAAAAAACATTTTACATTATTTCATAAGATATCCCTTATATATAGAAGGTATTCTAATGAAGCTCTTAACTTTTTTGTTAATTCTTAACATTATATTTGGAAGCCTGGGGGAAATGAATATTACAGATGAATAAGTATATATTTGTAATAATGATAACATTAATATATACTTTTTAACAAAGGAGGAAAAATGGCGGGTAAATCAATAGGTATACTTGGTGGTATGGGACCAGCAGCAACTTGTGATTTAATGCAAAAGATTATTTCTATGACAGATGCAACTAAAGACCAGCAGCATATACATATTTATGTTGATTGTAATACTAACATTCCAGATAGAACAGATGCCATTTTGCACAATGGGAAGAACCCCATTCCCGAAATGGTAAAAAGCGGAATTAAACTTCAGTCTAATGGTGCAGATGTTTTAATAATGCCTTGTAATACAGCACATTTCTTTTATGATGAAATTGTAAAATATTTTGATATTCCGGTTCTTCATATGCCAAGGGAAACTGTTAAAATTCTAAATAAAAGAAAAATTAAAAAAGTTGGCCTATTGGCTACCGATGGCACAATACAAAGTGGCGTATATAAAAATGTTTTAGATGAAGGCAATATACAATGTATATATCCAAATAAAGAAGAACAAAATATAATTATGAATTTGATTTATTCTTATATAAAAAAGGGAATAATAGCTTATAATTTATTACCTATAGAAAAAGTAGTAAATGTTATAGATAATTTAAATATGCGGGGAGCCGAAAATATTATACTGGGTTGTACAGAATTACTATAATGAACCCATAAATTAAGACAAAAAATCAGTTGTTTTTAAGTTAGGTATTGACTAATATTTTAGATGAAGGAGACATTCTTATGAAACGTAATCCGCACTATAATGGCTCACTTGTCTTTATTGCGGTTCCACGTCCATATGAACCAGTATACATACTGTGCTCCATCTCACTTTCGCTATCCCAAAAGGCACGGTTTACAGCTTTTGTTATTCTTTGGTATCTCGTTGAAATGGTTTTTCTGATACTTTGATCAATTGAATGTTTCTGTACACTTGAACTCATAAAAGGTTCTCCCTTCATAGCTAAGTGATTGAGCTACGATGTCTGTAAAATCGTCAACCACTTATTTCACTAAAAACCTGCCTATAGTATAACATATAGGCAGGTTTTTTAACCAATTATTTGGCATGCCTGCATTCATTGATTACCAATTTCTTTAGCCAATTTGATTATAGTATGAATCAATGAAATATCAAACCACAATTCAAATTTAGTTATTTTAATACAAATTTTCTTTTTGAAAATGATTTTACATCATTTAAATTTCTAACTACTTGCTTTATAGGAGATACTTCTAAAACACTTTCTTGATATTTTTTCATTCTGCTATCAAGAATAGATAATATGCCTGTATCTTCATTAGATCGAATTAGTCTGCCTATGCCTTGGCGTAGTTTTCTTAACATTTCTGGTATTGTGACTTCGTTCCGATTATTACTATAAGTTGAAACTTTATAATCGATAATTGGATCAGGAACAGGGAATGGTAATCTTACTATAATAACTGAAGATATATCTGGTCCTTTTATATTAAAACCTTCCCATAAACCAGTAGATAATAATATTCCCTTATCTTTTTTATACATTCTTATGATTTCCTTTTGTGATGTCTCTGAAGATTGTATAAGTATTTTCCATTTAAGATGTAATTCGTTTAAATTCTCATATACGCAATTCATATCTTTCTTTGATGTAAATAGGCATAATGTCCTTCCTGTTGTGATATCGGCAAGTTCTTTTATCCGTTTGGAAATTTCATCTAGATATTTTTCGTGGTCATCAGTTGGAGAAACTATATCATTTGGGATATACATAATTGAATTATCATCATAATTGAAGGGAGATTTTTTTGATTCACCTAAATTACCCTCATAGCCAATTGTGCTTCTTTGATAATCATATGCATGTTCATTTGAAAGATTATTTTGACATAATGTAGCAGAAGTAAGAATTTTGGGTGTTAAATTATCATTGAAAAGCATTTCCTTCAGGTAATTGTCTATGTTTTTAGGTGCTGAGCATATTGCCAATTTATTATCTGTATCTTCATCTTCCTGAAACCAAAGAATATTATCCGATTCAGGTAAAAAAGCATTTATTAGTTCTATAAAATCTTCTAAATCCGCTATTATTTTTCCATCTTTATCAATAGGCAAATCAGATACATCTATTTCTTTATGAACATTACGCAAAAACTTTAGCCAGCCATCAATGCCATTTTTATCTGTATTTTTACCTTTAAAATAATAGAATTTTGTAGCATCTTCATGCTGTTCATCCTCTTTCCTATATTTTGTAATATATTTAACTTCATTAGTAAAAATTTTGTTTATACTATTTTTCATAATGGTAATATTTTTTTCCGTTTTCCCTTGTAAAATACCATGTTGTTTTTTTTGTAATGCTGTTTGAATTTTATCCATTAAAGATAAAAGATTATCCTTATTTTTTGATATAGTTAATTTTAAACGAGTCTTTTCTTCTAGATTATGTGCTTCATCTATTATGTAAAGAATTGCATTTTCATTTAATAAACCTCTGCCTTTTTGCCTTAATAATTTTAAATGAACAATAAACATATCCATATTTATAATTATAATTTTTGCCTTACCACCATTATTGATGTTTTTTCTCATTTTGTTATAGTAGCATTTATCTTTATATATACATTGCCTTTTTTCATTAGCACATGAATCACCACAAATCTGTTGCCATTGGCTAGGGGTAATCTTTTTTTTAAAATCATCTCGTTCAATTGCATTCTTAATATTTAGAATCCAGTCAGGATAATTTTTTATCTTCTTATCTTGCCAAGTTAACTTTTTTTTATTACACTCTTTTCCCTTTATAATTTTCTTTTTTTCCATTAAATCCGCTATCTTTTTTGGACATATATAATTTCTTGCACCTTTTGCCAATGTTGGAATAATTTCAAATGGTTCATGAACATATTCAGATATTATTTTGCAAGTATATCCTACATCTTTCATTAATTGATCTGATAATGCTATTGAGGCTGTTACTAATACAATTGGACGAGATAAACGACGTTGTACTAACAAAGCTGGAATTAAATAAGCAAATGATTTGCCAATCCCTACACCAGCTTCTACCATTATATTTTCTCTTGCATATATACTTTGAGCAATTTCATAAGACATAGATACTTGCCCAATCCTTTTTTCCATGCCTTTTTTATCCTGTAGTTGCATTAGTATTTTTTCAGTTATTTCAGGTATATTATGTAATTTTTCATGCCATTCATTATCAGTTAAATATGATTCATCATACAAGTAATCTGTCATACTCATATAGGCCTCTTTCTATATATTGGATTGTCAACACTTTGTCGGACACTTTTTATAAGGTCGCTTTTCTAAATTCCACCGGAGTCATATAATTTAATGATCCATGAATTCTATTATTGTTAAACCATTTCACATAACTCTTTAATTCGTACCGCAACTGGCTTAAACTGTCAAAAGTGCGTCCATAAACAAATTCCGTTTTAAATATTTTGAATGTCGCCTCGGCAACAGCATTGTCATACGGACACCCCTTCATACTCAAAGATCGTTTGATTTCAAATGTAGTGATTACTTTTTCAAGCAGTTCATTTTTAAATTCACTGCCTCTGTCTGAGTGAAACATTTGGATTTTTCGCAAATCTGTTTTTACTGTTGCAAAGGCATCATATACCAATTGAGCGTTTTTATGCACGCCAGCACTATAACCAATAATTTCACGGTTAAATAAATCTACCAGCACACACACGTAATTCCATTTGTAATTTACTCTAACATATGTCAAATTACTTACAACTACAGCATAAGGCTTCTGACCGTTAAATTCTCGGTTCAATTCATTCTTTACAGGATCTTCATTGCATTTTTGTTTATGCACCTTAAATTGTGCAACTGTATATTTTGATATGAGTCCCAGTTTTTTCATGATCCGTCCAATACGGCGCCGTGATACCTGGAAATTTGATTTGTGTAATTCTTTTTTGATTTTTCTGGTTCCATATACATGGTAATTTTCTTGAAATATTTTTTTGATTTCATTTTCAATTTCAGACTCATCATTTTTCACGGCTGATTCATAGTAATACGTACTTCTAGCTATATTCAAGCATTTACACATCGCTGATACTGAGTATTTGTGAGCATTTTGCCGGATCACAATTACTTTTGTCCGAGTATCAGCGCTGCTTGCTTTAAAATATCATTTTCCATTTTCAATTTTTGATTTTCTTTTCGAAGACGCAATAATTCTGTCGCTTCCGGCGTACGATTATCACATTCTTTTGCCGAACCGGTAGCATTAATTCTGCGAATCCAATTATTAAGCGCTGATGGTGTTAAATCGTATTCCCTGGCAATTTCTGAACGTGGTTTCCCGCTGTTGAATAATTTTACCATCTGTTCTTTAAAATCATTTGTAAATTCTCTTTTTTCGCGTCTGTTTGTCATGTAAATCTTCCTTCCAATTCCTTTTATTCTATTTTTACATGACCTTATAAAACCTGTCCAGTTTATTGTAGCCGATCCATAAAGCTTCAAATGTAGTCATAGCAACATCACCTCCCTCCGAAGAGGAAAAACCGAACCATCAGTTACCCATGGGAATTATTATAATTCAGGGTATTGTTTAATGTCAATTGAATAGCATTATATATCACGTTCGTTTCATAAACCGGAAAATAAATATTAACAAAAAAAGGAAATAAATGATATAATCCAAAGTAAAAAAGTATAGGTGAAAAAATGGATTATATCAAAGAAAAATTTGCAATAGCAATAATAGAAGATAACAGACATTCAAGCTATGTAGAACATAGTTTAACAGATATACTTATTATAATAATGTGTGCCGTATTGTGTGGATTAGATGAACTGGCAGATATAACAACTTATGCACAAAGCAATGCAAAATTTTTAAAAAAGAAATTTAATATAACTAAAATCCCTTCTAAAGCTACTTTCAGCCGTATATTAAATATGATGGACGCAGATAAAGTAGCCAGTGTAATTATTGAAATAATGCATGATGCAGCATACTGTGACTTGGGCGATGTTATTGCTGTAGACGGGAAGGCAATCCGTAGTACCTCTAAAAAAGGTACACCGCATTCAGCACTGCAAATATTAACTGTATATTTAACACAAAGCGGCATCGTTTTAGGGCAAAAATCTATACATGAAAAGACGAACGAGATTCCTGTATTCCAGCAGCTATTGGATAATCTAAACATTAAGGACAAGACAGTAACGGCTGATGCGATGCATTGTCAAAAAGAAACCTGCAAGAAAATTATAGCCAAGCATGGCAATTACGTTTTTGGGCTTAAGGAAAACCAAAAGACATTGCACGATAATATTAAATTTTTCTTTGATGAAGAATTCGATAGCAAAACATTAGATTCTTATACGACAGTTGAAAAAAATGGAGGAAGAATTGATAAACGCATCTGCAAAAAATGTTCAGATATTAAATGGCTGAATGGATATAAAGAATGGGCAGGACTGAGTTCAATATTTGCAGTTAAGCGTATTACAACAACGAACCGTGGAACCAGTGATGAAACTGGTTATTATATAACAAGTAAGGATACAGATGCCAAAGAGCTTTTACATATTTGCCGTGAACATTGGAAAATTGAAAGCATGCATTGGCTGTTAGATGTAACCTTTTCGGAAGATGAGTGCTCTATTATATCTGAAAATGGGCAAAAAACTTTAAACAGCCTTAGAAAATTGGCATTACTGCTACATAAAAGATATTTAGCTAAGCAGCTTAAAAAATGTAGCATTAAAGCTAATCTGTTAAAATGTCTCATGAATAGCCAACTGTTATGTGAGGTAGCTGACTTATAAACTAACATTTCTTATTTAAGAACAATTATCTTGTTTATGAAACGAACGTGATTATATATAGTATAAAAAGTTATTCGCACTTAATAACCTAGAATGTTTTATAATATAAACCTTCAAATAAGGTGCTGCGTACTTACGCGCGAGCGTAGGGATTAAATAAGATTAACCAAAGATCTGTAGAGATTACAAACTATTACCTATTTTTGCAGGGATAAAAAGCATAAGTGTCAAAATAAGTCAAAGATATTTTCTGTACTTCAAATTTATAAAAAATATATTTAAAAGGAGTATAAAATGAAAATTATACTTATGGATAAAGAAATTCCTGTAATAGAAGTAAATATAAATAGTTTATCTGGCCGTGTAAGGGAAATAACAAAAATATATAATGAAGAATATTTACCCTTACCAGTTAAATATCAAACTGATAAAGAATACGCATTAGAATCATGGATAAAGTCTCGAAGTATTTCAACCTCTCGACAAGATTTATCAATTTTATTAGAAGCTGCAAAGGTAGAAACTGCTAGTGCACTATCTCTTAAAAACTTAGGATTAAATTTATCTGATCAATATTGGTATAAACCTAAAGAAGCTGATATAACTTGGAAACAAGTTAATTTATTTGATAATAAATTTGATACCCAAAGTTTCTCATCTTCAGATGATATGATATCATCATATTCTCCTGATATGAGTTCTAATGGAGAACTTAGGAAATTTTGGACCATAAAAAATAATAAGCGCTATCTATATAAAGAAAGTACAGCTCCTTATTATCAGCAAGCCTATAATGAAGTTTTTGCATCGAAATTGCTAGCTGAGTTAAATATTCCTCATGTTACGTATAAATTAGATATTTTGAAAGATAAAGCATATAGTGTTTGCGAAACATTTATAGATCACGACACAGAATATGTTCCGGCGTTGTATATTCGGAATGCTTGTAAAAAAAACAACAATGAAAATGATTATAAACATTTTCTTCGTTGTATGAAAGTATTAAAAATACCCTGTAAAAGGGAATCTATTGACACAATGTTAGCATTCGATTATTTAATTAATAATAATGATAGACATTATGGTAATTTTGGTTTTATAAGAAATGCAGAAACATTAAAATTCATAGGCTTTGCACCTCTATTTGATCATGGTAATAGCCTATGGTATAAAGATATAACTAAAAACATGAAACTTAAAAGCCAGGAGGCAAAACCATTTAGAAGTTTACACGAAAATCAAATTAAGTTAATAGAAGAATCTACCATATCTGTAGAAGATATTACTGAAAAAGATATTACTGAAATTGCCCATGATGTTTTTGAAAAAAATTCACTTATTGATAATGAACGTATTAGGCGTATAATATATAATATTGATTTTCGAGCACAGCAGTTAAGGAAAATAATGACAAATTCATTTAGGCGGTAATATATTACTTTTTTAAAAAATTTTCGTTAAAAGAAGGTATAAACGTGAAGCAGATATATAATTTGGATTTAGCTAAGTATAAAATAAAAAAAGAACAAAATATTATACTCGCAAAAAAATACTTAGTTTCTTCTATATATAATACCGCAAAAATAGAAGGTTGTAATGTCACTTATCCAGACACGCAGACCATTCTTGCCGGAGCGGTAATAAATAATGTTTCCGTGGATGATATCCAAACGGTCTTAAATTTACGCGATGCTTACAGGTTCATGATTACCAGCATAAATACCCCTTTCTCACTAGAATATGTTTGCAAAATTAATAAATATGTTTCCCGCAACGAAAGTTTGCAATGGGGCATACTAAGAAGTGGTCATGTCGGTGTCGGTGGTACAGATTGGAAACCAGAAATTCCTGATAAAAAAAGCACGGAAGAAAATATTAAACGAATACTGGCATTAAATAATCCGATAGACAGAGCTTTAGAATATTTTTCGTATGCCGTGAAAAGCCAATTGTTTTGGGATGGGAATAAACGTACTTCCATAATAGCAGCAAATAAAATTTTAGTAAGCAATCAATGCGGTATACTGAATATCATGCAGGAAAACATAGCGGAATTTAATAAAACTTTGCTATATTATTATAATACCAACGATAACCATCCACTGCGAAGATGTCTTAAGCGTTCAATATATTCGGTAGATAAAGGATTTAACATGATTAATTATTATGCTGCGGAAACCGAATTATTTATAGAAACAGCAAATAAATTGATACGTGAGGGGGAAAATCCCCGTGATATAAAAGAAGTTTTCAAGAAGTTTGTCTTAGATGATAGACAAAATGAAGAAAAAAATAAGCTGCTGGAATCGCTTAAGGCATTTAGCAATGGCAGATAAAGCAGCAATAGTCAAGTTAACTAATATATTGGGTGAATTGTCAATATTTAGTCTTCAATATTTACATAATAAAAAAGACATCTACCTAAAATGATAGACGTCTTTCTATTTTTTCAGAAATGAAAAAGAAAGTGTCAATGTTTAAGATAATTCCTGCGTTTTAAATCTGTAATTGATTCTTCCATTGTTTGCATACCATTTCTATTTGACATATAATCTTGTAATTCAAACGCTCTACCTGTTCTGATAAGATGCAATAAAATCTCAAAAGCTGCATTGTATAGCTGCCTATTATATAGAAGAACCAGCAAGACAAGCTGTTAATAGGTATTTTTTATGGTGTTTATAAAAATGGTTTGATTTTTAGCAGCTATTAACTCACTAACCTTATCTTTTTGTTTTATAAGCTTGAACAGCTGAGTTACAGCGTTTATATCTTCACTTTTTACTGCAGGCAGACAGATGAGTTTGGCCATGTTTCCCTGTTTGTCCCATTTTACAGGCTGTTTTAGTCTGGCAAAGATAATAGCTGATTTATTTACGAAAGTTGGCAGTCCATGGGGGATAGCTACTTTGTTTCTAAAAAAAGTAGTATTCATATCTTCTCGTGCTAATACAGAATCTATATATTCAAATTTTACTAATTCATCATTAAAAAGAATTTTCCCCATAGTTTCAATAATTTCTTTTTTAGAAGAACACTCCATGTCAAGAAGAACAAATTCTCTTCTAACTAATGAATGAACTAATTTTTGGGGAAGTTCTTTTAGTAAATAATTTAAAAAGACTTTTTTGTCTTTAATAAAATTTTTATCATAAGGAATAAAGTTCATTCCTTCAATCTTAGGGTTTATGGTGCCGACAAGAGCCAGTATATTATACTGTTGGTTTAGGTTAGTTATTTTAAGTTTTACATTGTCATCCATAATGCCAATTGAAATTACTTTTACCCCAGCATAGCAGTCTGCCAATATGGTTTTTATTTTTAAAGCTACTCCTTGGCCTGTCAGGCACATTGTTATAAATGCCGGTGGTTTATTTGATTCTTTTACAGTAACTAGTGAATAGGTATGCTTGGAATTAATAATATCATAATAAATATCATTCAGTGATTCTTCTGAAGCATCAGCTTTGCGGACAGCTTCCAGTACAGATACTAAATCTACGCGGTCAATAGTTCTTGTTTCGATACCTATTCTGGTATGGATAATTTCTCCTATATTTACAAGTGAGCCCATATCGACAAAAAATAATATTCCTTTTTCCGCTGGCAAAGATTTTGCTAATTCGATCACTTGTTCAAAAATTTTTATAGGATTTACATCTAAAGGCATATCTATTGCTATAGGAAAATCGACATTTAACATTTGTTTTACTACATTTATGAGTTCAGATGCCACTTTTCCATGGGATATAGTAATAATTGCTATGCGGTCTTTTTTATCTTGAACTTTCAGTAATTCATGAATATATATGGCAATAAAACCTATTTCATCTTCAGGAATTTCAAGGGACTTTTTTTGTGCCAGCACCTGCGCTAACTTATTTCCTAATTGAAATTCTTCGGGAAAATTTTCTTTTATATATAGCAAGTTAGGGTTTATTATTTTTTGTTTAAACTGAATTCTCTTTACTGCTTCGCCTAAGTGTATGGCAAGATAAATTAATACTTTTTCGTTTATTTGCCAGTCAGGATGGCTGTTTTTTATAAAATTAATGAATTCTTTAATCAGCTCAATAATATTTTCATCCAGAAGATATTTTAACTCGTCAAGAGATGATTGCCTGCTCTTGGAATCAAGACGTATTTTATTGAAATAACTCAACAGAAAATTCCAAATAATTTTTTCTGTTTTATCTGTGGGAATATGTGACTTTTTTAATTCGTAATACTTATTTTCTATTGTTTCATAAATATCCTCTGGTAATGAATATTGGCTTTTGGCGATGACTAGCGAGTTTTGTGGTTTATCATTACTTGGCAGAAATAATATATCTTTGAAACGTATATTGTTTTGAGGAATATTTATGTCATAGAAAAATTTTTGATATAATACTTCATTGAACCCAATATAAATTTCTTCTCGTTTATTATTGATTTTATCTACATATGCGTTGGCACAAGTAACTTGTATTTCACTTTTTAACTGCCCAATATTTCCTGCGTACCTTTTAAAGACAAATGCCTGCATTATCTTTGCTTTGACTAAAATTTTAGAATTTATACGATTAGCTTCTTCTTGAAAAAAACTGTGAATCAAATCTGTTTTTTCATGTAAGGATCTTTCTTCCAGGGCGGGTAATTCTATAATCATAGGAATTCTTCTTCTAAATGTAAGCAAAAGAGAAGATTCTATGTTTTCGGTAGTAGCTCCGATAAAATATATATGGGCCTCTCTTTCTATGTTTACTTCGCCCATACGCCGAAATTTTCCCTTGTCTAAAATAGAAAAAAGCATTTCTTGTCCTTTAGGTGGAAGCCGATGTATTTCGTCAAGAAATAGCATACCGTTATTGGCGCGTTCGATCAATCCTTCAGTATCTTTATCCGCACCGGTAAAAGTTCCCTTTTTATAGCCATATAGTATTGATACCAGTAATTGTGGGTTATCGCTGTAATCGGCACAGTTCAATAATATGAACGGAGCTTCTTCCCTGAGCACTTTTTGCTTTATAGCATATTTATACATATATTCAGCAAACAATGTTTTTCCCGTACCGCTTTCACCTACGATCAGGGTAGGAAGCCCGAAAGGTGGATACAAAATAGCTGCCTGTCCCTGCTTTATATTTTTTAACAGACTGCCATTATGTCCGATAAGTTTAGAAAAAATATTATCATTATTATTGGTACTGTTAACAGTTTCAGAAATAGGAATTTCTTTTTTTTCGTTGCGTTCATGTTTCATAAGAGCAGCAATATATGTCCGTGAGGTAGTTATACCATCCTTGGCTAATAAGTTTATAATGGTGTTTATAGTTATATCAGGTTTTTTAGTTTTTATTTTTTTTACAGTAGCTTTGATTATTTCCTTTTTTCTTGTGCGTGAATTAGGAATATTTAAATTTTTTCTTATTCCGGTAACAGTTTCGCGTAAAATAGATAATTCTTTTGCTATTTGTTCATCGGTAAGCGGATTTTTTTTATTTTCATCATATATGAGTTTAGCTATTTTGTCTTTTGTGTTTTCTAGCATCATGCGCCTCCTCATCTATAATAATGTGAATTTTCTAATTATATAACATATCTGCTATTATTATTTTTAATAGTCGTTTAAATATGAAAATACTTTAAGAGAATATAAATCTATATTTTTCAAGGAATTTAGTTAATTTGTATTTATTACTACTATAGCTTAAAATTACATTTTAAGCTATAGTAAATATAAATATTTTATTAAAGTTTTTATAATAGACTGTTTATCCTGTAAGAAAAGACAAGGCAGTATAATTGGAAAATACTCCTTGTCTTTTAAGTAGGACAATTTTATTAGACTCAGCATACTAATGAGTGGACTATTATTAGTTTTGTGACTGTGTTTATCGTGGCAGTTAATATTTAATTCATAAATTAAATATTTCGGGAACTGTGGTTTTCAGCAATAATAGTCTTATGTTGATTTTAATTAATTGCGTAAGTTAAGCATGGGTTTATTTGCCAAATAACGTTTTAAATCTTCTATTCCTATTTCTACAGAGTTTCTCATCGTATCACATGAAGTTCCGGCTAAATGGGAAGTGAGTGTGATGTTATCAAGCTGTAAATAAGGATGGTCTTTTGGCAGTGGTTCAGCATCATATACATCAACGGCAGCACCACCAATATCCTTGCCTTTTAATGCGGCTACGAGTGCATCTGTATCAACTAGACCAGAACGGGCAGTGTTTATCAGGTAAGCTGTTTTTTTCATTTTTGCCAATTCATTTTTACTGATGAAATGATGTGTTTTTTCTGAAAGACGCAGATGAACACTTACAAAATCAGCTAACTGAAGCAGTTCGTCCAAATCAACAAAGGTTATATTTTTATCCTGGAATTTACTCTTATCAATAAATGGATCATATACAAGCACTTTACTGCCAAAGCCATTTAATCTTTCAGCAACTCTTTGTCCGATATAGCCAAAACCTATCAAACCAACAGTCATCATACGCATATCATGAATATATTCCTGATTTACATATTTTTTACACCATTTTCCGTCAAAAATAAGTTTATGGCTGCGGGCAATATTTTTATTTTCAGCAATCATCATGCCTACAGTAAAATCAGCTACGGCATTAGCACTGCGCCAGGGAGCATTTATTAATTTTATATTATGGTCAGTTAGAGCAGTAATATCAGCATTTTCATAGCCACCACGTAGTACAGCAGCTACTTTTAAATTATGGCAAGCGTCGATTATCTCCTTGTTAACAGAAGCAACATGAACAACTAATATATCTTTGTCAGCACAATTTTTGAGTAATTCCGGACAGGTAGGAGCAGCATCAATGCCATTATGTTCTATTAAAAGCATACGGTCAGTTATGGGACCCATAGCATACATTTCTTTGTCTTCGATAATAGTTACTTCTGCATTATATTTTTCTAATTCACGCATTTTTTCCATTAGCTCTCTGGTAATACCACCATCTGCTACACAAAGTATTTTTGTTTTAGACATTCTTATCTCTCCTAAGTATATAAATTTATCTTTTTTATCCAGAGAATATTTTAAGCTTTTTGTGAGGAACCAACTAAATCTATTTTTGCTCTGACGATATCCTTAAGCGCTGCAAGGGGCTTTTCATTAGCATTATAAGGCCATATTGCCAGATGCTCTGCTGTATTAAGTTCATCTTTCATTGTTCCATAGAAGGCGGTAAGCATTTCTGAAAAAATATTCAACTTGCATATGCCATTTTGTACAGATTTTTTTATCAATTCATCTGGTGTTCCTGAACCACCATGCATGACCATAGGAACAGTAGATATTTCATTTAATTCTTTTAAGCGGTCAAAATGTATTTTAGGTTTAGAAACGTATATTCCGTGTGCTGTGCCTACTGCTACTGCAATGCAGTCTACCTGCGTAGAATCTATAAAATATTTTAATTCATCAGGACGTGTCAAAGTATCTTCTGGATTGTCAAAAGTATCTTTTTGGGGCGCACCTATTTCACTGTTACCGACTATTCCATCACCAACATGGCCTAGTTCTGCTTCGACACTTACATTAAATTTATGGGCATAGTCAACAATATATTTAGTTTTCATAATGTTTTCTTCTAAAGAAAGCATTGAACCGTCAAACATGACTGAAGAGAATCCCGCATCTATACATTTCTTTATAAATTCGATATCAGTAGCATGATCAAGATGAATACAGACGGGAATAGACGATTTTTCGGCGATACCTTTTAAACTGTAAAGCAGATAATCAAATTTATCACCCTGGAGATCAAGACATAGACCCATTAAAATTACCGGAGAATTTTTTTCTTGGGCAACTTCTACTACGGCCAGCGCCATTTCAAGATTGCTTACATCGAATGCTCCAACAGCGTACTTGTCTTTACGGGCATTATTGAGCATTTCTGTTAAATTTACTAGTGACATATGTGTTCCTCCATTATTTATTTGCAGTAGTTTTGCATTCAGGCAGTAAATTATAAAATATACTGTTATACTTAAATTACTGCCTGTAAATTATTGTATTTGTAAGACATCTTTTAGGAAAATATTTTTTATCTGTTTTTCTGGCCTTAATTTGTAAAAAAAATTTACATTATTTGACTGTTTGAAATAATTGATAATGTTTTTTAAATAATTTAGATGATTATTTTCTCCTTTTAAAGCCAGCAAAAAAATGATTCCTACGTCTACTAATGATGTGTTGTTTCCCATTTCGTTAAATTTTACTAAATTTTCGCTTACTGCCACTATAACCGCTTCTGTCAGTACATTGTCCGGGTTAGAATGCGGCACGGCGATGCCTATTGGCTTGGTTGAAAGACCAGTTGGATAATTGTCTTCGCGGTCTAAAGTGGCAGCACAATAGTCTTTGTTAACATAGCCTTTTTTTAACAAATGATTAGATAGTTCAGTTATTACGTCTTCCTTAGTTTTTGCTTCTTTTAATATTACGGCATCATAAAGTATATCTTGGGATGTATTTTTATCGCCCATATTCCCCATCCTTTCATTTGTTTAAAATCCAAATATCCATGAAAATGCTTTATAGACTATTACTAATGCTGGAGTGCCAGTAGCATCCCAGGCCGATAATGCTCCTTTTGAAACATCGTACCCCAGAGAACCTGCAAGCTGTGTCATTGGACCAGCCATTAATGTAGCACCCCAGCAGAACAGGCAGATAATAATTGATAATATAATGATATTATGGAGAATATTGCCTTCGGTAATAGCGTTAACAGCGGCACTTTCCCACAAAACAATTATCAAACTTACTGATGCTATCATTTGATTACCAGGAAGCAGCACTGAAATAATCAATGCCAGCGGATACATAATCAAAGTAGTAGGGACAACAGCAGAATGACCAATGACTGTTGAACAGTCGAGAGCTATTCTAACATCATCGCGATGCATTTTACTGACCAGTATTTTTCGTGAGGCTTTAATGATAGGAAACCATCCTTCAACTAATATAGAAGCCATTCGGGGAAGTAAGAGAAACGCTGCCGACATTTTTACGCCTAATAAAAGTGATGCCATAATACCAACTTGGCTGAATAAGCCAATTAATATACCTAATACAGCTCCCATGACAGTGGTTTCACCCAGTACACCAAATTTTTCCTGTATGGTTTCAGCGTTAAAAGAAGCATCTTTAATAAGAGGTATTCGCTTTAGCAACCATTCAATAGGGATAGCAATACAAGCTTGGAAAGAAAAGTGTGTACCGTGCGGCCACGAGCCACCAGGAGGGAAATTATTGATTTTTTCGATATATGGGGCTGCTATATCAGCCGCTTTTACATCAATTATCAAAAATATTATTACTGCTAAAGTGGCTATCCAGAAGCTGCCGCTGGCTACACCGACAATACCGCCAAGAAGCATTGCCCTCCATGTATTGAATACATCAACATATAAAGTTTGTGTAAAACGAATTGAAACCAGTACAACATTTAATATTAGAAAAACTAGTACACCAAAGTATCCATAAGTATTACCAAATGCATAGCCAAGACAGCCCCAACCGATGTCGACAACACTTTTATTTATGCCATAAATTGAAACAATGTTAAGGATAGGTTTGACCATTGCCGTTTGAATTAGATTTACGATAAGGAATAATCCTGTTAATCCAATAGAAACTTTCAAAGCACCCAGAATCGCTTTTTTAAATTCTACACGTACAAGTAATGAAACAATAAGAATTATTCCGACTATTGTCACTGTTGAATCAAATCCGAAAAAAACAGATAAACCTTTTGTAATGGTACTTATAAAATCCATACTATCACCTCTTTTATACTAGTTAATTCTCCATAACTTTTCGTACATTAGCTATTATTTCATCCAGTGCTTTTTTAGCAGCATTTTCATCTAGCATTATGCCTAATGCTCTGATCATCGGTATAGGATAATCATTTTTCATTTCAACAGTTGTAACCAGTAGATCAATGTTACCTGTCGCCAAAGTTTCATCAACATCTGTTACCCGGCATAAATTGACAGAAACATTTTTGTTGAGACCCTCTTCTTTTACCCGATCTTCAATCTCCTCTCTTAAATAGTTTGATGTGCATATACCTGCGCCGCAACAACAAAGAATTTTTACTTTTTTCCCCATAATTAATTCATCCTTTCAAAATAAATTTATCTTTCTGTCTTTATATAAAGCAAGCTGCGTGCCAATTACAAAAAAAATGCTGCAATGCTTTGTTTTATAAATGTTTTATAAATATTTGACAATCTATGATGGTTTTTGTAATTACGTTTTGGGTATTTTTATTTTACAAAATATTCATTATTTGTTTTCCATTAAACAAATAGCAAAACAATAAAAAGATAATACTGCTTTATTATAACGATTATTCTATTAATAATGTTGTAATTTAATGTAATTTTGTTTATACTAAAAATAGTTCAGTATATATTTGGAAGCATTTACTTTATCTATATATTGTTGAACTATTTAAGTGGAATAAGTAAAATTTATTCAATAAAAATATGGAGGAAGATAAGACTTGTCACAAATAAAAATTCTAGCCGTAGGCGATTCATTTATTACACAACATATACCTGATGATGAAAAAATGACTGATCTAAGAAAATATTTTATGCAGCATGATGTCAGATTTACTAATTTTGAAGTTTTACTGCATAATTTTGAAGTGTATCCGGCACCGATTAGCGGTGGTACATGGGCATGTGCCAGACCTAATGTTTTAGAAGATTTAAAAAAAATGGGAATTAATGTTGTGGCCTGGGCTAATAATCATAATATTGATTGGAATATTGAGGGCATTTTAACTACCAAGAGACATTTAGATGCTAATTTAATAAATGCTGGAGTAGGAAAAAATTTAGCTGAAGCATCACAGCCCCGTTATATTGATACACAACAGGGTCGTTTGGCACTTATTGGTGTAACATCCACTATATCTGAATGGGGGATGGCCAGTGCACAAAGGCCTGATGTTCTTGGTCGTCCAGGTGCTAATGTTCTTAGGTATAAAGCTATACATAAAGTTTTACCGGAGGAGTTAAAACAATTAAAGACAATTATTGAGCAAACAGAGATTAATGCTAACAGAAGATTAAATGAAATGGAAGGATTTGCTAAGTCGGCAGAAAATGGATATTTTATTAATAATATTTGCATTGAAGCTGATTCAGTGCCAGGAACTATTACTAAAATGAACGAAAAAGATGCAGAAAGAATAGTACGGATGATAAATGAAGCTAAACGTCAAGCTGATAATGTAATAGTGAGCCATCATACACATGAACGAAAAGGTTTAAATAAACAATTACCAGCCGATTTTGCCTGTGATTTTGCCCATTTGTGTATTGACAATGGAGTTGATGCTTACTTAGGTCATGGACCACATATCTGGCGGGGAATTGAGATATATAATAAAAAGCCGATTTTTTATAGCTTGGGAAATTTTATATTTCAGAACGATTTAGTGGAAAAACAACCCACAGAGTTTTATGATTTATATGATCTTGGGGCAGAAAACACCGTTGCTGATGGTCTTGATATAAGGAGCGCTAAAGATACGAGAGGTCTTGCTGCTGATCGAAGGGTTTTCGAATCAGCTGCAGTGTCTTTTTCTATAGAAGATGGAAAGATTTCACAAATAGAACTAAAACCTTTATCATTGGGATTTAAAAATGGACGTGCCAGACGTGGACGTCCGGAATTTGCCAATGTTGTAGACGGTACTCGTATATTAGAGGAAATAGCAAAGCTATCAGCAGAATATGGAACGCAGATAAAAATAGATAATAATAAAGGGATTATTAACATATAGATGTGTGATATGCCCTAAGAATCAGAAAAATAAAAAAGCTATCATGTCTAGTTTTTTATAAATATATATTATGGGTAAAAGCTTTATTTGCTATGGGCAAGGCTATTACAGATAAATAATATATTTATTTAATAAACGATCATGACAGCTTTAACGTGTAATTATTTAGATTTATCTACTATAAACTTTTTGCCATATTTGTTATCATCATCAGATGGTTTTATATACCATAAGGTCAGGACAATATCTAATGCGGTACAGCAGATAATAATAAAATAATATAGTTTAGAAAATGATAGAAAAAAATTTATTTGCCAAAAGAGCACATATATAATGGTAGCAACTATATTTAAAACACCAGGTAAAACTATAAAAAGCAGTATCCACCAGCCACTTTTCCCAATGTCATGCAGCCGGCGTACAATAAGCGAGATAGACAAAATTATCAAGCCGATTATAAGTATTAAAATTATACCTACACCTACAACTGCTCCAATCAAATCAAAGTAAGATGGTAAATATTTCTGGTTAATAGCAATAATAATAGTAAGAAATATACCAGTAAAATATAAACTTAATATACTTAATGAAACACATATGCTTATCCAAATCTTACCAAGCCAGAATTCTGCTCTTGTAGCACGTCCAGAAAAAGTAAATTTCTTCTGCCACCATAACCTGCGAGCTTCACTAAATTTTAATTGATAATCATCATCTTTTTTTTCGCCATATTTATTGTCACTATCAGAAACTTTAATATAAAGAAAAAAGAGAATTAACCAGCCTACTATGGGAACAAGATAAAGCAGTTGGTACCAGCCTCTTCTATTAATATCATGTAGCCGCCGTGTTGTAATTGGAATCATTATTATAAGACAAAGTAATATTATTAATAACATAATTTGGATACCAGTAACTGATAGATTATTGATCTGAAAGCTGCAAACCATGCCTGCTATTTCAATTATAATGCCTATAAATGCTGCCGTGAGCCAAAATTCAGCTCTTGTTGCCCGGCCTGAGAACGTAAAAATTTTTGTAGAAAATAATGTTAGCGCTTCTGACAATGTAAGTTGATCCTTATTCATATACCGTTCTCCTTAACTAGTGATTAAATTTATATAGTTCATTCGATATCTGTTTTAATTATCCTGCAATTGTATACAAAATAAATTAAAATGTTGAAAGAGAAATAAAAAAAGATTGTATTTTCAATTTATTATGGATTTCTATTATATTAGTTATTTCTATAAGTACCTTAAAAAAATTATTTTATGTTTTTTTGGCAGAAAAACCTTCTATTAAGCTGATATCTTCTCCCTGGGTTTTTCTGAGTTGAATATTTTCTTTTCCCCATGTACACATTACATCAATAATTTTATTAGCAGTTTTTCCATATTCAGTTATAAAGTATTCAACTTTAGGAGGCATTTGCTGATAGTTTATTCGTCTTACTAGCCCATCTCTTTCTAATTCGCGCAGCTGTTGTATAAGAACTTTTTGTGATATGTCAGGAATAAGACGCTCCAAACTGCTAGTTCTCTTAGGACCAGTTATAAGCAGGCACACTATTAGGGCTTTCCATTTTCCTCCCAGAATTTCAAGAGTTGCCTCAATTCCTAGATGATATTGTTTCATAAAATTCCCCTTTCACTTATTATTATAATAGATTATTGCATTTATAGTAATACATACTTTCAAGTAAGCATGTACTGACTTTATTGTGTGTATTTACAACAAATGTTTTTGGGACAATAATATGGGGGTAGCTACTTCACAATATAAATTAGATACTTTGATGATATGGAAAGGATTAGTAAATTTTATGAAACCACTTATTATTTTGGCACATCCGGATATTAATAATTCAAATGTGAATAACAGATGGAAACAGGAATTAGAAAAATATTCTGATGAGATTATAACTCACGAACTTTATAAGGAATACCCCGATTGGAATATAAACGTAAGAAAGGAACAATATTTACTAGAACACAGTAATTGCATCATTTTGCAGTTCCCCATCTATTGGTATAGTTGTCCGCCATTATTGAAAAAATGGTTGGATGATGTTTTTACTCATGGTTGGGCCTATGGTTCAAAAGGAAATAAATTAAAAGGAAAGAAAATAGGTTTGGCTATTTCTATCGGTGATAAAGAAAAAAATTATATGCATACCGGTCATGTGGGATTTTCTATAGATGAAATCATTACACCATTTAAAGCTACTGTAAATCATATTGGTGCTACTATGTTACCTATTTTTTCTATTTTTAATGCATCTTTTCAAATCAGTCCCGAAGTTATTGAGCAAAGTGCCAGTAAATATATTGAGCATATTAGTACAGTAAGCCTTTAGTAGATTTATAGATAGTTTTATTGCTTAACCGCAAACTATCTATTTCCTTAAATAAACTTTATGGATAAATAAAGTTTTGAGGTTTGGACTTTCAAGCTATAATGATTTTTTCTAACAAATTTTATTTATATAGATACATTTTTTCTATATTACCTAATAATTTTTCTTTTACTTTTGTAACAATTATAAAAAAACTGCTTTGTATAAGGCGTTAAAGCCCGATACAAAGCAGTTTTCAAATTTGTACATGAAAATATTATCTTGTATTTACTTATTGTAAACAGGAAAGTTTTACATCATTCCTGGCATTCCGCCACCCATGCCGCCACCAGGCATTCCAGCAGGTGCTGGGGCATCTTTTTCAGGTTTATCAGCAACTAAGGTTTCTGTTGTGAGAACCATAGCAGCAATACTTGCAGCATTCTGTAAAGCAGAACGTGTGACTTTAGCTGGGTCAACGATACCAGCATCTACCATATCAGGGTATTCACCGGTTAGAGCATTAAAGCCTTTGCCTGTACCTGCTTTTTTTACTTTTTCTACAACTACAGAACCTTCAAGGCCTGCATTGTCAGCGATTTGGCGTACAGGTGCTTCAATAGCACGTCTTACAATATCTACACCAGTTTTTTCATCACCGGATACAGAGATTTTATCAAGAGCTGGTAATATATCAATGAAAGTTGTACCACCACCAGCTACAATACCTTCTTCAACAGCAGCACGGGTTGCATTCAATGCATCTTCAATGCGCAGTTTTTTATCTTTTAATTCAACTTCAGTTGCTGCACCAATTTCGATAACAGCTACGCCACCGGATAATTTAGCAAGACGTTCCTGTAATTTTTCTTTATCGAAGTCAGAAGTAGTTTCAGCAATTTGTTTTTTGATTTGTTCACAGCGGGCATTAATAGCAGCCTTGTCACCTGTGCCGTCAACTATAGTTGTTTCTTCTTTGGAAGAACGAACTTGACGGGCATGACCAAGATCTTCTAATTCGACACTGTCAAGTTTTCTGCCTAATTCTTCAGTTATGACATTACCACCGGTCAGAATAGCAATATCTTCAAGCATTGCCTTACGGCGATCACCAAAGCCAGGCGCTTTAACAGCAAGAGCTTTAAAAGTACCACGCAGCTTGTTTACAACGATAGTAGCTAAAGCTTCTCCATCAAGATCTTCAGCAAGAATAACAAGTTCCTTACCTTGCTTTACAACTTTTTCAAGAATAGGAAGGATATCACCAATAGCAGATATCTTGCGGTCAGTGATAAGAATATACGGATCATTCATTACAGCTTCCATTTTATCTGTATCTGTTACCATATATGGAGATATGTATCCACGATCAAACTGCATACCTTCTACAACAGAAAGATTTGTGGCCATTCCCTTAGATTCTTCAACAGTGATAACACCGTCTTTGCCGACCTTTTCCATTGCATCTGCAATGAGATTACCCATTTCCTTATCGCTGGAAGAAATAGTAGCAACCTGAGCAATAGCAGCTTTTCCTTCAACTTTGTGCGATTTGGCTTTTATTTCAGCAACTAAATTTTTAACGGCTTCTTCAATGCCTTTTTTTATAATCATTGGGTTTGCGCCGGCAGCAACATTGCGCATACCTTCGCGAATCATTGCCTGTGCTAATAAAGTAGCTGTTGTAGTACCATCACCAGCTACATCATTGGTTTTGGTAGCAACTTCCTTTACAAGCTGGGCACCCATGTTTTCAAAAGGATCTTCTAATTCAATTTCGCGAGCAATAGAAACACCATCGTTGGTAATAGTAGGTGCACCAAACTTTTTATCAAGAACAACATTTTTTCCTTTAGGTCCAAGGGTTACTTTTACAGCATCTGCCAATGCGTCAACACCTTTTCCTAAGGCGCGGCGGGCTTCTTCACCAAATAAAATCTGTTTAGCCATTATTAATAAAACCTCCTGAATTTATATTGAAACAGCCGTTAGTTAAGCTATTGCAAGAATGTCGCTTTCGCGAACGATTAAGTAATTCATACCATCGACTTTTATTTCAGTTCCAGCGTATTTTGAGAAAATAATTTTATCTCCTACTTTTACTTCTGGAGCAACTTTTTGTCCGTTATCGAAAACTTTACCGCTGCCAACAGCTACCACTTCACCTTCTTGTGGTTTTTCCTTAGCTGTATCTGGCAGTACGATACCGCTAGCGGTTTTTGCGTCTCCTTCAGAAACTTTAATTACAATTCTGTCGCCTAAGGGCTTAATCATTGTACGTTCCTCCCTATAAAATTAAATTGCGTTATTATTTTTGTTAGCACTCACATTGACTGAGTGCTAACTACATTTCTTATAATAAATAACTTTGAGAAAAAAATCAAGTAGTTTTAGAAAAAAAGTAAAAATTATTTTACAAAATGAATTGCCTGATAATCTTTTTATGGTGTGCTATGGTTGAAATTTAAAAAGCTGTTTGTTATAATTTCTACATAACAAACGATTGGATGAAAAATTATTTTATTATTTTTATCTTAATGGAAGATGACAAATATTATATGAACATACCTTTTAATTTTTCCATCAAGACTAAATACATAATTAGTATTTATTAGCTGAATGGTAATTACTATGCATACTATGCATAATAGTTCTGTTAGTGTTAACTATAAAATATAGGTATTCATATTGAAGTTTTGACAGGGGGTGTTTTGGCACGCCCTATATTTGTTATGAAGGAGTAATTATGGGAATAAAATTGTTTGCTACTGATTTGGATGGGACTTTATTAAATAGTGATGATAAAATTTCTAAACGAAATGCTGATGCGGTGCATGCTGCTATTGCTGCGGGAATAATTGTTACTTTTGCTACTGGCAGAATGTATTGTTCTGCCGTTAAATATGCTGAGAAAATCAATATGGATGTGCCGCTTGTGACTTATAATGGTGCGCTTATTAAATCTACGGCGGGAAAAGTGTATAATGAAGAATATATTTCCGAGGATGTTGTCAAAGCATTTGTTGATTACTGCGCACATAAACAATGGTATCTGCAGGTAAATAGTAATGATAAACTTTATTTTCCCACATATTTACAAAGATCAGCTGATTACGAAAAAAGTACGGGCATAAAGGGGGAAACAGTTGGCTGGCATGGATTAAGTGAAAAAACAGCAAATGTTGCTAAAATGTTGTTTGTTACAGATGCTTATGCACAGAAGGATATGAGGGAAAAATTAGAAGCCGAAAATGGTATGATTTGTGAGATGACACACAGATTTGCAGGAAAGGTGACACTTGTCAGATCGAAAAAAGGACTTATAGAAGTCACTAGCCCGATGGTTAGCAAAGCTAACGCTCTGCGCTTTTTAGCAAAACATTTTGGTTTTGGTATGGACGAAGTGATGGCTATAGGTGATGGTAATAATGATTTGCCTATGCTTGAGACAGCAGGAAAAAGCGCAGCAATGGGAAATGCTGCGGCCAATATTAAAGCAGCATGTGATTATGTTGTGGATACAAATGATAATGATGGTGTAGCTGAGGCTTTATATAAATATGTACTATTATAATGATGTGAGGTTTTATTAAAATTATTTTAATATGAAATGGATGTGGGAAAATGAAGGAAAAAGATAAATTTCGTCTTGTTATTGTCACCGGCATGTCCGGCAGTGGAAAAACTCAGGCTTGTCGTAATTTGGAGGACCTAGGATATTTTTGTGTAGATAATCTTCCACCTGTGTTTATTCCTAAATTTGCTGAGCTTTGCATTCATTCGGCAGGACATGTGAGCAAAGTCGTGCTTGTTGTAGATACAAGAAGCCGTGAGTTTTTTGATACATTTGTCCATATACTGAAACAAATGGATGAGGAAAATAAACCATTTGAACTGTTATTTATGGAGGCTGCAGATGAAGTTATCATAAGAAGGTATAAAGAAACAAGACGCCGTCATCCTATGGCCCCAAATTCACGTATAAGTGAGGGAATCAGTAAAGAACGAGAACGGTTAGCCAGGGTACGCAATAAAGCTACTTATATAATAGATACATCGGCTTTGCAAAAAAGTGAACTAAAACAAAAAATAGTTCGTTTATTCGGTGAAATCTGTGGCGATCAAATGAATATAAATATTCTTTCCTTCGGTTTTAAGTTTGGAATGCCGCTGGATGCAGATATGGTACTTGATGTGAGATTTTTGCCTAATCCCTTTTATATAGAAAAAATGCGGCATAAAAGTGGTGCGGTACCGGAAGTAGCAGAATATATTGCCAAATGGCCTGTCACACAACAGTTTATAGAAAAACTGGATGAACTTATTAATTTTTTAATTCCACAATACATAAAAGAAGGAAAGAGTCAGCTGGTTATTGCTATTGGCTGTACTGGCGGGATGCATAGATCCGTTTTTATTGCCAGACACTTATTTAATTTATTAAAAAATCGCGGATATCTGGCAAATTTAGAACATCGTGATTTAATGAAAAATGATGTTCATGAACATCTTCAATAGTATTATTTGGGGGAAATGCATATATGCATCTTTTAAAATGGTTATATCCAGGCATGCGATTTAAGCGCTGGCTTTTTTTGTTTGCGATCGGTGTGCTTTTGATAAGCATAGGTTTAACTATTGTTTTTAATTATAAATATATTGACGGGATAGAAGAATTTATTTTTCGTATTGCGTATACGACTACAGGAACATATAATTATACGATAACAAATGTTGTTGGTATTTTGATTTCACTTGTTGGTTTAGTTATAATGCTGATAGCTATGCGAATGACTATAAGGTCAATTATTACTGTATTGCTACCGGATAATTCCGATAAGCTTGTCGATTTAATATATGAAAAGCGTAAGCTTGATAAAGGTCCGGCTATTACAGTTATCGGCGGAGGAACTGGTTTATCTGTATTGCTACGTGGGCTGAAAGAAGTAACTAATAATGTAACGGCTGTGGTCACCGTAGCAGATGATGGCGGATCCTCCGGCAGACTACGCAATGAATTTGGCATAATTCCTCCGGGTGACTTACGTAATTGTCTTGTAGCTCTAGCAGATACAGAACCGCTTATGGAAAAATTATTTCAATATCGGTTTGAAGGGGATAGTGAACTAGCCGGTCACAGCTTTGGCAATTTATTTATAGCAGCAATGACACAGGTAACTGGAGATGTTGAAAAAGCCTTAATGGAATCAAGTAAAGTTTTGGCAGTCAGGGGGAAAGTTTTTCCGGCAAGCACTGCTAAGATAAGATTGGGAGCCACAATGACCGATGGAACTGTTGTTGAAGGAGAATCCCAGATACCATTGGTACATAAAAGAATAAAGCGGGTTCATATTTCACCAAGCAAGGTGGAACCAGTACCTTCAGCAATAAATGCAATAAAAAAAGCAGATGCGATAATTTTAGGACCAGGCAGTTTATATACCAGTATCATGCCTAATTTTCTAGTTGATAAAGTAGCTGAAACTGTAAAAAAAAGTAAAGCTATAAAAATATATATATGCAATGTGATGACACAGCCGGGAGAAACTGATAAATATACAGTTTCTATGCATGTCAGAGCAATCATGGAACATGCGGGTATAGGCAGTGTTGATTATGTGCTGGTAAATGATAAACCCATATCCGCTTCTTTGCAAGATTTTTATGCGCAAAAAGGACAATATCCTGTTGTGATAGATGAAGAAGCTATCCATGATTTGGGAGTTGGCTTTGTCAAAGCAGATCTTGTGAACGAAACTAATGTTATTCATCATGACCCAGAAAAACTTGCCCATAATATTATGCAAATGGTATATGGATTAAAGACAGACAATAAATGGCAGCGGAAAAATGACATTAGGAGGTGAAAATAATGCCTTCTTTTTCTGCAGAAGTTAAAAATGAATTAGCACATTTTAATGAAACAAATATTTGCTGTATACGTGCGGAATTATCTGCTCTGCTGCGTATGGGAGCATCATTTGTTTTGAATACTAAACATCACATGGGAGTAAATTTTACAACAGAAAATGCTGCTGTAGGAAGACGTGTCCTGGCTTTTATAAAGGGACTTTGTATTGGAGAGATAAGAACAGAGCTTGTAGTTATGCGGTCACGACGTTTACAAAAAAATAACCATTATACTATAAGAGTGATGCCTTCAAAGGTAACAAATAAATTACTTGAAGAATTAGGATTTATTAATGGTGATGGATCAGGTTTTAATATGGGTAAAGATAGTGCCCTGCTAAGCAAATACTGTTGCAAAGAGGCTTATTTGCGCGGAGCTTTTTTAGGAGGAGGATCTGTTAACCGGCCTGATGCTGGGTATCATTTAGAATTTTCGACTAGTAATTATGAATTTTCCCGACAGATGCTGAATTTGCTTAATCAGTTTGGTTTTCCTATAGGAACAACAACGCGTAAAGATAACTATGTACTTTATTTAAAGGAAAGTGAAGCTATTATAAGTTTTTTACGAATGATCGGTGCAGAACAAGTATTGGAAGAATTTGAAAGCACTCGCAATCTGAAAGAAGTACGAAATCAGGTCAATCGTTTGGTTAATTGTGAAACAGCTAATTTGCAAAAAACAGTAAATGCAGCACTGCGTCAGGTCAAAAATATGACACTGCTGCTAAAAAATATTAATATTAGTGATTTACCAGTTGTATTACAGGAAACGGCCAAAGCAAGAATAGATTACCCTGATGCTTCTCTTAGTGAACTAGCACAAATTCTAGGGGTAGGAAAATCAGGTGTAAATCATAGACTGCGAAAGTTAGAGATGATGGCACTTCAATTGAAAGAGTGTGAAAAAAAGTGAAATATGTAAAGCTTATTATCTTAACTGTTATTGTTTTGGTTCTGGTTTTATGTGGTATATATTTTTATCAAAAAAATACTAATGGAGTTTTAATATTGGAATATCATAAGGTCAATGATATTGACAATGATGAATATACTATATCGACGAAAATGTTTGATAAACAACTGGATTATTTATCAGCTCATGGGTATAAAACTATCTCATTGATGGATTTTGTGCGAGCCAAAAAATATGGCGAAAAATTACCGTCAAAAGCTGTTATTCTGACATTTGATGATGGATATGAAGATAATTACACAAATGTAATGCCAATCTTAAAAAAACATCATATGAAAGAGACAGTATTTATTATTGCCAATTATGTAGGAAAAAAAGGATACCTAACATGGAATCAGCTAAAAGAAATGCAAAATACCAATTTTGAACTGGGTAGTCATACAGCAAATCATATACCATTAACCACTTTGTCACCAAGTAAAATTAATAGTGAAATAAATTTATCAAAATTATTGATGGAGTGGAGGGGATTAAAAACAATATATTTCTTTTCCTATCCTAATGGAGCTTATAACAGCACCGCGTTAAAAGATCTTAAAAAATATGGCTATCTGGCAGCTGTGACAGGAAATTTTGGGCTTAATACGTTTTCAACAAATCCATATCTTTTGCAGAGAACTTATATTCCAAGATCACGCTGGGGAATCTTTGATTTTAAGCTGCGTATTTTAAAAAGCAGGTTATGCAGCAGTTTCAATATAAATCAGCATAGACAATAAATTATTATAAGATACTGCTGACTAAAAAAGATAAAATACAAAATTTGTGAGGTAAAATGGAATTTTTGAAACGAATAATATTATTTGTTTTTCTACTTTTGACGTTATTTAGTTTTGATGGTTACGAAATACATGTTTATGCGCGGCACAATGAAGTTGCCAAAAGTACTATTAATAAAACTTTGATTGATGCTCAGCAGCAAATAAAAAAAGAAAATAATAATGAGGAACAGTTTTTAGAAAATAGATTCAAAAAAAAAGTAGCTGAAATGAAAAGTTGGCCGATAAAAAGGATCGATAAAGAAGGTACCCTTTTATTTTCGGATAGTCCTGAAACTGTTTATAATGATGGAATTTTATACGAAGATACGGTTAAAGGAAGAGGACGGCTTTATTATTATCATGTTAATGGAACACAGCAAGGGAAAAAAGTTGTAGTTGTATTGAAAAACATGAGTAATGATAAAGTACATTTTAATATATCGCGTTCTTCACAAACAGGACCAAGTGCTGACTACTTATATGTGGGGAAGATGTCACAAATAGAATATTTTGGCTATCAAATTCCCCAAAATATAGTAATTCCCCAAAATGGTGAACAGATTTTGGACAGCAAAACTAATCGAATGGTGATAAAGTATAATGAATTAGTATGTGGAATATATGATTTTGAAACAGACGGACCAGTGAAAATAGCAGTAGTGATGATGCCTATAGATGCAGATCCGTATAAATTCTTGCAAACAGCAAATATTCTGCCAGCTGACAATAACAGATTGCGCGGAACTTTTAATCATATGGACAGGCTGTTACAAGGAGAAAAAGAATATAATCCGCAAAAAGATGGTACTGTTTATTTTACACTAGGTGATGATAAAATAGATAAATATCTCACAGGCGTTGATGCTACAGATGGCAGTGAAGTAAAAAATTATGGCAATTACGGTGTTTTATATTATTTAGATTTACCCCTAGCTGGCATGGGTAAAGTGCACTATTATTTACAGCCTTTAGGTGGTGTGTATGCTGGAGCTGTAGCGGTAAGAGAAAATGATGGGAACATCATGGAAATTTTACCAACACCATCAGAAAGAGCTTTTTTTGGTGAAAATATAGGTCAGGAATATTACGCTGACTTGGGTATCTACAGCACAAGAAGTAAGCTTCTGTTTGAATACTCACCTCCAGGGGCATCTAATTTGCCTGTGAATATTATTATGATGCCGACAAAGTAATATTTGATATAGTGTTGCCTGTAAAGCAAAAAAATTATACAATATATATTGTAGTCAATATTAGTATATTAAGGAGATTATTTAATGAAACATATCAAAACTATTAACAAGCCTTATTTACAAAGCACTTTAAAAACCGGTGGCTGTGGCGAATGTCAAGCTTCCTGCCAATCAGCATGCAAAACATCTTGCACTGTAGGAAACCAGGTTTGTGAAAAAAGAAAATAATTTATTAAGGCTAAAGAGGCTGTATTAGCAGCCTCTTTTTTATGCAGAAGAAAGGGTTTTTTTATAAAATGAATGCAAATATTCATAAGTTCCAATATAAAGATATATATTTTTTATTAGATGTAAACAGTGGAACAGTACATGTTATAGATAAAATGGTTAATGATATCATGGATATATTTGATGGAAAAAATGATACTACTGTTGAAAACAGCTTGAAAGACATATATAAGAAAAGTGATTTAACAGAAGCTTTAGGAGAACTTCATAAGCTTATAAATGCAGGTGAACTATTCGCACCAGATATTGATGTGCCACCAGTTTTTGCAGAAAAAGGGGTTGTTAAGTCAATGTGTCTATTGGTAGCACATGACTGTAATTTTCGCTGTAAATACTGCTTTGCTGATTCAGGAGAATATGGCGGAGTTGATAGAAGTTTAATGAGCAACGAAGTCGGTGAAGCAGCCGTGGAGTATATAATAAAACATAGTGGAAGTAGAAAACACTGTGAAATGGACTTTTTTGGTGGAGAACCTTTAATTAACATGCCTGTTGTCAAGCATGTAACAGCATATGTAAGAAAAAGAGAAAAGGAAACAGGCAAGTTGTTCAATTTAACATTAACAACAAATGGCATGCTTTTAAATGATGAAAATATAGCATTTTTAAATGATAATAATATAAGTGTAGTTATAAGTTTGGATGGCAGAAAAGAAGTACATGACCGTATGCGTCCTGATGTTGGTGGTAATGGCACCTATGACAAGGTAGTAGCTAATTTTAAGAAATTTGTTAAGTCGCGAAATGATGAAAATTATTATATGCGTGGCACATATACCAAATATAATCTCGATTTTACGAGAGATGTTCTTTCGATGGCAGATGAAGGATTTGATATTTTGTCGGTTGAACCAGTAATTGCCAAGGAAGCTGACTATGCTATTCTTGAAAGTGATTTGCCGCGTATATTTGAGGAATATGACCATCTAGTAGAGGCCTATTTGGATTATCGTCATAAGGGAAAAGGGTTTTTCTTCTTCCATTTTAATATTGATTTGAATAAAGGGCCATGTGTTGTGAAAAAGCTCAGTGGCTGCGGGGCAGGACATGAATATTACGCTGTTGCCGCCAATGGAGATATGTACCCTTGCCATCAGTTTGTCGGCAGAAAAAAATATCTGTTGGGAAATGTCTTTGAAGGAGTAAAAAACACAAAACTGCCTGCATACTTTAGAAATTGTCATGTACTAAATAAGGAAAAATGCCGCGAATGCTGGGCAAGATTCTTCTGCAGCGGCGGCTGCCATGCAAATGCAGATCTATTCAATAATGATATATATAAACCATATGAAATAGGCTGTGAGCTACAAAAAAAGAGATTGGAATCTGCTATAGTAGTTCAGTCTATCATGGCGTTAGAAGATAAATGATAACCCGCCAAATATAAATTTTCAGTAAATATTTGTATTTTTTAGTTTATAAAAATCGTAGAATAGTTTTATTTAAAGGGTGTCTTTATTTAGAGAAAATTATTTTTTCATCTGAATAAGGACTCCTTTTTGAAATAAAATACAAATTGTAATTATCAAAAAGTTATAATATTTTCACTATAGGGAGATAATGCTCTATTTGTAAGCAAAACCGTTGACAAATAATGTGTTTTTATTGTATCATAATCACTGTAAGGTTATTTAATAGGTTCAATAATAAATATTAGTCGTTTGCCTGGGTAAAGCTGCTGATCGCCTTTTAGCAGTAGGGTTATTCAGTCAACATATTCTGGAAATTTCCAGAAAACTTTTTAATTTTTTTAGGGGGTATTTTTACAATGGCAGTTAAAGTTGCTATTAATGGTTTTGGTCGTATTGGTCGTCTTGCTTTCAGACAGATGTTTGATGCAGAAGGATATGATGTTGTTGCTATCAACGATTTGACAAGTCCTAAAATGCTTGCTCATCTTTTAAAGTATGATTCCACACAGGGAAGATACAAATATGCTGATTCTGTAAAAGCAGGCGAAGATTCCATTACAGTAAATAGTAAAAAAATCACAATTTATGCTAAACCAAATCCTGAAGAATTACCTTGGGGTAAACTCGATGTAGACGTAGTTCTTGAATGCACAGGTTTCTTTGCATCCAAGGAAAAAGCTTCTGCTCATATCAAAGCAGGTGCTAAGAAAGTTGTTATTTCTGCTCCGGCAGGTGATGATCTTCCTACTATCGTCTATAATGTAAACCACAAAACTTTAAAATCGAGTGATACTGTTATTTCTGCAGCTTCTTGTACAACAAACTGCTTAGCTCCTATGGCTGATGCATTAAACAAATTAGCTCCTGTTCAGAGTGGTATTATGACAACAGTTCATGCATATACTGGCGATCAGATGACTCTTGATGGTCCTCAGCGCAAGGGTAACCTTCGTCGTTCCCGTGCAGCTGCTGTTAACATTGTTCCTGCAAGTTCAGGTGCAGCAAAAGCTATTGGCCTTGTAATTCCAGAATTGAACGGTAAATTAATCGGTTCCGCACAACGTGTTCCTACACCTACAGGTTCTACTACTATTTTAGTAGCGGTAGTAAAAGGCAAAGTAACTGTTGACGAAATCAATAAAGCTATGAAGGCTGCTGAAACTGAATCCTTCGGTTATAATGAAGAAGAAATCGTATCCAGCGATGTTATCGGCATGAGATATGGTTCATTATTTGATGCAACACAAACAATGGTTGTTGCTATGGAAAATGGCAATACTCAAGTTCAGATTGTTTCATGGTATGACAATGAAAATAGTTATACCAGTCAAATGGTTCGTACAATAAAATACTTTGCTGAACTGAAGTAATATTGTTCGGCCTTATGCCTAATAAGGTCCGGCCTTAATAGGCCGGGCCTATTTTATAATTAGCGGAGGATTACTATGAACAAAAAAACAATAAGAGATATTGATGTAAATGGTAAAAAAGTATTTATTCGTGTGGACTTTAATGTTCCCATGGATGAAAACCAAAACATTACTAATGACAAAAGAATCAGAGCAACTCTGCCTACATTGAATTATCTTTTGGACCATAATGCAGCACTTATTCTGGCCTGTCATGTAGGGCGTCCAAAAGGTGAAAGAGTGCCTGAGTTATCCGTTAAACCTATTGTAAAAAGGCTTTCTGAACTTTTAGGCAAAGATGTAAAATATGCTGAAGACTGCATAGGAGAACCAGCAAAAAAAGCAGCAGCAGCTTTAAAACCTGGGGAAGTGCTTTTACTAGAAAATCTTCGTTATCACAATGAAGAAACTAAAAATGATCCTAAATTCGCTAAAGAATTGGCTTCATTGGCTGATATAGCGGTAGATGATGCTTTCGGTGTATCTCATAGAGCACATGCTTCTAACGTTGGTATTGCAAAATATATTGAAGTTGTAAGTGGTTTTCTCGTTGAAAAAGAAATTAAATTTATCGGGCAGGCTCTTGCTGCTCCTAAACATCCATTTGTAGCTATAATTGGTGGGGCAAAAGTATCTGATAAAATTGGTGTTATTTCTAATATGATTGAAAAAGTTGATACTATCATAATTGGTGGTGGCATGGCATATACTTTTCTAAAATCTGAAGGCTATAATATTGGCACTTCTCTTTGTGAAGATGATAAACTCGATTTAGCAAAAGAATTGTTGGCGAAAGCTAAGGCTAAAAGTGTAAAAGTAATATTACCAGTAGATATAATGATTGCTGATAAATTCGCAGCAGATGCTAATCATAAAGTAGTTGCAGCAGATAAAATCGAAGATGGCTGGATGGGACTCGACTGCGGTCCAGAAACAGCAAAAATCAATGCGGAAGCATTAAAAAATGCTAAGACTATTGTATGGAATGGACCTATGGGGGTATTCGAATTTGATGCTTTTGCCAAAGGAACTGAAGCAGTTGCAAAGGCAGTAGCAGATTCTGATGCCATCAGTATCGTCGGTGGTGGTGATTCTATAGCTGCTTTGAAGAAAACCGGTCTTTCTGATAAAATAAGCCATATTTCTACTGGCGGCGGTGCTACATTAGAATTTCTGGAAGGAAAAACCATGCCTGGCATTGAAGCCATCGCAAATCGTTAATTCAGCATGAAATAAACTTATATTCTTGTTATTTTCTGGGATAAAAGATTGGCTGACTTATATTTGGCGTTGTTTTAATTATCATTTAATTTTATTAAAGAAGGTTTGGGCTTACTTTTTATCACGTAGTTAATAATATTCCGTCAATATATACAATAAGTATACAAAATAAGAAAAGGTGGTTTTTTATTATGCGTAAACCTGTTATTGCGGGCAATTGGAAAATGAACAATACTATTGCTGCTGGAACGAAATTAGTAAAAGATTTAGTTCCATTAGTAAAAGACAATAATAAAGTTGAAATAGTGGTATGTCCCACTTTCACAGCTTTATCTGCTGTAGCTGAGGCTACTAAGGGGACTAATATTCATGTTGGAGCTCAAAATGTACATTGGGAAAAAAGCGGTGCTTTTACCGGAGAAATTTCTACTGACATGCTTAAAGAAATTGGTGTAGAATATGTTGTTCTCGGTCATTCTGAACGCCGAGAATATTTTGGTGAAACTAATGAAGGTGTAAATAAACGTGCTAAAGCTGCTCTCGCCGCAGGACTTATTCCTATTATCTGTTGTGGAGAAACTTTGGAAATTCGTGAAGCTGGGACAACCAACACTTTTGTCAAAGGACAAATTGAAGCAGCTCTTGACGGAATGTGTACTGCCGATGTAGAAAAAGTTATTATTGCCTATGAACCTATATGGGCAATTGGAACAGGTAAAACGGCTACATTTGAACAAGCTGAAGAAGTTTGTTCAGTTATTCGTGAAGCAGTTGCAGCTAAGTTTAACCAGGCTACTGCAGATAAAGTTCGTATTCAGTATGGTGGCAGTGTAAAACCTAATACTATTGATGGATTAATGAAAAAACCAAATGTTGATGGAGCATTGGTGGGCGGTGCATCATTAAAAGCACCTGACTTTGCACGTATTGCAAATTTTAATTAATTAAGAGGTTATTTATACATGTCAAAACTCAAAAATCCGGTTGCTCTTATTATAATGGACGGATGGGGAATCGGTGATACCGATGACCAGAATAATGCCGTAATGAAAGGTAAAACTCCTGTAATTAACGGGCTTTTAAAAAAGTATCCGTATACTAAACTACAGTGTTCCGGTGAAGCTGTGGGACTTCCTGACGGGCAAATGGGAAATTCAGAAGTCGGGCATACAAATATAGGTGCAGGCCGTATTGTTTACCAGGAACTTACCCGTATAACAAAAGCTATTCGAGAAAAAACTTTTTTCGAAAATCCTGCGTTTTTATCTGTTATCAACCAGGTAAAACAAGCTAATGGAGCACTGCATTTAATGGGGCTTTTATCTGATGGTGGTGTACACAGCCATCAAGAACATTTGTATGCATTGCTGCAATTAGCAGCTAAAAACGGTATTAAAAAAGTATATGTACATGCTTTTTTAGATGGACGTGACGTTCCTCCTTCCAGTGCAGTAGACTATCTAGACCAATTAGAAAATAAATTAAAAGAAATTGGTGTTGGACAGATTGCAACTATATCAGGGCGTTATTATGCCATGGATCGTGATAAGAGATGGGATCGTGTTGAAAAAGCTTATATGGCTATCGCTGCTGGAAAAGGCAATGATGCAAAAAGTGCTGCTCAGGCAATAAAAGTTTCTTATGATGCTGATAAAACTGATGAATTTGTTGTTCCTACTGTTATTGGTGATTACAAAGGAATGACCAACTCAGATGGGGCAATTTTCTTTAATTTCCGACCTGACAGAGCACGTGAACTTACGCATGCATTTACTGATGCTTTTTTCAGCGGATTTACACGTGAAGAAGACTTGAAACTGGCATTTACAACAATGACACAGTACGAACAGGGAATAAATGCCAATATTGCGTATGCGCCAGAAAAAATAGTTAATACATTGGGCGAAGTTATTTGTAAAAATGGACTTACCCAACTGCGTATTGCAGAAACAGAAAAATATGCGCATGTTACATTCTTCTTTAATGGTGGAGTTGAACAGCCTTTAGAAGGTGAAGATCGTATACTGGTACCATCTCCTAAGGTTGCAACTTATGATTTACAGCCGGAAATGAGTGCTGTTGAAGTTACTGATAAAGTCGTTGCTGCTATTAACTCAAAAAAATATGATTTTATTATTTTGAATTATGCAAATGGAGATATGGTAGGACATACAGGAATATTACCAGCTGCTGTAAAGGCAGTTGAAACAGTTGATACATGTGTAGGACGATTTGTTGATGCAATAAAATCTGTTGGTGGCAGTGTATGTATTACTGCTGATCATGGCAATGCAGAAAAAATGTTCGACAAAAAAACCAATGAACCATTTACAGCACATACTACCAATCCAGTGCCATTTATTGTAGTTTCCAATAAGGTTAAGTCCGTACATGAAGGTGCATTATGTGATATAGCACCTACATTACTTAAAATGGCGGATATTCCTATTCCTAAAGAAATGACAGGAAAAGTACTTATCGACTAATCAAGAGGTAAAGTAGCGTTGATACTACTAATAATGTCTGCAGCTTTGATTTAAAAAGATAGCATTGTTGCAGACATTGTTCTTCTTGACAGATAACGCAGATACCATATATTATTAGTAGTGGATTATTTTAGTAAAGAGAGGAATACAGATATGATTTATTCAGAAGAAGTCAACAACATGACATGTGTTGCTAAAGGTATTGAACATCATGGTCCGGCCCCAATTCCTGAAGAAGGTAAATGGGTACAAGCTAAAGAAATAAAAGATATCAGCGGACTTACACATGGCGTTGGTTGGTGTGCTCCACAGCAAGGTGCCTGCAAATTAACTTTAAATGTTAAGGATGGTATTATTCAGGAAGCATTAGTAGAAACTATCGGTTGTTCCGGTATGACTCATTCAGCTGCTATGGCTTCAGAAATTTTACCGGGTAAAACAATATTAGAAGCATTAAATACTGACCTTGTGTGTGATGCAATAAATACTGCTATGCGTGAACTGTTCCTGCAAATTGTTTACGGCAGATCTCAAACAGCTTTTTCTGAAGGTGGACTTCCTGTTGGTGCTGGTCTGGAAGATTTAGGCAAAGGTCTCAGAAGCCAGATTGGTACAATGTATGGAACACTGAAAAAGGGTTCCCGTTATTTGGAAATGACTGAAGGCTATGTCACAAGAATCGCATTAGATAAGAAAGATGCTATTATCGGTTATGAATTTGTTAATCTTGGGAAAATGATGGAAATGATCCGCAAAGGAACACCAGCCCAAGAAGCCATGGATAAGGCAAAAGGTTCTTATGGCAGATTTGATGAAGCTGTAAAATATGTTGATCCACGTAAAGAATAATACAAGAGAACAGGAAGGAATGAAAGAGTATGGCATTATTTGAAAGTTACGAACGTCGTATTGATAAAATAAATAAAGTCTTAAATGGATACAACATTTCCTCTATTGAAGAAGCTAAAAAAATCTGTGATGAAAAAGGTATAGATGTTGCCAAGATAGTAAAGGAAATACAGCCTATTTGTTTTGACAATGCCTGCTGGGCATATACAGTGGGTGCTGCTATTGCAATCAAAAAAGGCTGTACTAAGGCGGCTGATGCGGCTAAGGCTATTGGTGAAGGATTACAATCATTTTGTATTCCCGGTTCTGTTGCCGATCATCGAAAAGTAGGTTTAGGCCACGGTAATCTTGCATCAATGCTTTTATCAGAAGATGCAAAGTGTTTTGCTTTTCTTGCTGGACATGAATCATTTGCAGCAGCAGAAGGTGCTATCGGTATCGCCGGTAAGGCAAATCGAGTAAGGAAACAGCCGCTGCGTGTTATCTTGAATGGCCTTGGTAAAGATGCAGCACAGATAATTTCCCGTATTAATGGATTTACTTATGTACAAACACAATATGACTATGCATCAGGTAAATTGAAGGTTGTTCAAGAAATTGCTTATTCTGACGGTGTACGCAGTGAAATAAAATGTTACGGTGCAGATAGTGTTCAAGAAGGTGTTGCTATTATGCATAAAGAAGATGTTGATATATCAATCACAGGTAATTCAACAAATCCTACTAGATTTCAGCATCCAGTTGCCGGCTGCTACAAAAAAGAATGTGTGGAAAACGGGAAGAAATACTTCTCCGTAGCTTCTGGCGGTGGTACAGGACGTACCCTGCATCCTGATAACATGGCTGCAGGTCCTGCTTCATATGGTATGACCGATACTATGGGACGTATGCATTCTGATGCTCAATTTGCGGGTTCCTCATCTGTTCCAGCTCATGTTGAAATGATGGGCTTGATCGGAATGGGAAATAACCCAATGGTTGGTGCTAGTGTTGCAGTTGCTGTCGCTGTAGAAGAACATATGAAATGATTCAGATGAGGTGTATGGGAATTCCTATGCATCTCTTTTAAATTTATTTTGCTGTATATGCGTTGAGTCTGCTCTATTTGTTATTTTGGTAAACAGGATTAGCTGATAAATCTTAATTATGTATATTACTTATGTACTTTATATGTATTTTGATTTATGCTACAATATAAATGCAACATTATAAAAATGGGAAGAAATATTTTAATTTAGGTGGGGTTTTTATGTTGAAAAAAACAAAAATCGTTTGTACTATGGGTCCTAATGTTGATAAGGATCCACAAATTCTTGAAGATATGATAAAAAATGGGATGAATGTAGCCCGTTTTAATTTTTCACATGGTGATTATGCAGAACATGAAAAACGTATTAATCTTGTAAAACAGACTGCTAAAAAAATGGATAAAACAATTTCTTTTGTCCTTGATACAAAAGGACCAGAAATGCGCTTAGGAAATTTTGCTGATGGTAAGGTATTTTTGAAAAAAGGTAATAAATTTACCTTAACTAATTCTGATGAACCTGGTGATGCAACACATGTGTCAATTAATCACAAAAATCTTTATACTGAAGTAAAACCAGGTAATATCCTGCTTCTTTCCGATGGTCTGGTAGCACTTCGCGTTGATGAGATTTCCGGCAAGGATATTATCACCACTATTCTTAATGATGGACCAATGAGTACACGTAAACGTGCTGCTGCCCCGGGTGTATCACTTGGGCTGCCTGCTATATCACAGCAGGATAGAAATGATATTATTTTCGGTATTAAACATGATATGGATTTTGTTGCTGCTTCTTTTATACAGCGTGCTGATGATGTTGAAGCAATTCGTACACTGATAAAAGAAAATGGTGGACATATGGAAATTATTCCTAAGATTGAATGTGCTGAAGGCGTAAAAAACATTGATTCTATTATTGCAGCATCAGACGGAATCATGGTTGCACGTGGTGACTTGGGAATAGAAATACCAGCAGAAGATGTTCCTTTGATCCAGAAGGAAATCATTAGAAAATGTAATAAGTTAGGGAAACCGGTTATCGTTGCTACACAGATGTTGGAAACAATGACTACAAATCCTCGTCCTACACGTGCTGAAGCATCCGATGTTGCTAATGCTATTTTTGACGGAACAGATGCTATTATGCTTAGTGGCGAATCTGCTAATGGTGATTATCCGGTTGAAGCTGTTAAAGTAATGGATTCTATTGCTAAACGTGTTGAAACAGCACTTGAATACAAACATATATTTATTAATAAGGGTTTTGAACGTCAGGATGAAGTCACTGATGTTATAGCGCACGCTACTGTACAGATGGCTTATGAGCTTGATGCATCTGCCATTATTACACCTACTGAAAGTGGGTATACTGCCAAAGTAGTATCTAAATATCGTCCTGAAGCTACTATTGTTGCTTATACTCCCAATGAAAAAGTTGCCCGTCATTTAAATTTACGCTGGGGTGTAATCCCGATTGAAGGTACAGACTGGGATGACATTGATGAAATGATAGCAACAGCAACAGCTGCAGCTGCTGAAAAAGGTATTGTAAAACAAGGTGATAAAACAATTGTTACTTCTGGTATGAAATTTGGTGAAGGCAATACAAGTACAATTCGTGTTCATACCATTTGATTTACTAGGTATTAACAATAATTGCTCCTTAGACGCTGAGATAATAAATCTTGGCGTTTTATTTTATTACTGTTAATATAAAAAAATACCTCAAATTATTTATCAATAATAATTTGAGGTATTTTATATAACATTTGGGAGAATGTAAAAAATATTATTTTGTCTGCGACATAAGAGAGGCAATTTTATTTGCCACATCAGCTGGATTTTCTGGTAGTATACCTTCAATTAAAAGTGCTTGCGTATACAAGAGATCACAATAATCTTTAAATTGAGGATTATCCTTTCCTAAATTATGAATGGACTGCAGGCGATCAAACAATTGATGATGCGGATTAATTTCTAAAATGCGTTTTGCCTTGAACATAGGATTATTAGCTTCGGCAAAAGCTTGTTCCATGCTAAAACTTGGTCCTTTTTCATCAGCGACAAGGCAGACAGCACTTGATTTCAGACGATTACTTATTTTTACATCAGCAACTTTTTCGCCAAGAGTATCCTTGATATCTTTTATTAATGATTCATTTTTCTTTGTGATATCTTCCGTTTCCTTTTTGGTCTGTTGTGATTCAACATCATCAAGGTCAAGATCGCCGCGGCTTATTGAATGGAATGGTTTACTGTCATATTCATGCAATGCTTCAATGGCAAATTCGTCTACGTTATCGAGCAGGTATAATACTTCAATGTTTTTATCGCGTAGAATTTCCATTTGCGGCAGACTGTCAATAGCTTTGCGGTCCTTTCCTGTTGCATAATAAATCTTTTTCTGATTTTCGGGCATACGTTCGATATATTCCTTGAGTGAAGTAAGACCTTTGCTTTCGTCAGAAGTTGCAAATAAAAGTAAATCTTTTAGTTTATTTATGGTGTCATTACCAGAATACATATTACCATAGACGCCTATTTTTAAGGATTTACCATATTCAGCCCAGAACTTTTCATATTTTTCACGATTGTTTTTAAGTGTCTTTTCCAGTGTTTTTAAAATACTATTTTCCAGATTACGCCCGATTATTTTCAATTCGCGACTTTGCTGAAGCAGTTCACGTGAAATATTGAGAGAAAAATCAGGAGAATCAACAAGACCTTTAACAAAACGAAGATATTCCGGTAATAAATCTTTGCAGTTATCCATTATGAATACATGGCGGGAATATAATTGTAAACCAGGTTGGTAATCTGTATGATAGAGATTAAACGGAGCATGCGCTGGGAAGAAAAGCAAAGATGTATATTCAATAGTACCTTCTGCTTTGTTATGGAGCACTTCCATAGGATCTTCCCATTCATGGAAAAGATTTTTATAAAATTCATTATATTCTTCTGGCTTTATTTCTGACTTATTTTTTGCCCATAATGGCTGCATAGAATTTAAAGTACGAATTTCATCACGTTTTATCTTTTCTGCATCTTTGATTTCTTTACCATCTTTATCCTTAGGTGTTTCTTCTATTACAAAGTTCATTTTTATAGGATACCTGACGTAATCCGAATATTTTTTTACAAGACTTTGCAATTTATTGGTATCTGTGAAGTTTTCTTCGGCTTTGTCACCATAAAATTCAGGAGCAAGTGTCAATGAAATTGTAGTGCCGCGTTTATTCTTTGCACATTCTTCGATAGTATATGAGCCATCACCGGCGGATTCCCACTTATAAGCTTGTTTGTCACCTGCCCTGCGAGTGATAACTGTTATTTTTTCTGCCACCATAAATGCTGAATAGAAACCTACCCCGAATTGCCCGATGAGTTCCTTTCCAGAAACGGCTGAATTGTTTTCTTTGGCTTCCATCATTTTTTGTAAAAATATTTTAGTACCTGATTTAGCTATTGTCCCAATATTTTCGATTAATTCTTCACGATTCATACCGATGCCGTTATCGGAAATTGATAATGTGTGTGTGCTTTCATCAGGAATTAAAAAAATTTCATAATTACTGTCACCTTCCAGTAAATCCTTATTGGTAAGGCTTTCAAAATGAATTTTGTCGATAGCATCAGAAGCATTAGATATTAATTCACGTAAAAAAATTTCACGATTTGTGTAAATTGAATGAATCATTAAATCGAGCAACTGTTTTGTTTCTGCTTGAAACTCATGTGTTTCTTTAGCCATAATTCAGACTCCTTTTGATAGATTAAGTTCGTTAGCACTCACTTACATTGAGTGCTAACAGATACATTTACTATACAACGCTTTAAGAAAAAAATCAATAGTAGTTGTTAAGTATTAAAATAAATGTTTCGCTGAAATAAAGAAAAAACCTAAATGATATTCAGAGGTTATATTATTATATGTTATCAAAAAATAGGTAATTGCTATTACTAAAATTATCAATTATAATAAATAGGAAAATCGTCATATATTATATTTTAGCAGGAGGAAAAGATGCATAAGCGCGGATTTGAGATATTAAGTTCATACAAAGATAAAAATATTGCTCTGCCTGAAAGAAAAACAGCTAAGAGTGCCGGTTATGATATAGCAACAGCAGAAGATGTAATTTTAAAAGCAGGCAAAGTTACTATAGTATCTACCGGTCTTAAAGCATACATGAATGATGATGAATATCTGGGACTGCATATGCGTTCTGGAATGTCAATAAAAAATGCATTATCATTTATAAATGGACAAGGAATCATAGATGCTGATTATTATAATAACCATCAAAATGAGGGACATATAATGCTGGCTATCATGAATCATAGCGAACATGATTTTTTCGTAAAAAAAGGTACACGTTTGGCGCAAGGTATTTTTTATAAGTATCTTATGATTGATGGCGATACCATTGATAAAGGTAACCTCAGGCAGGGTGGCATAGGTTCTACAGGAGCATAAAATGGAAAACGTTGATTTATTTTCCAGTGCAGAAAAGTACCGGGAAAAACATGAGGGAATAACAAGCAGCCGACCCTTGGCAGTGAGGATGCGCCCGCGAAATTTTGATGAATTTATCGGACAGCAGGATTATATTGGTAAGGGACGTTTTTTACGGCTTATGATAGAAAATGATAATATACCTTCTTTGATTTTCTTTGGCCCGCCGGGTACGGGAAAAACTACCTTAGCAGAAATGATTGCCGCAGTGACTAAAAGTGATTTTAAACGGCTCAATGCTGTTTCTGCAGGTATTTCTGATATTAGAAAAATTGTAGACGAGGCACAGGAACAAAGAAAATATTATCAAAAACGCACTATAATTTTTATTGACGAAATACATCGTTTTAATAAAAGCCAGCAGGATGTTTTACTTCCTTATGTAGAAGATGGCCGACTTATTCTTATTGGTGCGACAACAGAAAATCCTTATTTTGAAGTAAATCATGCACTGCTGTCACGTGTGAGGGTTGTGCGGCTGCATGCTCTTACCGATAAGCAGATGATAACTATTATTAAAAGGGCTTTAGCTGATACTGAAAAAGGCTTAGGCAATTATAATCTTAGCTGTAATAATGAAAATATGGCAATTATAGCGCAGACTGCGGCTGGAGATGCACGTGTAGCTTTAAATATTTTAGAACAGGCTGCAGTCATGGCACACAGTTGTAAAAGTAATATTACACGGGAAATTTTACAGGAAATCATTGGCGAGAAAATGCAGTCATATGACAAGAATGGCGATGGACATTATGATACAGTATCAGCATTCATTAAAAGTATGCGTGGTAGTGATCCTGATGCGGCAGTACATTATCTGGCAAGAATGCTGGCTGCAGGTGAAGATGTGAAATTTATTGCTAGGAGAGTGGCTATTTGTGCATCTGAAGATGTAGGAAATGCTGATCCTATGGCATTGGTGTTAGCAATGGCAACAGTGCAGGCAGTGCAGTTTATTGGACTTCCTGAAGCAAGAATTCCTTTAGCACAGGCAGTTACCTATATAGCTTCAGCACCTAAAAGCAATGCGGCATATATAGCAGTCGACAGTGCTCTTGATGATGTCAGGAAAATGAACTGTGGTAATATACCGGTTCATCTGCGTGATGTCCATTATAAAGGAGCAGTCAAATTGGGGCATGGCAAAGGATATAAATATCCCCATGATTATGTTGGTAACTTCGTTGCGCAGCAGTATATGCCGGCGAAATTGTTAAATAAAAAATATTATAAACCAACAGATAATGGAAACGAAAAAATTTTAAAAGAATATTTATGTAAACATCAAAATTCTTTGCCAAAATAATGTATTAACTGTTATAATGAGTGATAGTAAGAATACCATATTAATAAAAATTAAAATATATGATTTTAAATAGCTGCAGTATTTGGCTAATGTATGAATGGAGTGAGAAATTATGAAATTATCGACAAGAGGGCGCTATGGCGTTACTGCCATGTATGAGCTGGCCTTGAATTATGGTAAAGGGCCATTGTCATTGCGTACTATTGCCGCTAAGCAGGATATATCCGATAATTATTTGGAACAGCTTATCTGTGCCTTGAGGAATGCTGGTCTTGTAAAAAGTACACGCGGAGCACAAGGGGGATATGTTCTTACTAAAAATCCAGCGGACATTACTATTGGAGATATTATTACTATAATGGAAGGACCGATTGCATTAGTGGATTGTTTGTTAAATGAAGTAGATTCGACGAGCCAAGTATGCAAAAAGGCCGATAAATGTGTTACACGTGGGGTATGGGAACGCGTATGCCAGAGTATCAGTGAAGTCCTTGATTCTATTACTTTGGCTGATTTGTGTGAAAACAGTGGGCAACCTGCTGTTGTAACTAAAAAGGCAGCAAAAAGATAATAAATATTAACGGCTAAATTTTCAAGGGGTGAATGAATTCCGGAATTATACCGGCTCATCACCCTTTTATATTAGTTGTTCTGTTATATCATCAGTATGACTTATATTATAACTATATTGATAATATATAATAAATATTTTATTGTAAGGTGAGGTTTATAATGCAGGAAAAGACAGTTGCCGTTGCAATGAGCGGCGGTGTAGATAGTTCTACCACGGCAGCAATACTGCTGGATGAAGGATATAAAGTGTTTGGAATTACTATGGTTTTAAGCGACGAAGGACGGGGATTTTCCAAAGAAGACAGTTATGAAAATTTAAGTTCAGTAAAAGATGCACATACTGTATGTAAAATGCTTAAAATCAAACATTATGTGGTTGATTTTAAGGATATTTTCAAAAGAGAAGTTTCTGATTATTTTATAAATGAATATATGGCTGCGCACACTCCTAATCCATGCGTGCGATGTAACCATTATATAAAATTTGGCAGGTTACTAAATGAATGTTTAAAATTAGGCGCTGATTATATGGCAACAGGTCATTATGTTTCTATTGAACAAAATAGTGAAGGACGCTATCTTATAAAAAGAGCAGTTGATACGCATAAGGACCAATCGTATGTTTTATATCATTTATCACAAGAGGTATTGAAACGGATTATTTTTCCTTTGAGCAAATATACTAAATCCCAAATTCGTGAAATGGCGGCAAATTATAAGCTGCCAGTTGCTAACAAAAAAGAAAGTCAGGAAATATGTTTTATTCCCAATGATGATTACAAGGCATATCTTAAAGATAATTCGCAGATGCAATTTATACCAGGTAATATAGTTGATATAAAAGGAAATAAATTGGGGCGGCATAAGGGACTTTCCCTATATACAATTGGACAGAGAAAAGGTCTGGGAATAGCGTCTCCAGAGCCGTTGTATGTTATTCGTCTGGATAAGGAAAAAAATGAAGTTGTAGTGGGCAGTAATGACCAAATTTTTTCTCGTGGACTTATGGCAGAGAATTTAAACTGGATACCATTTGATAGGCTTAATGAACCATTGAAGACCAAGGCACAAATCCGTTATGGTAAGAATGTTAGTGATGCATTAGTTATGCCACAGGAAAATAATACAGCTAAGGTTATTTTTACGCAGCCGCAGCGTGCTGTTACACCGGGGCAATCAGTAGTATTTTATGATAATGATATTCTCTTGGGCGGAGGAATAATAACCGTGTCCATAAATGAATAAAGATTAAAAAATACAAGAAAAACAGAAAAATCTATAAACATATATCCTTTATTACTGGAATAATCTTGACATTTTTTTTCTTTGCTTTTATACTTGTTACAAGCAGAGGCGCTTATCAGTATGGGTAAGTGCTTCTTGTAGTTTCATTTAATAATACAATAGGTGTTTTGTTTCGCATGTACAACAATCGTTTTTATAGTTCATAAGCAAAAAATGAATAACAAAACAAGGTATTATAATGGATTATTTATATAGTAGAAAATTTGTAAATGAGGTGGGATGATAATGTCTGTAAAAGTATTTTCTGAGAAGGATTATATAACAACTGAATGGAATGGCGGTAAAACCACACAGATGTATATTTCTCCGAAAAATGAAAACTATGGTGAGAGGAATTTTAAGCTGCGTTTGAGTTCAGCAACAATAGCCACACCTATTTCAAAATTCACTGAATTTAATAATATGGATAGAATTTTGATGACACTTGATAATAAAATAGAACTTGAACATGGGGAACATAAAAAAATTATGTTGAATCCATTTGAGCCGCATTATTTTGCTGGTGATAACAAAACTATCAGCCGGGGGTGTTGTGTAGATTTTAATGTGATGCTGCAAAGAAATTCTTATACAAAAGCAGAACTTTTCCATAATGGGGCGGGTCAATTTGATTTGTACGCTGACGCCGATGATTGTTTTTTGTATGTTTATGAGGGCAGTTACAAAGTAATAACTAAGAATGGTAATTATTCATTAGATGCATCTCAACTTATGCATTTAGGTGATTTTTCTGCTGGTAAGATAATACGCAGTAATATTCATTCTAAAATGGTAGTTTGCAAAATAAACTGGTAAAATATTATGGTAGTTAATATGCTATAATATTTTTAAATATAGTTATTTCGTCATAAAAAGATAGTAAGTTCATAATGTCTAAATATGAGTATGTTTGTATATAATAGATTGTCTAAACGGAGACTGCTTATGGTAATATCTTTTTGTACTTTGCTACTGGCATATTATTATAAATATGAAGAAAACGTTATAGTTTAATTGCTTTGTCAATGCAGTTTTTGTAAATATTTTATGATACAATAAGTATTAATAGAAATATAATAATTATATTATTAATAAAGGGAGCAGGTATGGGGAAAAATATAGAAACCTTTGAACAATTAACAAATATGCTTAAATACATTGCTGATATGTCTCCAACTTATAAGAAGATTGCGATATATATAAATGATAACTATTTACAAATTGTATTTATGACGACCAATGAATTAGCTGAGCAGGTAGGAGTAAGTCAAGGAAGTATATCTAGATTTTTTATGGCACTTGGTTACAGAGGGTATAATGATTTTTTACAAAATCTGCAAAATATTGTCAGTAAAGAGCTGACAGCACCTAAAAGATTACAATTTAGTGAGAAACATGGTATTAAGGATAAATATATGCATTCTATATTTGATAATGAATTGGCAAATATGGAAAAACTTGGTGGTATTATGCAAACAAATACTTACCATGAAATTGTTAATATGATTGCATCTGATAAACAGATAGTACTATTATCAGCTAGAATGTCCGCAACTATTGTTCCTTATGTTAGTTATATATTGAACAAAATGCGGGATAAAGTCTGCTATTATACACCAGCTTCACCTCAATGGGATACGCTAGAGCTTATGGATACGACGGCAGTAAATATAATGCCAGTTATGTTTCCACGTTATCCCAGAATATTAGTAGAAAAATGTCAGAGACTTAAATCTAAAGGATTTGACCTTTATGGGATTACGGATAGTGAATTTTCACCACTAATCGAATGCAGTCGAGCTGCTGTATGTGTACCATTGACGGTATCATCTATTTTTGACATTTATAGTACACCAATGATTTTTTTCAATATTTTATTACGTGACGCTGCTAAAAAAATGCCAAAACTTTCGCGAAGAATGGACCAAATAGAAAAAACAGAGCTAGAAAATAAAGTATACTATTAATAACTATAGTGTTTATCTATAAATTTAGATAAGATGTCACATATAATTAAAAAAATTTAACTTTTTGTGGACAGAATTCTCCCACTTCAAATGCCGCAGGAGGCATTAAGTGTGGGAGCATATCATAGTTGGATCTTTGTAAAACATCTGTTCTTATATTATTTATGAAGACAAAGAAGCTTGTAAATAAATTATTTCAGCTTCCTTGTCTTTTTTATTGAGTGAAATTTACTCTTAAGTGTATTTATAATCACTATGCATTTTTTTTATCTGAGTAAAGACGATAGGGAAATCATATTAACTAGCGCAACAAGAATATAATATGTTAATATATATAATATATAAGAATAATTTTATTAAACTTATAGATAATATTTATATAAGGAGACAATTATGATTTGTCAGAAATGTAATAGAGAAATTGGTAATAATAGATATTGTCCATATTGTGGGCATGATAATAATATTTCAATAATGTCAAAACGGGAAAAAGAAAATTATACTGGGATTACAATTGATGGGGCCGACAATCGGATTCATAGCGGCAGGAACAGAAGACGTGGTCGGAAAACGTTTTTTTCCCAAGCATGGAATCTGTCAACCGGTAATAATATGCTATCACGGATTATTTGGGGAATAGGGATAGTGGCGATAATATCATTTATAATATTTGTGGCATTGCCTTTTTTATCTATAGCTGTTTTGTCAATTATAGTAGTATGGATCATTTTTAAAATGCTGCGGTAATATCAGAATATGATTATTATAAATAATGACTGGGAAACGGAGCATGGAGGATGATTTATATTATTTTGCTGATATTATTTATAATATTAGTGATCTTTTTTTACCAGAAGGCACATTTATATGTGCCTATATTAATGTATCACCGGATTGCTGAAGTAACTGGGGACAGAAATAGTCTGCCAGAGAATAAATTTATATGGCAGTTAGAATATTTGCATGCAAATGGATTTCATACTATAACACCGGAGATGTTATATGACTTTTATACTACAGGCATAAAACTCCCGCGAAAACCTATATTACTGACTTTTGATGATGGATATAAAGATACATTTACAGTAGCACTGCCTTTGCTGAAAAAATATAATATGACCGCGGTTGTTTTTCCTATAGGAAACTGGGTAGGCAAAAAAAATAAATGGGAAAATTTTGGCAAGCAGGAAACTACGACGATGACATGGAATGAATTGATCTTATGGCAGAAAAATGGACAGTCATCAGCGTCCCATACCATGGAACATCCATTTCTAACGAATTGTTCAGAACCGCAGCTCCTTGCAGAATTAGTTAATAGTAAAAAAATTTTAGAAGACAAGTTAAATTCCCATATGGATTTTTTGTGTTATCCCTACGGAAACTTTAATTCAGCTGTTATTTCTATGGCAAAACAGGCCGGTTATAAAGCTGCTTTTGCTATTTTTGAAGGCGTTAATTTGTCGCGACCTGATTTATTTGCCCTGCCGCGAATTCCTATTCCAGCACATCAGTCAAAGTGGGAATTTAAACTAAAAGTAAGCTGTCTGTTTTTACTTTTTGTCGCTATGCGTAAATGGGAAAGAAAGATAAAACAATGGCGTTAAAATTATCAGTATAAAGAGCAGGCAAATATTTTTATTTGTCATTCTCGTGGAAAACCTGTCCTTCGATTACGAAAGTTTTCTCTTTTAGTTCATCTATCATACTTTCTATAGGAGATGTTTGATGATTTAGCCACCATAATACATCATCTTGTTTACAGAATCTGGCAATAGTCCTGTTACGGTAATGATTAAAGGTATGTTCTTCCTGTATACTGCTGAACCCATGGACTCGGGATAATTTATCGAACATATCGTCAAGACCGGATAATTTATCATGGCGTATTTTTTCAGCATGTTTTATGATTTTTTTATCTTGATGTACTAATGGTGGACATAATTTAGCAATAGAATCCATCCGCAGTTTTTTTGCCTCCTGTAGAGCCTGTTCTTTTTGTCGGCGGCATTTGGGACATAATTGATTTTTATAGTTTTGTATTATGGCCGCTTTTATTTTTATGTCATCCGGCAAATTAACAAGTAGTTTATGACCGCATTTTAACTCAATAAGAGTGTTTGCCATGAAAAAGGCTCCTTTATTATATAAAAAGATACTTATTTAATGCTATTAGCTGATGGAAAATTTTGTATAAGCAGTGTGCGTTTGAAAGAGATAATGAATTTATATTATCAGTTATGACAATAAAATATTTGTGGGGAGAACAGGTATATATCCTGATTTAATATATGATATTGCCGTACAATAATGAAAATGAAAAAAATATTAATAATATGTATGATGTTTTTGGCAGTTACTTCCATAGGTTATGCTAAAAACATAAATGACAATAGTAAAATAAATTTAGTTTGGCAGCCTACCTTTGAAAAAGCAAATGATTTATCGGTTCATTCTAAAATAACAGGAGTAAATGTAGTTTCACCTTCATTTTTTACGATAGTCAATAAGAATGGCTTTATAAAAAATGATATCAATGATAAATATATAAAGGGCGTACGTAAAAGGGGATATAAGATATGGCCTTTGGTAAGTAATAATTTTGATAAAAATGTGACACATGAATTTTTACATGATGATGATGCCCGTGCATATATTATTCGCCAGCTTATATTCTATGCAGAGAAAGATAAGTTTGATGGATATAATATTGATTTTGAAAATATTTATGAAGCTGACAGGGATATTCTAGTTGACTTTATCAAGCAGCTGGCAGAAGCTATGCATAAAAATGGATTAATATTATCCATAGATGTTACAGTTCCTTCCGATGACCCTGTATGGTCTAAATGTTATGATCGAAAAAAGCTAGCAGACTATGCTGATTATATAGTCTTGATGGCTTATGATGAACACAGCAGAGTATCAAAAGTCAGTGGGTCTGTGGCATCGATCGGATGGGTGGAAACAGGAATCAAAAATACTTTAAAGCAAGGAGTTCCTGCAGAAAAATTAATTTTGGGTGTACCTTTATATATGCGTTTATGGCAGGAAAAAAACGGAGAGCTTTTGGTAAAAACATTAACTATGCCTGATGCAGAAAAACTTATCAAGCAGAACAATATACAACCACAATGGGATAAATCTGCTGGACAATATTATTTTTCTTATCGTGATCTGGCGAATCATCAATATTTTGTTTGGCAGGAAAATGCTGCATCTCTAAAATTAAAGCTGTTATTGATAAAAAAATATAATATGGCAGGTTTTGCAAGCTGGCGAAAGGGCTTTGAAACGAAGGATATCTGGCCGTTGTTTGCGCAGTTTATAAACGATAATTGATGAGGTTGTGATTATTTATATTTGGCAGAATCAACTATTGATTTATGGCTGATGACAAGTGTTTTTCAGGGGAAAAAGTTGCTGTAAATTCATTAATATAAATTCTTGCTTTTATTAATAATATCTCTTATAATAAAGATAATTAATTGTTAATTTTATGAGAGTGTTTAAGGCATATAATTTAGTTGTAGTGCATAACATCATAAATTACAATCGTCTGAAAGATATAATAGAAAGTCCAGTGTGAGCAGAATTGTTGATGGCTTTACAAACTAAAGTCGATCACAACGGACAGTGATATATTATCACTTTATTGATTACTAATTTTATTGATATTAATATCATTATATTGATATGCTCAAAATATATTATAGCATATCAATAGCGCATTGATAAATGAAACCAATCGTAAGTTTTGTTTGAATTTAGGTTTGTTTATAGAGAATTTTGCGTATTAACGCGTTGCTTGTTAAATGGTCAATAAGAGTATTAAAAGTAATTTTCTGCTATATAGACTCTGGCTCATAATTGGAATATCAAGGGTGATATTCTGAAAAAACTCAGGTAAACGGCAGTACACGCAGTTTATCTGAGTTTTATTTTGCGGAAAAGAGGTCGTTGTATTGAAGGAAAAATTAAAATTATACGGCTTTAATAATTTAACGAAGGCACTTAGCTTTAACATTTATGATGTATGTTATGCCAAGACACCCCGGGAACAAAAGGACTATGTAAAATATATTGGTGAGCAGTATAATTCTGAACGATTGACGAAAATACTGACCCATGTTACTGAAATGATCGGGGCAAAGGTACTTCATATTGCTAAACAGGATTATGATCCTCAAGGTGCTAGTGTAACGATGCTGATTGCCAATAAGAGCATGTCAAGAGAGGCTTATGTAGATGCACGTTCGTTTCATAAACCGGAAAATAAATATTAACAAAAAAAGGAAATAAATGATATAATCCAAAGTAAAAAAGTATAGGTGAAAAAATGGATTATATCAAAGAAAAATTTGCAATAATAGAAGATAACAGACATTCAAGCTATGTAGAACATAGTTTAACAGATATACTTATTATAATAATGTGTGCCGTATTGTGTGGATTAGATGAACTGGCAGATATAACAACTTATGCACAAAGCAATGCAAAATTTTTAAAAAAGAAATTTAATATCACTAAAATCCCTTCTAAAGCTACTTTCAGCCGTATATTAAATATGATGGACGCAGATAAAGTAGCCAGTGTAATTATTGAAATAATGCATGATGCAGCATACTGTGACTTGGGCGATGTTATTGCTGTAGACGGGAAGGCAATCCGTAGTACCTCTAAAAAAGGTACACCGCATTCAGCACTGCAAATATTAACTGTATATTTAACACAAAGCGGCATCGTTTTAGGGCAAAAATCTATACATGAAAAGACGAACGAGATTCCTGTATTCCAGCAGCTATTGGATAATCTAAACATTAAGGACAAGACAGTAACGGCTGATGCGATGCATTGTCAAAAAGAAACCTGCAAGAAAATTATAGCCAAGCATGGCAATTACGTTTTTGGGCTTAAGGAAAACCAAAAGACATTGCACGATGATGTTAAATTTTTCTTTGATGAAGAATTCGATAGCAAAACATTAGATTCTTATACGACAGTTGAAAAAAATGGAGGAAGAATTGAGAAACGCATCTGCAAAAAATGTTCAGATATTAAATGGCTGAATGGATATAAAGAATGGGCAGGACTGAGTTCAATATTTGCAGTTAAGCGTATTACAACAACGAACCGTGGAACCAGTAATGAAACTGGTTATTATATAACAAGTAAGGATACAGATGCCAAAGAGCTTTTACATATTTGCCGTGAACATTGGAAAATTGAAAGCATGCATTGGCTGTTAGATGTAACCTTTTCGGAAGATGAGTGCTCTATTATATCTGAAAATGGGCAAAAAACTTTAAACAGCCTTAGAAAATTGGCATTACTGCTACATAAAAGATATTTAGCTAAGCAGCTTAAAAAATGTAGCATTAAAGCTAATCTGTTAAAATGTCTTATGAATAGCCAACTGTTATGTGAGGTCGCTGACTTATAAACTAACATTTCTTATTTAAGAACAATTATCTTGTTTATGAAACGAACGTGATGTAGATGCAGAAGATGAGTTAGTGCGGGGTAATACCTTTGTTGCCCATTTGGATAAAAGCCATGTCACTGTGCATACCTATCCTGAATATCATCCAGATAACTGTATAGCAACTTTTCGTGTGGATATTGATGTATCGACCTGTGGAGAAATAACACCCCTAAATACACTTAACTATTTAATTGGTAATTTTGACTCGGATATAATTACGATGGATTACCGCGTGCGTGGGTTTACCCGGGACGTCAGCGGCAAAAAGCTGTTTATGGATCACCATATTACATCTATACAGGATTTTATCGATCCTAAAACACTGGAAGACTATGACGCCATTGATATAAATATATATCAGGCTAATTTGTTTCATACAAAAATGTTAATAAAAGAATGTGACTTAAGTAATTATTTGTTTAATACAGACATTTATGAAATACCGCCCAAAACACGATTATCAATAATGAACAGTCTGCGTCGGGAAATGATAGAGATATTTAGTGGAGCCAATATTTTTTAGATAAAAAGGGGACTGATCAGAAAATTGAAACAGCTCACACAGGAAAATGCACCTATTTTAGAAGCTTTGGAAAAATTAAAGCAGATGCGTATTGTTCCTTTTGATGTCCCTGGTCATAAGAGGGGCCGGGGAAATAAAGTATTAACAGATTTTTTAGGGGAAAAATGTTTATCAGTAGATGTGAATTCTATGAAACCGCTTGATAATCTTTGCCATCCTGTTTCAGTCATAAAAGATGCTGAACAGCTTGCGGCTGAGGCTTTTGGTGCTGCACATGCATTTTTTATGGTAGGAGGGACTACTTCTTCTGTGCAGGCAATGATATTGACAGTATGTAAGCGCGGCGATAAGATTATATTACCGCGTAATGTCCATAGAAGTGTTATAAATGCTATGATTTTATGCGGAGCTGTTCCTGTTTATATAAACCCGCAAATGGATAAAACTTTGGGAATATCTTTGGGCATGAGTGTAAATGATGTAAAAAAGTCCATTGCAGCAAATCCTGATGCCAAGGCCGTATTAGTTAATAATCCTACATATTATGGTATTTGTTCAAATATAAAGGAAATAATAAAAACTGCTCATGATAATAATATGTTTGTGTTAGCCGATGAAGCCCATGGAACTCATTTTTATTTCAGTGACAGGCTGCCGACAGCAGCAATGCATGCCGGGGCGGATATGGCAGCAGTGAGCCTGCATAAATCAGGGGGGTCACTTACCCAAAGTTCAATGCTTTTTGTAAATGATAAAATATCAGCGGGCTATGTACGTCAGATAATAAATTTAACCCAGACCACAAGCGGATCTTATTTATTAATGTCCAGTCTGGATATTTCGCGGCGAAATTTAGCATTGAAAGGACACCAGATAATCAATTCTGTAATAGATTTAGTAGAATATGCCCGCAGTGAAATAAATAATATAGGTGATTATTATGCCTATTCAAAAGAAAAAATAAATGGTGACTCTATATATGATTTCGACATTACCAAGCTTTCTGTATATACCCGTTCTATAGGGCTGGCAGGAATTGAAGTATATGATATCTTACGGGATGAATATGATATTCAAACTGAATTTGGTGATTTAGCAAATATACTGGCATATGTTTCTGTTGGCGACAGACCGCGCGATGTAGAACGTCTTGTCAGTGCCATGGCAGAAATTCGCCGCATATATAAGAAAGATTCTTCTGGCATGCTGGAAGCAGAGTATATAAATCCTAAAGTTGTTTTACCGCCGCAGGAGGCGTTTTATACAAGTAAGGAAAAATCAGTATTACTTAATGATAGCGTAAATAAAGTATGCACAGAATTTGTTATGTGCTATCCACCGGGAATTCCTATCTTGGCACCGGGAGAATTGGTTACCGAAGAAATTTTAGAATATATACATTATGCTAAAGACAAAGGCTGCCAGATGACAGGACCAGAAGATATGGGTTTGACACATCTTAATGTAATGGATTAATAAATGAATATAATACGAGGCGATATTTATGGAATTGTGGTTTACAGAAAAACATACGCCCAATGTAAAATTTTCGATAAAAGTTGATAAGCAGCTTTATTCCGGTAAAAGTGAATTTCAACGGATAGATGTGTTTGATTCGTGTGAATTTGGGCGTATACTGGTTTTAGACGGTTATCTTATGCTGACAGAAAAAGATGAATTTATTTATCACGAAATGATTACGCATGTTCCTATGGCAGTGATGCCGCATGCGCAAAATATCCTTATAATAGGCGGTGGTGATGGAGGAACAGCCAGGGAAATATTGCGGTATAATTATGTAAAAAATATAGATTTAGTGGATATAGATGAATTAGTAGCTGAAGTATGCCGGGAATATTTACCACAGACAGCGAAAAGTCTTGATGATCCACGGGTTATATGCCATTTTGAGGATGGGTTGAAATATATACGTCATCACGAGAATGAATATGATCTTATAATTGTCGACTCTACAGATCCCTTTGGACCCGGAGAAGGCTTGTTTACCAAAGAATTTTATGGTAATTGTTTTAAGGCTTTGAAGAAAGATGGGATAATGGTTAATCAGCATGAAAGCCCATTTTATCCAGCTGATTCTTACGCTATGCAGAGAGCGCATAAACGAATTTTTGATTCATTTCCAATAAGCAGAATATATCAGGCTCATATTCCTACATATCCGTCTGGTCACTGGCTGTTTGGTTTTGCCTCAAAAAAATACCATCCTATTCTCGATGCAAACTGGGAAAAATGGCGGGCACTTAAAATAAAGACACGGTATTATAATCCTAAATTACATGCCGGTTCATTTGCCCTGCCAAGTTATGTGGAGGAGATCGTCCGTGAAGTTGAATAGAAATATAGAAACATTTTTGGGCTGTGAAAAAGAATACGATAATGCCAATATAGTTTTATTTGGGGCACCGTTTGATTCAACGGCTTCTTATCGACCGGGGACACGCTTTGCTGCTAAGACAATGCGCAGTGAATCTTATAATATGGAAACATATAGCCCATATCTTGATAAAGATTTGGCAGAAGACAGCGCGGTCTTTGACGGAGGTGAATTGGAGCTTTCCCTGGGTGATACACAAAAAACACTTAGAATAATTTATGAATACACTAAAAACTTGTTGTTTGATCATAAACTGCCATTTATGATTGGCGGTGAACATTTGGTTACATTAGGAGCTTTTAAAGCTGTTGCAGAAAAGTATCCTGATGTACATATAATTCATTTTGATGCCCATGCGGATTTACGCAATGAATTTTTAGGGACACCTTTTTCTCATGCTACAGTACTACATCGCTGTCATGATATAATTGGCGATGGAAGAATTTTTCAATTTGGGATCAGGAGCGGCGAAAAGGCAGAGATGCTTTGGGGGAACGAGCATGTATACACCCGTAAATTTGATTTTATTGGCTTAGATGAAATTATTACCAAATTAGCCGATAAACCGATATACTTTACAGTTGATTTGGATGTGCTGGATCCAGCTGTCCTGCCGGGGACAGGAACACCGGAAGCAGGCGGCGTAAGTTTTAATGAACTGCGTACTGCTATGCAGAAAGTAGCAGCACTTAATATAGTGGGAACAGACATGGTGGAACTTAGTCCCCCTTGTGATCTCAGCGGTATGTCAACGACAGTTGCATTAAAGCTGCTGCGGGAATATTTGCTAGCATTATCAACAAAATAGGTACTGTATTTAGGCTAATATAATTAAAAAATAAAAAAACAGATTCTGTGCTATATACCAGTAAAGACTGACACATATAGTATAGAATCTGTTTTTGATTTGCATGTTTTTAAATTAATTTATGTTTTTTCATAAGCATTTTTAAGGTGTTATAATTTTCCGATGTTAAGTCAGTAAGCGGCATACGCAGCTGTCCCATATTGTACCCAAGTATTTTTAAAGCAGCCTTTACCGGGATCGGATTGACTTCAGAAAATAAAGCCGCAATAAGATGTTCCCAGCCTATTTGTATAGCAGCAGCGTCTTGAATATTTCCGGAAAAATAAGCACAGCACATATCATGTACCTTTTGTGGTGCTATATTCGATAAAACAGAAATTACGCCCTTGCCTCCTAAGGACAGAATAGGGATTACCTGGTCATCATTACCAGAGTAAATATTAAGTTCATCGCCGCATAAAGCTCGTGTCTTCAATACGGAAGTCAAATCACCATTAGCTTCTTTTACTGCGGTGATACGAGGATGCTTAGATAATTCAAAATATGTTTCTGGTTTTATATTTACACCAGTACGTGAAGGAACATTGTATAAAACAACGGGAATGCTGACACTGTCAGCTATATGTGTGAAATGCTGAATTAAACCCTGTTGAGTACATTTGTTATAATAAGGAGTTACTGATAAAATGGCATCGGCACCTGCTGATTCAGCAAACTGTGATAGCTGTATAGCATAAGCTGTATCATTTGAGCCGGTTCCGGCAATTACCGGAATGCGCTTATTAACTTTGTCTACAGTGAATTTGATAATATCCTTATGTTCTTTATCGGTCATGGTAGATGATTCTCCTGAAGTACCGGCTACAAGAATAGCATCAGTATGTTCACGGATTTGAAATTCGATTAATTTTCCTAATTCATCATAATTAATACCAGTGGCGGTAAAGGGGGTGGCAAGAGCCACAGCAGCTCCTTCAAAAATGGGTTTTTTCATAGAGAACACTCCTGTTATTTAATTTCAGACTGTAAAAATATTGTGTAAGGACTTAAATATATCCTTATGTTTTTCTAATTTATCTTCATTGCCGATAACACAAATTGCACTATCCGCAAGACATGTTTTTATCATTGGTGCCAGGGCCTTTATATCAGCTTGTCTTATGGATAATACTTCATCACGTGTTTTTTGCACAGCTGCATCAGTAGTGTTCCTGATATAAGCAGCGGCTGCACTTTTCCCTTTGGCTGCTGGAGTCAAAGGGGTATCCAGATTGCTAATTGTTCCAATAATATATTTATTCATTTCACGGTCGTTTATAGAAAAACTATCCAAAAAGCTTACCATATCTTTATAAACCTGTAAAGTTTTTGTTAAGTTGGGGTCACGATATGAGCCCAAATACAGATTCCCATTTGTATCAAATTTAACAAAAGCCCCATACGCCCCACCCAATACACGTATCTTGTTCCAGAAATATGTGCAGCGCAGGATAGTGGACAATACAAGCAATGCTCCATTATAAGTATAGCCATTTCTTATGAAATTTGTGCCACAACCTACATATTGGACCTGGCTGGAACTTTGAAATCCTTCATTTTTTTTATTTATTGAAAAAGCAAATGGAGCCTTAGCAGTGTTTTTATCACTTAATTTACGGGAGAATGCAGAAAACTCCTGGGAAAATGCAGGATAATCATCATTTTTTAAAGTAATACTTACTAATAAATTTTTACGAGAAAAAACATCTGCCATTATTTTCTTTAAGTCATTCTGTAAGGTTTCATACCGTTCATCAAAATTATCAGCAAGATCTTTTATAAACTGATAAAAAGATAAATCGCCCTGTTCATTATAAGCACCTGCTGGAGTAAAATATGATGCCAGACGTGATGCAACTATTTGATGAGCCGAGTTTAAAATATCAAGCTCCATATTGGTTTTTGACTGAACAACTAATTCTTTTATCCTGACTTTGTCAGTAAAATCACTTTTGCAGATTATTTGTTCCAGCAGGGCGAACAGCTTAGGTATTTTTTCAATTAATACTTTATTTTTAACAATCAGTTTTGGCAGCAGGGAATCAGGTTCATTTTCCCGACTATAGGCATATAGGTCAAAAGATATGCCCCCAGTATCCAGATTGACCGCATTGGCGAGTTCTTCGTAAGAATATTTTTCTGTAGCAACTTTACGCAGGATGTCAACAAGAAAAAATGCTGTTGGCAGTTTTTCCTGTGCGATACTTCCAGCATCGAAATATAAATCAAGATAAGCAATACCATTTGTGTTTATATTATGGGCCAGTACTTTTATATTATTGATCGTTTTTTCTTCCAGAATAAAATTTCTGGCTTTTTTATCAATATCAGCAAGAGCAAGCATAGGAATAGACGCTAATGCTTCCGGTGTGTCAGGTGTCTGCTGACGTTTCTTTAGTTTTTTAGTTGTTTCAATGATTTTTTTCAGTTCAGCTTCACTCATGGCAGCTTTTTTTTGCTGTAATTGTGCAGCTAGTTTCTTTTCCTTGGCTGCAGCAATTTTATCATCAGGAGCAAAAGTGAATAAAAGCTTATGTGGATTATCAATAATTATTTCCTGTAGTAATTTTTCAAAATAATTTGTAGTAATTTTTGTCTTGATATCTTTAAGAAGAGCTTCGTACTGGAGCCCGATTACTGGATCTCCATCATACAGCCAGCTTTTCATCAATTGGATATTATAAATAAGTCCCTTAGGTGCCTGTCCAAAATCGGCTTCGCGCAGTTTAAATTCAATTATATTAAAAGCTGCTTTTAATAATTTTTTGTCAATACCATCAGCAATAAGTTTTTCTACATTATCTATAAAAACTGTACGGAATTTATTAGTTTTTTCTGGTTCAGAACCAGTAACAGTGACATTCCACCATGGCTGTAAAAGTCCATACTCAAAGGATGAAGAAACATCAGCACCTATGTCAGCTTTTAACAGGGCATTACGCAATGGTGCCGATTGTGATTTGAACAATACATAGTCCAGCAGGTTAAGAGCAAAACATTTTGTGACATCCAATGATGTTCCTGATGAAAAATTATAACTCAAAAAGGTTTTATCGGTTTTGCTTTCAGAAGAGGCAATAGGATAAACATCGTGCATTTGTTTTTCCCCGGTAAAGGGTTTTTGTTTTTCAATATGGGATACGACAGCTATTTTATCGAAATGGCTTAAATATTCTTTATCAATAAATTCTAATTTCTGCATTATATCCATTTTACCGTATAAATAAATATAACTGTTAGATGGATGATAATATTTCTTATGGAAATTAATAAATTTTTCCTGTGTCAAAGAGGGAATGCTTTCAGGAGTTCCACCGGATTCAAAAGCATAAGTATTGTCAGGAAACATATTGTTTAATAACTTGCTTTCCAATAATCCCTCAGGAGAGGAAAGAGCCCCTTTCATTTCGTTGAAGACGACACCACTATAGCGAAGAGGAGCATCAAGACTATCAATTTCGTAGTGCCAGCCTTCCTGCATTAAAATTTCTGGCATGGAAGTCATAAGCGGATAAAAAACGGCATCAAGATATACATCCATAAGATTTTGAAAATCTTTATCATTCTGGCTGGCAACCGGATACATTGTCTTATCAGGAAAAGTCATGGCGTTGAGAAAAGTATTTAAAGACCCCTTGAGTAATTCTACAAATGGTTCCTTGGTGCGGAATTTTCTTGAGCCGCATAAAGTGGAATGTTCGACAATATGTGCCACGCCTGTGTCATCTGTAGGTGTAGTACGGAAAGTTATAGAAAAAACTTTATTATCGTCATCATTATCTAAATATAAAAGGCGGGCACCGCTTTTTTCATGAAGAAACTGATAGGAATCAGTGCTTAATTCTTTTATGTGAGATTGCTTTAAAAGTTTAAAGCCGTGGTAAATTTTATTATTTTCAAGATTCAAATTATTAATTCTCCTGTGTATATTAAAATTTAAGTCAAAGAAAAACCTTTGAAATATAATATATATTATATCAGATTATATATGAAAATGCATATTCTATAGCTATATATTTTACACAAGTATTATTATTGAATATAATAATGGAGAGCTGTATAATATTGCCAGGATTAACCATATTATTAGATTTTATCGTTAATAATCATACGAATATTTAAATTCATCTGGAGGTAATAAAACATGAGTACTTTACGATATAAAGGCAGTGCTGTTTTAATTAAAATTATTATAGTACTTTTAGTTAATATCACCTTTGTCTTTCCTCATGCTTATGCATTTAATCTTGTTAATCTAGGTGGAGCGCTGATTGGAATCACCGCACAGTATGCTGAACTTAATAAATCAATAGATTATTGTGATAATAAAGGGCGCAACGAGTATTTTGCAAAAATGAAAAAGCAATATGGAGTGGATACAGATCCGGTAAAAAATGAAATATTAAAAAACATAGTAACACGCTTATCTGCAGCCATTGCACAGAATGATCCATCCATAAACGAAAAACCATATAATTATTTCGTCAATAAAGATAAAAATTTCAATGCCTTTTGTTCTTTAGGACACAATTTAAGCGTTAATTCCGGATTATTTGACCTACTAAAAAATAATGAAGATGAAATAGCTTTTGTAGTAGGACATGAAATGGGCCATGGACAGGAAAATCATATAAAAAAAGGTATAAAAAAATCTCTGCCCATAAATATTATTGCCAGTGTCTGGGGATCGCAGGCAGGTAGCACTCTAGAAGTCATGGGAATTGATGTCCTGGTCAAACAGGCTGATGCCAGCATAGTAACTAAGCCACAGGAGTGGCAGGCAGATAACTTGGGCTTCACTTATGCTGTCGGGGCAGGATATAATCCTGGTGCGGGAGCTGCTGTCTGGCAGAGATTTATTGAAAAAATGGGCCAGTATCGATCTAACTTTGTTGGAGAAATATTTTCACCATCAGATCACCCTAGTGAAATAGACAGGCGGGATAACTATGCAAATAAATTGACCAAATACAGCAATGGACATATGACTGTAAAAAATGGCATAATAAAAATAAATGGCAAGCTTTTTATGCAGGCAGCTTCCCGCCAAATAATGAGTGGCAGAGAACGGGCTTATTTGATAGCCGGAGCAGTTGCAGCAGTGTACCATAATAATAAAAATATACCTGATGCTTATGTTGGGTCCAACGGATACATATATATGGGTGACCAGGATATATGTATCCCTATTGCAGGAGAAGAAAGTGCACAAACTTTGGTTGACAGGATTAATATGATAAAATAATAATAGTAGCTAAATATAATATAAATGAGGAATAATTTTGCATAAAAACAAAAGGACAATTTTATTAATAGGTATTGTTATCATAGCCGGAATATTACTGATTTCAGCTAAAGAATTTTCATTATTAGATACTAGTGCAGCAGATTCCCTGAAAATTTTTACTCAGATAAATCTGCAAAATAATTTTACAAATGCTAATAAAATCGGTCTGGGTGATAAGTCGACTATAAGTACATGGCAGGAAAATTACTTGAAAATAAATAAACATTATTTTCAGATTGAATTTAAGAATACATTGCCAGATGAAAAACTGACTGAATTGGTAAATGCAGAACTGGCAATGAATAAGAAAAGAAAAATAGAAATAAATGATGTGAAAATAAAAGGAGATACAGCCACTGTTAAAATTTCTATCAGTAAGACAAATTATAGTGAAATTGTCGATACTGCTGTAAAAAAAACTGCGGCAGCAAAAAAAGCTGGTAAAATTTCCACACCAAAAGAATATTCATCTGTGCTGGCTGATGAATTGATAAACGGCTATAAAACAGCAAAAATTTCTAATGAAATGTCAAGTTTTTCTATTGTCTGTAAAAAAGACCTAATAACTAACACTAAGAAAAAATATATGCAGCATTCAGATGACGATTGGGTAGCCCGGTATATATTGCCGAGATTTACCGGACATTGCTGGTATCCGCAGAATATGGATGAATTCTTTGAAAAACTCAACAAGGCCATTGAAACGTAAAATAGGCTAACTGTAGTTAGGAATATTAAACCTATATGAAGCTCGCTAAGCCTTGTAATTACAACACTGGATTAATAAAAAAGCATTTCACGGTATAAGTCCATCAGATTACAATCATATCTATAAAGAACATAAATACTAGGTTTTTTTGTTTGGTATTATTTCCCCTTGATATATAAAAGCCGCTGCTGTATGTAGCATTTTTATTCATAAAGATGTAATATTTTCTTGTTTGTTCTTAAATGGACAAACGGATTAATAAAACACATATCTTATGAAGTTAATACTTTTCATACAGCAGCGGCTTTATTTTTTAACAAACCTAATTATTAAACCATTAATGTAAATTTATAATATATTACAAGAGATCATCCTATTTTTTCACGTAAAAAGAAACACTTATTAGTAGCGTCAATAGCTTCCCTGAATTTAATCATGACCTTATCTATATCTTCATAACTTATAGTAGCAGACGGTTCAAAGCGTATGGTTTTGGCATTTACCAGTGTACCGGCAGTCATAACATGGCGGGCAAACAATTCCTTGGCTGTTTCATATCCTAATTCACAGGAAAAGAACTCTACCCCCATCATCAGTCCAATTCCCCGGATTTCTTGTATAACCTGCGGATAATCATCAGCCACTTTTTGCAGTCCATCTTTGAAATAAGCACCTTTTTCTTTTGCTTGTTGCGGAATATTATGCTCCATCATATATTTTATCGTTGCCAATGCTGCTGAACAGCAAAGAGGATTCCCCCCAAATGTAGGTGATCCGAGTATCCACGGATTATCCTGCAGCTGCTTAATCCAAAGATGCGGCCGGGCAATAATTCCTGTAATTGGCATTATCCCACCACCAAAAGCCTTGCCATATGACATTATATCAGGTACAACGTTTTCTGCTTCACAACGAAACATAGTGCCTGTACGTCCCATACCCGTCTGAATTTCATCAAGAATTAAAAAAACTTTATATTCATCACAGATCCTGCGTACTTCTTGCAGATACCCTTTAGGTGGGATTATTACTCCTGCTTCTCCCTGAATCGGTTCTAAAATAACAGCAGCTACTTTCTCACCGACTTGCTGTAAATTATGAACAGCAGCCCTTATTGCATCAGCATTGCCATATTCTACATGCTGAACCTGTTGAACCATGGGATTATATGGTACACGGTAAGTTCCCTTTCCCCCTACTGAAATAGCTCCCATTGACTTTCCATGAAAACCATTTACTGTTGATATAAACCATTGTCCCCCCGAAGCAATTCGCGCCAGTTTTAAAGCCATTTCATTAGCTTCAGCTCCGCCATTAGTAAAAAAACAGTATTGCAGATCCCCAGGTGTTATCGCTGCCAATATTTTTGCCAGATATCCACGCAATGGGTCTACAAGTTCCTGACTATGCAGAGCCTGATGTTCGAGCTGTGCCTTAACTACTTTTAAAATTTCTGGATTGCGGTGTCCGCACATAAAAATGCCAAAACCGCCCAGACAATCAATAAAATCTTGTCCATAAACATCATAAAAATGTTCTCCCTCATCGCGCCACTCTACAAATGCAGCGTTTGTAGAAACCGATTTCCGATACTTCAGCCAGCCCGGATTTACGTAATGATTAAAATTAACAATAGCATCGTCAACAATCTGTTTTTTGTCCTTATTTTCTAATTCTGGTTTTAAAATATATGATATTACTCTGTCCAAGTCCTCCTTAATTAAAGATTTTTTCATAATATCTACGTCCTTTCACGTAATGCATATAAATATATTCATCATTTCAATATGGTAATTGAAAGTGATAGCTATTTATTACTGAACCAACCTGTAGGTTTAACATTTAGATTCATATTTATTTGTTTTACTTCTGTATATTCATCAAAACCAAAGCTGCCCAGCTCCCGGCCAATGCCGCTTTGCTTATATCCTCCCCATGGTGCTTCATTGAAAGTTGGATTATAACAATTTATCCACGTTATTCCAGCCCGCAGCTTTTTTATTACGCGCATAGCCTTGGCTCCATCCTGTGTAAATACGCCTCCGGCTAGCCCATATACTGTATCATTGGCCAAAACAACTGCCTCTTTTTCCGTATGGAATTTCTGTACTACAAGTACTGGCCCAAAAATTTCTTCCTGACAAATTCGCAGTTTATTATTCGTAGCAGCAAAAATAGTAGGTTCAACGAACCAGCCTTTTCGCTCAATCCGACTACCCCCGCAGAGAAGTTCTGCTCCTTCTTTTTTTCCCAGGGATATATAATTGAGAACCTTGTTCATATGCGTCTCACTTATCAACGGCCCCATTTCAATTGAGTCATCGTCGCCGTTGCCAACGACTATTTTTTTAGCTCTTTTTACTAGTTCTGTAACAAATCTATCATAAATGTCCGCTTCGACAAAAAGCCGCGATCCTGCAGCACACACTTGTCCCTGATTACAAAATATCCCAAATAATGCATAATCTACCGCGGCAGCAAAATCAGCATCACTAAAAATAATATTAGGTGATTTTCCCCCTAGTTCTAATGACACATTTTTTATATTGCCGGCAGCTGCCGCCATAATTTTCCTTCCGGTTACAGTGCCTCCCGTAAAAGCTATTTTATCGACATCATGATGTTCAGACAGAGTCTTCCCTACAGTATTTCCTGCACCCAACACAAGATTAGCAACACCAGCAGGAACTCCTGCGGTATCAATAAACTCAAACAATTTGATCACTGAAAGCGGGGTCAGTTCTGCCGGTTTAAATACAATAGTATTTCCAGCCGCCAATGCCGGAGCTATCTTCCATACTGCCATGAGCAAGGGATAATTCCACGGCACAATCTGTCCGCATACACCTATAGGCTCACGTACAACTATAGACTGTATGTCAGTATCCGGGACATCATAAGTCTGTCCAACAGGCTTCGTTGTCATACCAGCATAATATTTTAAACATGCTATTGCATCTTCCACATCACAAATAGTTTCTCGCATGGGTTTACCGTTATTTTTCATTTCCAGTACTGCCATGTCCCGCAGGTTTTTCTCTAAAAGTGCAGCTGTTTTATATAAATAATCGGCTCTTTCCAGTGCTGATGATTCCTGCCAATTGTCTTCATAAAAGCTTTTCTTAGCTGCTGCCACTGCTTTATTCACATCATCAGCTGTACCTTCTGTAACCTTTGCTATACACTCTTCTGTAGCAGGATTTATGATTTTACGTATTGTCCCTGCATCTGACAGTAGCCATTTTCCATCTATATACATTCGTTGTACTTCCATAATATCCTCACATTCTGCTGCCTTTATATTTTGCCACAGCATGTATAAGAGATAGGGGCGTCGTGCAAACAACATCATCCAATTTGCTATTCCTCAATTTTATGCATTTATCTGCTTTTTTAACAGCAGACAGAGACGAAATAGCATAATTACAAAGAAAAATGTTTACGTGCGTCCCCGCCACTTAATTATTTCTGGCTTTTTACCTCTGACCATATCTGATCAAATTTAGGTGTATTTGCTCCTACATCTTTGACAAACTCACCTTTGTCCATCACATCTACCGGAATATTTGAAGCCTTGTTGTCTGTATAATCCTTAGGTAATAAAGTTTTAGCTGCTTCATTAACACTTGTATAAGGATATACTTTAGTTATTTCTGCGGCTATTTTGGGTTCAAGAATAAAATTAATAAACAGTTCTGCATTAGCTTTATTCTTTGCACCTGCAGGTATCGCAAAATTATCGATAAAACGATACATCCCTTCTTTAGGATAAATTATTTTTATAGCCGGATTCTGCTTTTGGGCCAAAGCTGCCTCAGCATTATAGATTAAGCCTATGGATGTTTCTCCACTTATCATTTCTGATTTAGGTGAATCACCGTCAAATACTTTTATATTAGGCATTAATTTTTGTAAAAAAGCTTTTGCCTGTGCCAGCTTGGCATCATCTATTGTATTTATAGAATATCCCAGTGCTTTCAAAGCTATCCCGATTACAACACGCTGTTCATCAATAGAAACGATTGAATTTTTATACTGTGGTTTTATTAAATCCGCATACGAAGTAATTGGTTCTTTTATCTTGTCCGTGTTAACAGCCAGAAGAACAGTTCCTGTCTGATACGGGACTGAATATTCATTACCCGGATCATAATATTGATTAAGATATGTTTTATAAACATTTTTTATATTAGGAATTTTCTCTTTATCTAATTTTTGCAAAAGATGTTTTTCCTTCATTATTTTAATCATAAAATCGCCGGGAACTACAATATCATACGTTCCTTTAGGTGATGATTCTAATTTTGCTAAGCATTCTTCATTTGTAGTGTAATTACTTACATTTACTTTAATGCCATACTTTTCTTCAAACTGTTTAATAACTGAGTCAGGAATATATTGTGTCCAAACATATAAATTAAGCTCACCTTTGTCTGCACTGCCGCTTGTACTGCCACCACAACCTGCAGCCAGCAGGCAAAAACATAAAACTAACAAGACCACTAACTTTCTCATCGTATCCCTCCTGTCATTTTTCACCGACTTTTACTTCATTTTACAGTCATCTTCAGCTTATTTATCTGAAAAAATGTAACCCCTCCTAAACCGATAATAGTTACAGCCATAATCAAAGTAAATAAAGCATTTACCTCTGGTGATACCCCTATCTTCATCATAGCAAATATCTTTAAAGGCAGTGTATTACTGCCTGGACCAGCAGTGAAAAACGTTATTATGACATCATCAAGTGATAACGTAAAAACAAGCATTAACCCGGATAATACTCCCGGGCGCACCAATGGCAGAGTAATATTAAAAAATGTTTTCAGTCGTGTTGCTCCCAGATCCAGCGAAGCCTCCTCCAAAAACTTATCCAATATTGCCAGTCTGGCTCTTACCGTTATAACCACAAAAGGAATAGAAAACGTAATATGTGCCAGAATGATAGTAAATAATCCCAATTTTAGTTTCAACAGTGAAAATACTATGAGCAATGAAATTCCCAAAACAATTTCTGGTATTACCACTGGTATATATAAAAGTGCATCAATAATTTTTTTCCCACAAAAATCATATTTATGCATTCCCAGTGCTCCCATTGTTCCTATTACCCCTGAAACCAGAGTTGAGGTCGCGGCAATCAAGAGCGTGTTTGTCAATGCTTCCAAAAGAGCACTGTTTTGTAACAAAGAATAATACCATTTAACGGTAAATGACTGGAATATTATATTCATTTTTGAACTATTAAAAGAATATGTAATAACAACAAGTATTGGCAGAAATAAAAATAAATATATCAAGACCAAATAAATATTTTCACCTATCCTGCTTTTGTCTTTAAGAGCCAATCAACACCCCTCCTGTCCTAATCAACAAGCTGATTCATTTTGCCTCCGGCACGTTTATAAAGATATATTAAAACTAGTGTCAAAAATACTAAAAGCATGGATAAAGCTGCACCAAAAGGCCAGTTACGCGCTGTTAAGAATTGATTTCTAATCAGATTGCCCAGGTACATAATTTTATTGCCGCCCAGCAAATCCATTATAAAAAATAAACCAAATGATGGAATAAATACCATTATTGAACCAGCGAAGACTCCTGGTATAGTCATAGGAAATAAAACACGCCAAAAAGTCTGAAAAGGTTTTGCCCCTAAGTCAGCCGATGCTTCTAAATAAGAATTATCAAATTTATCTAATGATGCATAAATGGGTAAAATCATAAATGGCAGCAGCGTATACACTAGACCAATAAAAATAGCTGGATTAGTATATAAAAAACCATGTGCTGAAGAAAAAAGACCGATTTTTTCCATAAATTCATTCAAAATTCCATTTGTCCGCAAAATCAATATCCAGCCGTATATACGCAGCAGAGAATTCGTCAAAAATGGAATCATCAAAAGCATTATAAGTATAATTTTATATATACTGGTTTTTTTTACTAAAAACATTGCAAAAGGATAACTGATGATCAGGGCAATTATAGTAACAACTGCAGACATAAGAAAAGATACGCTGAAACACTGTAGATAAACAGTCTTGGTTGTCAGCAGATAATTATGCATGGTAAATGTCCACTCTATACCGCCATATATACCTCTGGTCATCAAACTAACGATAAAGACATACACCATGGGGATTGCTATGAAAAGTATTACCCATAAAGTTATTGGCGCTATCAAAATCAATAACGGAAAGTTTTTTCTTATTTTCATATTGCTTTCTCCATCATTGGTGTATTTTCATCTTTATATCCCTGAGCCGGCTTTGGCATGACCAGTAAATTAGGCTTACTTTTATCAGCAGCCTTCTCTGAAATAAGAAAAGCATCTGATGGTTCCCAATTGACATAAACTTCCTGTCCTACCCGAAAGTCATTTTTATTACTGGGAATATCTACTTTTAATCCATTATCTAAACCTTTCACCATGATAAAAGACCGAATTGAACTGCCTCTATAAACCTGTTCATATATTTTTCCTTTTATTTTAGCTTTTTTCGTTGGCAAAGTACTCAAATATATTTTTTCCGGACGAATAGAAATACATACTGCTTCTTGCGGTAAAAAAGTGCCTGGCTGTGCGTATACTATACCACAGCTGGTTTCAAGCTCAGTAAAATCAGTTAAACATGTTTTTACCTTTCCATCAAAAATATTAGATTCTCCTATAAAATCAGCTATAAAACGCGATATCGGTTTTTCATATATATCTTTTGGGGTGCTGATCTGTTCCATACAGCCGTCATGCATTATTGCTATACGATCACTCATGCTCAATGCTTCTTCCTGATCGTGGGTAACATAAATAAATGTAATGCCAATTTTCTTCTGGAGTTGTTTTAATTCAAACTGCATCTGTTTACGCAGCTTGAGATCCAAAGCCCCAAGTGGTTCATCGAGCAGCAAAACCTTGGGATTATTTACGATTGCCCTTGCAATAGCTATACGCTGTTTTTGCCCACCAGAAAGTTCATCTATTTTTCTTGTACCAAAACCTTCCAATTGTACAAGCTGTAGAATATTTGTTACTTTTTCTTTTATCTGTTTCTTAGGAATTTTTTTCATTTTTAATCCGTAAGCTATATTATCAAAAACATTCATATGCGGAAATAATGCATAATTTTGAAATACAGTATTTATTTCTCTTTCATAAGGCTCCTTAGCAGCTACATTTTCTCCTTCAATGAATATTTGACCACTGTTTGCTCTTTCAAAACCTGCGATCATCCGCAAAGTAGTTGTTTTACCACTGCCCGAAGAACCAAGGATTGTAAGGAACTCTCCTTTATATACACAAAAAGATACATCTTTTACTACTTTTGTATTTCCATAAATTTTATTTATGTTTTTTACTTCTACCATAACATCATTCATAAAACTCACTCCTCAGATGATCAATAATAAAAAAAGGCGCTGAATACGTATATCTATTCAGCACCTTTGCTAATAATAAACTATTAACTTATATTTTATTATATCATGCCTCTACTTTTATTACACTATTACAGCAGCACAATATAATTATATCTGGAATGTTCTTATAGCACAAACAATATTTTATCCCGTTATTCCTGGGTGGGTCATTTGTTCTGGAGATAGAATCTGCTTCATCCTTTCCTCAGTGAGCCAGCCTTTTTCCAGTATAATATCTTTTACAGATCTATTTGTTGTATATGCTTCCTTAGCCAGCAATGAAGAGTTTTCGTAACCTATATGCGGCAGAAGAGCTGTAACTATGCCTACACTTTTTTCCAGCCACTCTTCACACTGTTTTTTATTTGCTGTAACATGCAGCAACAATTTTTCATAGAAAGCATTCACCGCATTAGTTAAATAACGCATAGAATTAAGTATATTAAATGCCATTACCGGTTCCATCACATTAAGTTCAAATTGTCCATTTTCAGCAGCAAGACTTACCGTTAAATCATTGCCTATAACTTGATAACAAGTCTGATTGAGTACTTCTGCAATAACTGGATTGACTTTTCCCGGCATAATTGACGATCCCGGCTGACGCGCTGGCAGTTTTAATTCATTAAACCCACAGCGTGGCCCCGAAGCCATTAACCGAAAATCATTTGCAATTTTTATCAAAACAAGTGCGGTAACCTTCATTGCACTTGAAACATCAACTAAAATATCGACATTATTTGTAGCATCTACAAGATTATCTGCTGTAAAATATTCTTCACCGGTAATCTTATTTAAATGCTTTATTACATGACTTATATACTGCGGCTGTGCATTGAGTCCTGTTCCAACAGCTGTTGCCCCGAGATTAACCACTGATGCATTGCGGGCTGAACTCTCGATGCGCTTGATCCCCCTGCGAACTGCTGCCGCATAAGCTGCCATTTCCTGTCCTAATGTAATCGGAACTGCATCCTGAAGATGCGTCCGTCCCATTTTCAGCACATCTTTAAATTCAACTGCTTTACGATCCAGTACGTCAGCCATCTGTCCAAGTGCCGTCATAAGATGTCTTGCTTTTAATTTAATACATATTTTTATGCTTGTAGGAAACACATCATTTGTTGACTGGGCCATGTTCACATGATTATTAGGAGAAATAACATCATATGTGCCTTTTTTCTCTCCCATAATTTCTAAACCACGATTAGCTAAAACCTCATTCATATTCATGTTTACAGAGGTTCCAGCCCCACCCTGTATTGGATCTACAGGAAACTCATTCACCCATTTCCCTGCGATAACTTCATCTGCTGCCTGTACAAGAACTTTACCAATTTTTTGCGGTAATCTGCCAGTATCCATATTGGCCAGGGCAGCAGCTTTTTTCACTTTAGCCATAGCAACAATAAAATCAGGGTCCAATTTTTGTTCTGTAATATGAAAATTATCTACGGCCCTCATAGTCTGCACTCCATAAAGTACATTTTCCGGAACTTCTTTTTCACCTAAAAAATCATGTTCTTCTCGCATTTTGTCCTCCTGTTTTGTATAAAAAATACATTATAATAGCCAATTATACAAAAAATGGTGCATGTATTAATAAATACATGCACCATTGCATAACAACATATTATTAAGTTATTTATAATTGGCCCTTATACATAATCATCTTGCAAACTTAATATATCCATAGGATAACGCAAATCAACTTTTTTTGCAACACAATAATAGAACAATTTTAAATAATATTTTTGTATTTCCAACCCAAAGATTATTCTGAAACTTTATCTCTAATATAAATACCAGCTCGTTTATAGCGCCTGTCTATATTAAAAAATCTCTTAAGCTTATAACCCTGCTTTCTCTAAACCATGCATGCCCAAAAACGCAGCCTGTCAATCATCGCTTTATATAACTTTTTTACAATTAATCACATTTTAATCCATGTTTTTAATGCCGGAATTATATCTTTCCATTTTAACAAAAAAATGCCTATTGCCACTCCATAACAAATCAGATATTCTTTTCGGGACCCTACATAAAATAAATGCATAAATTCTATCTGTTTATTAGGCAGCAAGACAGGTATTTTCCCACACAAAGCATCTTCCAAAATATGAAAAATACAGCCAATAACATACCAAAAAATAAAATTTGCCAAAACTATTACTACAAATTTTTCTAAAGAAGTAATTTCAGCCATATTTTTTAAATCAGCCATATTTTTTATAAAAAATCCGTAAACAGTTAATGTCATATACAGCAAAAAATCAATTGCCGCATATATCACAAACCAATGTGAAATAGTTCTGTGTCTAGCCTGCCATTCATCCCGGGAAAAAATTATATATTCAATTTTATCGGGAAAAATACTTCCTAATCCTGCTATCAGGGCAAATAAAATATTATTTGTCAAGGCAAATACTGCTGCTGTAGTTAAAACTTTATGGCTTTTCCATGTCATCTAATCAAACAACCTTTTCATATTAATTATCTATATATTATACTAAATTTTTCTAATCGACAAATATAATATGTACGGTATATTACATTTATGCATGACATTTATGAATTAATCTATATTAGCTATTAAATTTATTGTAAATACAAATAATTCGTGTTAGTATGAATTTATATAATATAAATAAGGTGATTATAAATGACAATATCTATACGCAAAAAACATTATTTGCAGCGCGTCGCTGCTACCGCAATTATCTTTCTGAACACTTCAGCTGTATGTTTTGCCGCTGCTTCAGCTGTTCCTGCTGCTCCTGCGCAGACAGATCCTAATGCCAGTAATATGTCTGGGAAATACAAATTATTTGCCCAGTCCATACCAGCACTTCCTGTCCCACCAAAATCACTAAGTGACATTGCTGCTTTCAAAAAATATATTGCAGCTGTTAACGCTTATCTTGATGCTGCTCAAAAGTACATTGATGCTTCTACCAATGACTTAAATGTAATCATAATACAGCGAAATCTGGCGATAAAAAGTGCCAATAGTGTGACAAATACTTATAATGCTTTCCTTGATGCCAATAAAACAAAATAAACTTCATTAGTCTTCTATGAAAAACATATGATTAACATAGTAAACTATTGCTATCAGTTCAATAATTTGCTATTATGACATTGTGTTAAACTTAATTATTTTGTAAGATTTTATAGGAGAATAAACATGCGCCAAACAGTATTAAAATCAATATGGATAACATTTATTTTATTACTTATCTTTGTTACAACGACAGCAGCTGCCAGCAAAGAAAAACAACGAGCAGAACTACGTCAAAAAACAACATCAACCTTAAAAATGCTCTATGAAAAACAACCCAGTGCAAAATATGCCATTGAACATGCAGCCGGCTATGCTGTATTTAATAACACGGGTTTTAAGTTAGGAATTCTCGGCGGTTCACATGGTAGAGGAATGGCTGTCAATAACAGGACCGGCCAGGAAATATTTATGAAAATGCAGGAATATCAGGCAGGATTGGGATTGGGTATAAAAGAATATGCTGTTGTCTTTGTATTTGCAAACGAAAATGCATGGACTTCATTTGTAGAAAAAGGCTGGTCTTTTGGTGCTCAGGCAACAGCCGCAGCTAGTGACGGAGTAACCGGAGATTCTCTGGATGGCGCCGTAATGGTGTCACCAGGTGTATGGGTATATCAAATGACTACAAAAGGATTAGCCGCAGAATTAGCCGTGAAGGGAACAAATTATTACAAAGACAAAGAATTAAATTAAAAAACAACTGATATTTACAGCGTCTGCCTTAATCGGCAGGCGCTGATTTAATTTTTATTTATTCTGTTTATCTAAAAAGTTCTGTATTATATAAGTTTTATATGACCGGACCAAGACAATGAATATCAATAGCGCTAAAATACTGTACGGCCTCATTTTTAGTTAATTCACCATTAAGGACACGGAGCATTTTTTTAAAAACTTCTTCCCCGACCTGCTCAATAGTTTTTGCCCCGGTAATTATCCGTCCGGCATTAATATCCATATCATTCTTCATTCTTTCATAAGTATTAGGATTACCACATATTTTTATTACCGGCATACTAGGAAATCCCTGCGGCGCACCACGCCCTGTAGAAAAAAGCATAAACTGCGCTCCGGTAGCAGCCATTCCTGTAAGTATTTCCGGTTCACGTCCCGGTGTATCCTTTATCCACAGGCCCTTTTGTGTAGTAATATATTCTGGATATTCTAAAACCCCTTGAATTGGGCGGGTGCCACTTTTTACAATTGCCCCCAAGCTTTTTTCTTCAATACTAGATAATCCTCCGGCAATATTTCCAGGTGTAGGCTGTCCTTTGCGCATATCACAACCAATACTTTTCGCTCTCGCTTCCATCTCGTTTACCTTTTGAATTATTTTATCACCAACAGTCTTATTCACCGCACGTTTAGCTAATAAATGTTCTCCGCCAATAAATTCCGTAGTTTCGCCAAAAACGATTGTTGCCCCAAGATCAATAATCTTATCAGCTATATAGCCAATCACACAATTTGATGCCATTCCACTGGTCGCATCGGATGCCCCGCATTTTATTGACATAACAACATTTGCTATATCTACCGGTTCCCTTTGCAGCCCAGATATTTTGATAGCCAAATTACGCGCAATATCGGTTCCTTTCTGAATAGAATTACTGACACCCCCTAATTCCTGTATGTGAATAATCTCTATAGGTTTTCCTGTTTTTTTTAATTCTTCATAGATCCGCTGGTGATTTGTTCCTTCACAGCCAAGACTGACTAATAATACTGCACCTACATTAGGACTTTTGCCAATACTTATCAGTGTATCAGTCACACGCGTTAAATCCGGCGGCATTTGGCAGCACCCTTGGTGATGCAGATAAACAACTGTCCCTTGCACTTGTCGGCAAATTGCCTGTGCAACATCATTTGCACAAGTTACGGTTGGAATTATACCCACAAAATTTCTTGCTCCGGCTTTACCGTCTGGTCTTAAATATCCCATAAACTGCATTATTTTTCACCTGCCTGTAAATCTCCACGGCCGCGCATACTTTCCAAGTTATGCACATGCACATAATCGCCCTTTTTTATAGCTTGGCTTGCCATCCCGATTTCTTCGCCATATTTTATAATTAATTCACCTTTATTAATATCCTGCAAGGCAATTTTATGTCCATACGGAATATCCGAATTAACCGTCAATAGCACATCTGCCCCCTTTTTGTCATGTACATCCACCTGCATATGTGCCTTGATATCATTAGCAAAAATCGTAGCTACATTATCCTTATCATTTACTTTCAATGCCAGTTTTAAATCCATGATTTCCCTCCTAGGTTATTCTCGGAAAATTAATAATTTTTTCCAAAACATTCTCTGATATTATTCTTACTTATTTTCTGGTATTCCCATAAATAAGGATACCACTTGTTGTCATTCCTTTCAATAAATTCAGATTTTTCTTATTGCAAAGACAGATATAAAAACTCATGACATTTTTTTAGAATCTGGCACGACTACGTTACAATTAGCAAAAATATTATCAACACGTGATGATAATATTTTTGTTTCAAATTCAGCTGTTATTGCGTCCAATTTATATAATGCATCATGTAAGATATTGATTATGGAAGGTGAATTACGAAAAAAAGTTTATCACATATTGGTCTATAGGCACATAGCGCTATTGGGCAACTGAAAATGAATATGGCATTTTTATCATGTAGCGGTTTTCAAGAAAAAGTACCATCAATTCATTATGCTGTGTGGTTCGCTTATTTATAATGTTTTACAGGCCAATTTGTTTATCTGGGCAGATAGATAACCGGCTCCATAGCCATTATCTATATTAACAACAGCTACACCATTGGAACAAGAGTTTATCATGGTAAGTAAGGCAGATAGGCCGTGCATATTGGCACCATAGCCTATAGAAGTCGGTACAGCTATAACAGGTTTGTCAACCAGTCCACCGAGAACACTAGCTAATGCTCCTTCCATACCGGCTACGGCAACTACACAATTGGCTGACTGGATTGTTTCCAGCCGGGCCAGCAGTCTATGTAGTCCTGATACACCGATATCATAGATTCGTTCGACTGATGATTTAAAAAATTCGGCAGTCTGGGCGGCTTCTTCAGCTACACTTATATCTGCGGTCCCAGCGGTGCATACAACGATTCGGCCATATCTTTTTTTCGCTTTTTTTTCTATTTTAATAGTACGGGCTGCCGGATCATATTCTACCTGAGAATATTTTTTGCTGATCAGTTCATATTGCTGAGGCGTGGCTCTTGTTCCTAACACTTCACCCTCAGTCTCATATAATTTTGTAAATATGTTTAATAGATGTTCATCAGATTTACCGCTGCAGAAAATGACTTCGGCAAAGCCGGAGCGTAGTTTCCTGTGGGTATCAAGCTTGGCATAGCCCATATCTTCAAAAGGTTGGCGGCGTAAGAATTGTTCAGCTTCGTTTAGGGATATTTCGCCAGATTTTACTTTAAGTAATAATTCATGTGTATTCATGGTGTTTTATGCTCCTCAGATAATAAAAAATTTCATAATAAAAATGATAGCTGTGATAATTGTACATTTAGTAGAACAGTCCCATTGCGTGAAATATAATATTTACGCTATAATGATTGTTAGAAGCTGTTTTTTGTCTATTACACAATATGGTAATTTATAGCAATTAAATAAAACTTTTGTAGGAGTAATTATTTTTAATGAAACATAATAAATATAAGATTTTAACTTATGGTTGTCAAATGAATGAAAGTGATTCTATGCGAATGGGAACCCAGCTTGAGCAGCTTGGTTTTAAAGAATGTTCATCTATGGAACAGGCGGATATAATTTTATTGAATACATGCTGTGTGCGCGAAAGTGCGGAAAATAAGATTTATGGTAAAATAGGAGAAATAAAACATTTAAAACAGGATAATCCGGAGATTATTTTTGGCGTTGTCGGCTGTATGGCACAAAAGGAAGGTGAAAAGCTGTTCAAAAGAGCACCGCATATTGATTTTGTATTGGGAACGAATAAAATACATGAATTAAATAATGTTATCAATGAAATAAAAATGTCACGGCATCATTTGACGGAATTGGCACCATCAGATGGAGGAACGCCGGAAGAGGTACTGCCGCCTGACCGTGGTGATCTATCTGTATGGGTACCGATTACATATGGTTGTAATAATTTTTGCACATATTGCATAGTACCTTATGTGCGTGGTAGGGAACACAGCCGTCCGATGCAGGCTGTAATTGACGAGGTCAAAAATTATAGTAAAAATGGTGTTAAAGAAATAACTTTGTTGGGACAAAATGTAAACTCATATGGTAAAGATTTGGTAAATGTAGATTTTGCCGATCTTTTATACAATCTTGATAAAATAGATGGTATAGAACGGATACGCTATATGACATCACATCCGCGTGATTTGAATGATAAAGTAATTGATACGATTAAAAATAGCCGTCATGTTTGTACTCATTTTCATCTGCCGGTACAGCATGGCAGTGACCGTATTTTAAAGGCGATGAACCGTGGTTATACAATTGAGTATTATCGGGAATTAGTGGAAAAAGTACGGACAGCAGTACCTGATTGCAGTTTGACTACAGATATTATAGTTGGTTTCCCCGGAGAAACAGAGGAAGATTTTTCCCAGATGCTTAATTTTATCAAGGATATTCGTTACGATGCGGCTTATACTTTTTTATATTCCAAGCGGTCAGGTACTCCGGCGGCTACTATGGATAATCAGGTGGCTGAGGATGTCAAAAAGCAGCGTTTGAACAAACTTATGTCTGTTCAGAATAATATTAGCCTGTCCATAAATGAAACATTTGTGGGTAAATGTGTTGAAGTCATGGTAGAAGGACCCAGCCGTACTGATGCGAATGTCTATACAGGGCGGACATCAACCAATAAAATTGTTCTGTGGCAAAAAGAAGGACAGGAAAAGCAGGGTGATTTGCTGACAGTTAAAATTACCCATCCGCAGACATGGATATTAAAGGGTGAAGCGCAATATGACAAGCAATAAAGGAGCCGAAGAAAACAAGAAAACATTGGAAACTACACCAATGATGCAGCAGTATTATGAAATGAAAAAACAATCGGGGGAAGCTATATTGTTTTTTCGTCTGGGCGATTTTTATGAAATGTTTAATGATGATGCCCAGACTGCATCGAGGGAATTAGAGTTAACACTGACTTCACGCAGTAAAATGCCAATGTGCGGCATTCCCTATCATGCGGCGGAAAATTATATAAATAAATTAATAAATAAAGGCTATAAGGTCGCTATATGTGAACAGATAGGTGATCCGAAGGCAAAGGGCCTTACTAAGCGGGAAATTATAAAAATAGTTACACCGGGAACGGTAATGAATGAATCGGCATTGCCTGGAGTGCTGAATAACTATATTGCATTGATATATGAAGAAGATAATATATTGATTTTAGCAGGGGCTGATATTTCAACAGGTGAATGTTTTTATGGTATTTATAAAGGGGCAGATCGGGTTCAGATATTATGTGATGAACTATACCGTTTAATGATGTCAGAACTTTTACTGACAGAAAGTTTATCATGCCGGGAAAAATTATTGGAATTTTTGACATTGCGTATGCCTAAATGTGTAATTACGGATATTAAACATTTATCGGATACTGTAGAGGACCGGATAATAGAGCATTTTGATGCGGATAATCGTCCCCGGCAAGAAGGTGCTAAAAAAGCTATAGCGACATTACTGGATTATCTGCATGAAACAGTAAAAAGCGATCTGAGTCATTTGAATCATCTATCATATATTGATGCGGATTCAAACCTTGTTATTGATACGTATACGCTGCGAAATTTAGAAATAACACATAATTTGCGTGATGGAGGGAAAAAGGGAACGCTGTTTTCAGTACTTGATTTCACGCGGACAGCTATGGGAAGCCGCAAGCTTTCAAAATGGTTGGAATATCCGCTGCTTGACAGATATAAAATTGAACAGAGATTGGATGCAGTGGATGAACTTGTAAATGACTTTTCGCGCCGTACGCAGATTCATGAGCTGCTAAAAGATATTTATGATTTTGAACGTTTATTGACAAGGGTAGAAGTCGGCAGTGCCAATGCACGTGATATGCTGGCTTTAAAAAAGTCGTTATATACGCTGCCGGCAATAAAGAAATCGCTTATAAATGTGAAAACTACTTTGCTGCAGGAAATAGATAGTAATATAAATACGTATGAATCGCTGGTAGATTTATTGGAAAGAGCAATAGCTGATAATCCTGGTTTTTTGTTGCGGGATGGCGGTATAATAAAGGATGGTTTTGATAAAGAGCTTGATGAATATCGCACGCTCGCTTCTGACAGCCGGTCCTTACTGCAGAAAATGGAAGAAGAACAGCGGCAGTCTACAGGAATAAAATCACTTAAAATTAGCTATAATAAAGTTTTTGGGTATTTTATTGAAATAAGGAAAAGCAATATTAGTCAGGTACCGGAAAATTATATACGCAAACAGACGCTGGTAAATACAGAAAGATATATTACACCTGAATTAAAAGAATTTGAAACTAAAATATTGGGGGCACAGGAAAAAACTTTACAAATAGAATATCGTCTGTTTATCGAAGTAAGGGAAAAAGTAAAAAAACATATAGAAAGTATCCAGAAAACAGCGCAGAGTATTGCTGTCCTTGATGTTATTACTTCCTTTGCTGAAGCTGCCGTGCAGTATAATTATATACGACCCTCTATTAGCGGTGATGGAAAGATAATAATTTATGATGGACGGCATCCACTGATTGAAAGAATATTGAAGAAAGATCTTTTTGTGCCTAATGATACGCTTCTTGATAATTATAAAAATGAAATATTGATAATAACAGGGCCTAATATGGCGGGCAAATCAACCTATATGCGGCAGACGGCATTGCTTACGCTGATGGCACAAGCGGGCAGTTTTATACCTGCGCGAAAAGCGATTATTTCACCTGTTGACAGGATATTTACCCGTATAGGGGCTAGTGATGATCTGGCTAGCGGGCAGAGTACTTTTATGGTTGAAATGAACGAGGTAGCACATATTCTAAAGTATGCAACTAAAAACAGCTTGATTATTCTTGATGAAATAGGGCGGGGAACAAGTACGTTTGATGGAATGAGTATTGCTCGGGCAGTAATTGAATATATACGTGACAAAACGGCAGCAAAAACATTGTTTGCTACTCATTATCATGAACTTACTGATTTGGCAGATGATAAGCATATAAAAAATTATTGTGTTGCTGTTAAAGAAAAGGGCAGTAAGGTTGTATTTCTAAGGCGCATAGTGAGCGGCAGTGCTGATAAATCTTATGGTATACATGTGGCGAAGCTTGCAGGCCTGCCGAAAAGTGTGACGGAACGGGCGGATAAAATATTAGCAGGTTTGGAAACGAATGATTTATCAATGTATCAAGCTAATAGTAAAACAAAAGCAAAAAGCAATAGTCAAAATAAGTCGAGTGATAATGTTGAAATGGACAATTTGTTTGCTTCGACATTAAGTGGTGAATTGTTAAAGCTCGATGTAACGACAATGACCCCATTGGAAGCGATGAATACTTTATATAAGTTACAACAGCAGGCGAAGAAGGAGGCTGGACAATTATGAGTAACATCCATGTGCTTGATGAAAATACGATAAATAAAATTGCGGCCGGTGAAGTGGTAGAACGGCCGTCTTCTGTAGTAAAAGAGCTCATGGAAAATGCCATTGATGCGCAGTCGGATAAAATAGAAGTTGAAATTATGGCTGGCGGAACCAGCTTCATACGTATCAGTGATAATGGTATCGGAATGAGTAGGGAAGATGTGCAGGTTGCGATACTGCGGCACGCTACGAGTAAGATAGCAGCAGTCAATGACTTGGAAAAAATTTCCACATTAGGGTTCAGGGGTGAAGCACTGCCTTCAATTGCGGCAGTATCAAGGTTTTCTATACTGACTAGACAGGCGCATAGTGAACTTGGCACCAGCGTAAAAATAGTTGGCGGTCATCTTGATAATATTGAGGATGCTGGTTGTAATATAGGAACAAACATCAAGGTAGAAGATTTATTTTTTAATACTCCGGCCAGAAAGAAATTTTTAAAGACAAATAATACTGAGTCGAACCGGATAAATGATTATGTGATAAAACTAGCTTTTTCTAATCCGCAGATCGCGGTAAAATTTATTAACAATAGTAAGTTTACCTTGACTACGCCAGGAAATGGCTCTTTGAAAGATGCCATTACCAGTGTTTATGGCAGAACTGTTGGGGAGCAGCTTTTACCATTGGACCTGGATAATAGCAGTGTAAAAGTCAGCGGTTTTATTACGAAGCCAGCAGTAATAAGAAGCAGCCGTACATGGCAGACTTTTATAGTAAATGGACGTATTATTAATAATAGGATGATAAGTAAGGCTATTGATAATGCGTATCATTCATTGCTGCCAAAATCGGGTTATCCATTGGTTGTGCTGTGCTTAGAAGTACCTTCTGATAGTATAGATATAAATGTACATCCCCAGAAAATAGAAATAAAATTCGCTGATGAGGGTCATATATTTAAGGCTGTGTATAAGGCTATTATTGATGCGGTGCGTCCTTCCGGTACAGAAAATAATCTTAATACATTTGCTGCTCCGGCTAATTATATAAAACCACATTATGAAGAAACTCCATTAAACAACGGTTCTTTTTCCAGGCAGGGAGAAAAGTCATCAGTCCCCGTACAATTTAAGAAAAGTATGGATTATGGCAAAATACGTAGCTCTTATAATAATATGAATGTAAAAGAAAATACAGCTGATTTTACTATAGCGAAGGAACAAGTCTATGCTATAAAAAATGCTGCTACTTTGTCGCAGAATATGAATGAGGAAAATATTTTGAGTGAAAGGGCAGTGGATAATGAAGCTGTTCCGGCAGGAAATCTGGTGCCGATGGGACAGATCGATTTATGCTATATAATTGCCCAAGGGGAAGATGGTATGTATATCATTGATCAGCATGCTGCCCATGAGCGGATATTATATGATAAGTTTGGATTGGCGAAAGATCGTGTAGTTTCACAGCCGCTTTTGGTTCATTTACTTTTAGATCTAGCACCATTTGAATATGAGCTTTTAGAAAAGAATCAAAAGATATTATATGATTTAGGATTCCGTGTAGAAGCTGCCGGGCCACAGCAATTCCGATTGAGTGAAATACCGGCGGATATTCCAACTAAGGATGCCGAAAATACCATAAGGGAAATTTTGGCTTCACTCAATGAAATGCATACACCTACGCCTCAGGAAATACGGCATTCTTGTCTGGCTACAGCAGCATGTCGTGCAGCAATAAAGGCCGGTGATAAATTGACAGTTCAGCAAATGAAAATTATTTTGGATGAACTGGCTAATACTAGATTGCCTTATACATGTCCGCATGGTCGGCCGACAATTATAAAATTCACTCATCGGGATCTGGCAAAAATGTTTAAGCGAATACAATAATGGTTATTGTTAGTGGTAAAGAGGATTATGAAGAATATTTTTATAACGACAGGACGAAAGACGGATGAAGTTTGTTTTAAAAAGGCAAAAGAAATAGCAGCGGAGAAACATATAGATTTTGTTTCACGGACGGGTAAGTCTTTGGATAAATTGTCAGCAGAAAAGAATTGTGATATGGTACTCCTGGTGAAAAAAGATAGATTAACTATAAAAACACCGGGCGGAGAGTTGTTTTTCCATCCCAGTATGGCACAATTAAGGCTAAAAAGGTTGCTGAAACATGAACCTGATCATATGGTTGAAGCTATGGGATTAAGAATGGGAATGACAGTACTGGACTGTACATTGGGATTTGCTTCGGATGCGGTGATAAGTGCGTTTATCAGTGGAACAAAAGTAATTGGGTTGGAAAGTAATCTTGCTGTATCAATAGTAGTGGCAGATGGATTAAAACACTATAAATCTGATATAGAGGATTTACAAAATGCTATGCATAATATTGAGGTTATAAATACTGATTGTAAAGAATATTTGGCGGCAATGCCGGATAAAAGTGTAGATGTTGTATATTTTGATCCGATGTTTCGCTATCCGTTAAAAAAAAGTGTTAGTTTACAGCCGTTGCGTGGTTTGGCGAATAGGGAAGCTGTTGATATTGGAAGTATACGTCAGGCGTGTCGTGTTGCTCGCTGTCGGGTGGTTATGAAAGAAAACAGTAAAAGCAGCGAATTTAAAAGATTAGGATTTAATAAAACCTGTGGCGGCCGTTACAGCAGTGTCCGCTATGGGATAATTGATTTACTAAAATAAATCAATTATCCAAAAACTGCCCCCATGAGCTGGATTAAAATCCAGCTTATGGGGGCAGTTTATTATTAGCGTATCAGGTAGTAAATGATGACCAATAATACTCCCGGAATACCCAGAATACCTGCTATGAGGGCAGTAACAAATTTTATAGGAATTGCTAATCCAAAAACGAAATTGACCAGCCAGAGGCAAACTGCCCCAAAAATGCTGTTATAGATAAGTTTCCATAAAACCTTGATAGACAACGAAAAAACTTTTGTTATCAGACATAATATTAATAGTCCGATACAAAAAGCTATTATCAAATTTGCATTTAACATTAATTAATAACCTTCCTAAAAATAAACAACCTAAATTTCATGGCGGTTTTCTAGAGCTTTAGATAATGTTACTTCGTCAGCATATTCTAAATCCCCGCCTATGGGAAGTCCATGAGCAATACGGGAAACTTTTATGCCTGAAGGTTTTACAAGCTTAGCAATATACATGGCTGTGGCTTCTCCTTCAACATTAGGATTAGTTGCCATTATTAATTCTTTTACCTTGGTCGTTTGTAAACGTAATAAAAGCTCACGTACTTTTATATTTTCCGGTCCAATGCCTTCAAGAGGGGATAAGACACCATGGAGAACATGGTAGACTCCCTTATAATCACGCATTCTTTCCATCGCCGCAACATCACGTGGCTGCTCTACGACACAGATTACAGAATGATCCCGGTTGGGGGAAGAACAGATCCGGCAGGGATTAACATCGCTTATATTAAAGCAAGTGTTGCAAAAACCTATCTTTTCCTTTGCTTCGATTATGGCGTTAGCCAAAGCTTTAGCCTTGGACGGTTCCATATCTATTATATGGTAAGCCAGACGGGTAGCTGTTTTTGCCCCTATCCCCGGCAAAGTACGAAGATGCTCGATCAATTTAGCCAGTGGTTCAATATACTGCATTAAAACATCCCTGGGGGAAGATTGAGACCGTTGGTTAATTTACCCATTTCTGATGACATCATTTCATCGACTTTTTTTACAGCTTCATTTATTGCCGCTGAAATAAGATCCTGCAGCATTTCAACATCTTCAGGATCTACTGCTGAAGGGTCTATTGTGAGGGAAACAACCTGTTTTTCCCCATTCATAATAACTTTTACAACACCGCCGCCACTTGATACGTCAACGGTTTTTTTCTTTAATTCATTCTGCATTTGGGCCATTTCCTGCTGCAGCTTTTGGACCTTTTTCATCATACCGGCCATGTTGCCGCCCATAGGATTGAACATAGAATTATTCCTCCTGTGATTTTATTAAAATTACCTATAGATATTTCAAAAATATTTTGGCAGATTAGTCATTATAAAAATTAAGTAATAATGACTGTAAAATAAATATAAATATATCTATTATAATTTCATAATTGCTTTACGCATAATAATCTATTATACATTTCTTAAGTATATAATATAGAAATGATTGATGCAAGTAAATCATGCGTTTTCTTGCTGATTGATAGTGAGTTAAGCTGTCATTGTTCGGATTGTTCACCTGTATATAATTTGACGTTGTTACGGCCAAGTTTTTTAGCTTCATATAATGCTGTATCAGCTTGTTTTATCAAGGTGTTTATGTCAGAGAATGGTTCTTGTATATTAGTCACTGTGATACCGATGCTCACAGTTATTTTTATATTGTTATGGGAATTAATGATGATTTTTTTAGCGGCGGTGACAGACCGGATTTTTTCTGCAGTTTTAAAAGCTGCCGAAGGGTCAGAGGGCGATAGAATAATTATAAATTCATCACCGCCATAGCGGCCTAAAATGTCGTTTTTACGCAAATTATTTTTACAAGTGGAGGAAAATATTTTTAAGATAGTATCTCCAACTGTATGACCAAAGGTATCATTGATAGTTTTAAAATGATCAATGTCAATGATAAGAAGTGCTATACTGATATTTTCTTCGGTGGTTTTTGCCAATAATTTTGCGATATCTTCATTTAGTTTTGCTCTGTTGGAAATTCCTGTCAGGGGGTCAGTAGAGGCTTTTATTTGCAGTGAATTAAGTTTGTCAGAAAAATATGTGATATCGTGTAGGATTAGCATAAATCCAACTGATTTATCATAATTTATTAAGTTAGTGCGTTTTATATGGTAGGTTTTATCGTTTATATCAGTAATAAGGACTTTGTCGGAGTCTTTTTGGATCAGTTGACAAATTTGTGGGTTATTATAAAATATAGTAAGTCCCAGTGCGTTGATATGTTTTTTTGTCAGGTACAAAAATAATTTTTTACAGGAAAAGTTGAAAGTGGCCAAGTGACCCTTTGCGTCGAAAACCAATATAGCATCAGATAAAGTTTGGAATATTACTTTTTGGGCAAGGGGCGCAATTTCAAAAAGATTAAGACTAAATATAGCCCAGCCGTATAATATGCCTGGTACAATAAAAGTGGCGGGGGAGGGATCAAGTCCCCAGGGAATATAGCCACAAATATAAATTATTTCAACGATCCAGGGAAATAAAGAGCCTAAAAGAAATATTAAAGCCTGTTGGTTTTGTGGATAAGCAGATTTTCTCCAAAATATTATATAAATAATATTTCCTGTTAAAATTGCCAGATTATTAAAAATATCATGGACATGATACCATATTCCTGGAATTATCAATGCGGTAGAAAAAGGGGCAGCGGGATTTAAATATACAGCCTTGTAATAAAGGTGGTGTATTTCGGTAGTGCTACCCAATATAAAAGTGATTGAAGACATGGTCAGCAGAAAGGCGTTTAACATTTTATCATATTTGAAATTTAAGTTTGTGTGCTGGAGTGCTAGAATTACCCATGCAGTTGGAATAAAAGGGGCACCTATGTTTTCAATGTGCAGCCAAAATTTTATAGCATTTAAAGTATTACTGGAAAGTTCACATGTATAACCAAAGGAATATATAGCAGCTGATAAAGATAGGAAGAAAATACTTTTGGCTAATTTGATATTTTTTTTATTCCAGGCCATTATACAGACACTGGCAAGGATTAAAAAACTCATTGTACATAAAGTTATTAAAATTATTTTTGACGGATACATAAATCACCTCGCTGGAATGATAAGAGTTACTGGTACGATCTTCCTGTCCGGTAAAAGTAAAATAATGACCAGATTATAAACTTCGGGGTAAAATATTTAAAAGCATAGTTTGTTAACCTCTTTTTGTAGGAAACGATTTTATTATATTAATTGGCACGATGAAAATATATTATTATATTATGTGTTTTAATTTGTAAAGTCAATATTACTGGTGGTCAAGAAAATACAGATAAAATTGTTAGTAATATTATTATCATGGTATAATAATATATTAGTGTGGATTATGTATTTCGAACATGAGCACAGGATCTTATGATATTTACGAAAGGCAGGGAAAGTGAAACTGTTATATATGTTATTTTATAATGTGCAGTGGCATAAGAGTTTACTGTATCTCTGATAAGAAAGACAAGTGCATGTATTAAATTATGCAATATAACAGGATCATGAAATATATGAATTTATCAAAAGAAAATTTTAAACGTATTTTAAAGTTCCAAAAAGCAGAAATTACGGCAAGTATTTTGTATAAAAAAGTTGCCGTAATGACAAAAAATACAAAAAATAAACAGGTTTTGCTGGAAATATCCCAAGCGGAATATGAACATTATAAAACATGGCGGCAGTTTACGCAGCAGGAAACAAAGCCAGATTGGTTTACCATTTATTTATATACAGCATTGTTTTTTGTTTTGGGGCAGACTTTTATCATAAAATATTTGGAAAAGGGGGAAGAGTTTACACAGCAGGAATTAAAAAGTATTAGCGCCCAGGTACCAATTGCGGAAACAATAATGCAGCAGGAAGAAAAGCATGAAGATAAATTAATCGCGATGATTGATGAGGAACGAGTTAAGTATGTAGGTGCGGTTGTATTGGGCTTGAATGATGCTTTAGTGGAATTAACAGGAACGATTGCTGGTATCACATTTGCTATGATGAATACAAAGTTGGTGGCACTGGCAGCAATCATTACCGGAGGAGCAGCTACATTATCTATGGCAGCTTCAAATTATTTGGCACAACGGGCTGATAGAAGTGAAGACGCAATTAAATCGAGTGTATATACTGGCGTGGCGTATTTAATAACTGTCATATTATTGGTTTTGCCTTATTTATGTTTGCCGGACCAATATTATACGGCAGCTTTTGCAATAATGATTATTTTAGTTGTGCTGATAATATATTCATTTAACTTTTATATAGCGGTAGTACAGTCTACACCTTTCTGGCCAAGATTTATAGAAATGTCAGTGATAAGCTTAGGTGTTGCTGTCTTATCATTTTTAATAGGTATAGCCGCAAAGTATTTTTTGGGGATAAATATGTAGTATAATATAAGCAGACAGTGTTTTAATGAAAGGATGGGTTTTTTATGTATTGTCCAAATTGCGGCAGCAAAAATAATGATAATGCTAGATTCTGCTATAAATGCGGGCAGTTGCTTAGCGGCACTGCTTTTAAGAGAAATATTAAAGAGCCGTCTGAAAAATTATTTACATTTAAACGTCTGATTATAGCAATATTGATAGTTTTTGTTTTGTTGTCAATAGGATTATTTTTTAGAAATGGTGATAAACCACAGTTACAGGCAGTAAAAAATAATATAATTGAACAGAAAAAAGAGGATAATAATCCACAAAAGAACATAAAACTTAGTTATAGTTCCTTCAATAAACTGGAAATAGGCATGAATTATCAGAATGTAGTTAAAATCATCGGCAGTAAGGGTAAATTAACTAAACAAAAAAAAGAACATGACAGTGATGTGAAGACTTATGAATGGCAGAATAAAACCACTCATCTGACATGTTCTTTTCAAAATGAAAAATTAGTAGCTAAATCAATGGAAAGTTCATCAAATGGTTTTTCAAAATCAGATGAAAAAAATTTCCTACATGATGGTTTACAGCCGTTTCCGGGTAATTTACCAGACAATGCTGCAGTAAAAATTTGATAGAATTTTTTTAGATTATTAGTCAAAAAGTCATATAAATGTCATAGTAAAAACACATATTATGTTTGAGATAATGCTATAATATACAAATAGATAGTAAATAAATATTTACAGATTAAGGAGAGGATAGCGCATGTTTAAGAATCATATAAAAAAATTAACTGCTTTTGTGTTAACTGCATTCATGTTCATAAGCGTGATGGGGACTACACTTGTAGAGGCGCATCCACATGATAACTGGCCGAATCATGAGTATCATCATAGGTATCATCATGAACCGCAAAAAAATGATGATAAGGGACATTCTACTGGTGAAGTAACAACTGCGGCTATAGCAGGAGCAATAATTGGAGCAATTGTTGCTAAAAATACCTAATAAATTTTTAAATATAATTAATTAAAAAACGCTTACCACTATTGTGATGATAAGCGTTTTTTTTAATAAGTTTTTTAATAAGTTTCAGGTAATAGAAGCCGCATAAATTTTTTTAATACTGGCTGCAAGTGTGGAATTAAATTCTTTATCACTTTGATGTGCGGATAGTCCTTGGGCAAGGGCACGAGAAAAACTAGCTATAAGTCCTTTGTTGCGGGCAAGTTTTTCATCGGCAACTTCCTGACTGAATCCGCCGGAAAGAGCTACTACACGAATAACATTAGGCTGGTCATTTATTAAATCACTATAGAAATTGTCTACTTCAGGAATAGATAATTTTATCATTATTTTTGTATCTTTTGGCAGCAAAGCTAATTCCTTAAGTATTTCTTCTTTCAAAACTCTTTCTGATTCAGCTCTGTTTTTGCTGTTGATGTCCACTTCTGGTTCAAGAATAGGAACAAGACCTGCAGCAGCAATTTGTTTGCCTATTTCGAACTGCTGTTTAACAATTTTCTTTATGCCGACAGGATTAAATTCCTTTATGACAGAACGCATTTTTGTTCCGAAAATATTGCGCTTTAAAGCGCGTTTTAACAAATCATCTAACTGGGGAATAGATTTCATGACCTGCACGCCATCAGCTAGTTCAGCAAGTCCCTTATCAACTTTTAAAAAGGGAACTATCCGTTTTTTATTCCATAAATAATCAGCGGTAAGATCTCCGTCAATAGTTCGATCCATTGTATTTTCAAATAATATAGCACCTAAAATATACTTAGAGTTGAAAGCAGGACTCTTGATGATCCGCGTTCTCATTTCGTGGACTTTGGCAAACATTTCATCATTGCCATTATATTCATTTTCTTTTACACCGTAAGCCGCTAATGCTTTTGGTGTACTGCCGCCACTTTGATCTAATGCAGCAATAAAAGCCGTATCTTTACAAATTCTTTGTAATTGATCTTGATTCATTAATTAGCCCTCCCTGATGAAAATTGACCAGATGATGTATTTCTTACCATCTAAGTCTTATTATAATCCTTTTGTTTTTTTTTGCAATATAGTAAGCTAGATCATTGTAATCGGTGGCTGAATTACCCGGTAGCAAATGCAGATGGTTGTTTGTGGGAATAATATTTGCGAGCAAAATAACTGATAATTTCCCGTCGCCTTATTATGCCGATAAATATATTACGATCATCGACAACAGGAACAAAATTCTGATTCATTGTTAGACCAATTAAATCTTCAATTTCTGCATCAATATGGACGGCCTTATTTTTTATGTGTTTGTGGATTGTTTTTAAATTTATGTGTTCTAAATCTTTATCTTCAATGCTGATTTTTTTATCTGTTAGAGTCCATAGAATATCGCCTTCTGTAAGTGTTCCTGCATATTTCCCTTTTTTATTTATTAAGGGAACAGCAGTATATCTGTGGTATTTCATTTTTTCCATAGCCTGACGAAGTGTGGAATCAGAGCGTAAATAAATTACTTTATCTTTGGGAAGTAAAAAAAAGGTTATTTTCATAATTTTCTCCGTTAGTAACAAAAATAGATTACGCAAAATTACATACATCTGCTAAAATAAATCATTTATTTATCTGTGTATGTGTAGACATAAAAATAAAACTATGCATTTATCCGTCTGTCCAGAAAGTGGTTGTGTATTATGCATGGTTAGGAATTATTGAGGATAAATTGAAAATCACTAGATAATATCTACTATTATATTTTATATCAGATTTGGTCTTTAATTCAAGATAATAGTTTCAGAAAAATTAGTCAATAATAAAAATCTAAGTGATTTATCTTTAGCATGGTCTAATATTTATATATTTTCCATAATTATTAAGTGTAATAAGTGACATACTCCCATCACTTAATGCCTTCTACGGCATTTGAAGTGGGGAAATTTTCGCCACAAAAAGTTGAATAAAAAGAATATTGTGTATATTTATCTGAATAAAATACTATCGCATTTCAATTTTTCTGTATTATGATATGCTGTTTCCCTATTCGTATATGTAAGTGTGGGAATTGTTATAGTTTGTTTGCATAAAAATAAGATTAATATTGATGCGGTAGTATGATAAAATTCATCGGTATTTTTTATAATTAGTATTTGCAGGCAGTAAAATGACAGAGGATTTTTAGTGTTTAAGTAAAATATGGGATGTGAGATGGATTTAATCTTATATTTTAGCAAGAATCCGCAGAAAATCATCTCTTGTTTCTGCCAAATTGAATAGACGTCTTAATTCAGCACCACCACTTAGTCCACGAGTGTACCATGTAGCATGTTTACGCATTTCACGTGGCCCGATATAATTGCCTTTCTTTTTTAAAAGCATGTCAAGATGTTCGATAATTATTTGTTTTCGTTCAATTAAGGTTGGTGGGGGAGTTTCCTGTCCGGTTTTTAGAAATTGGGAAAAATGACGGAAAATCCATGGATTGCCCTGAGCAGCTCGTCCGATCATTACAGCATCACAATGTGTACGGGTAAAGATATTTTTTAAGTCGGTACATGTTCTGATATCACCATTGCCTATGACGGGAATGGTGACGGTTTCTTTTACTTTAGCAATTATATCCCAGTCAGCCTGCCCACTGTAGAATTGCTCACGTGTTCGCCCATGTATGGCAATAGCATCTATTCCCGCAGTTTCAGCTAATTTGGCCATTTCAATAATATTTACATGGGCATCGTCCCAGCCTTTACGCATTTTCACGGTAACTGGAAGGGATACAGCCTTTTTAACTGCATGCATTATAGCAAAAGCACGTTCAGGGTCAAGCATTAGGGCCGCTCCAGCATGATTTTTGACAATCTTCGGCGCCGGACAGCCCATGTTTATGTCAATAATATCAGCACAGCCGAGATCTTCTATATATTTGGCTGCTTCAGAGATACTTTCTGGTGTGTCACCAAATAACTGCATTGCTAGCGGACGTTCTTTTTTTTCCGTTTGAAGCATTAGTAAAGTGTGCTTATTCCTAAAATGAATACCTTTGTCACTGACCATTTCAGAATAAACAAGACCGCAACCCATGCGCCGCGCTAGAATACGGTAAGCTGTATCAGTTACGCCGGCCATAGGGGCTAAAAATACAGGGATATCTATTTTTAAATTTCCAATGAACATATATTTTTAATATACACATCCTTTATGAGCGGTAAATTATTGTTATTTATTTCGTTCATATAATACTCGCAGTCCGGTTAGAGTTAAAAAGTGGTCAGTCTTATTTATCGTTTTCGATTCACGAGAGATCATATTGGCCAGACCACCGGTGGCAACGACTTTCATATTCATGTTCATTTCCTGTTTCATACGGTTTACAATGCCGTCGATTTGTCCTACTGCACCTAAAATTATGCCTGCCTGAATACCATTTATAGTATTATGACATATTACTGATTTAGGGGTGACAAGTTCAATTCGGGGCAGTTTTGCAGCACGCTGGAATAATGCTTCAGTAGAAATACCAATTCCAGGGGCAATGGCACCGCCCAGAAAATCACCATTATCGGCGACTACATCCAGCGTGGTAGCTGTACCAATATCTATTACTATTATGGGACCGCCATATTGTTCATAAGCACCAATGACATTTACGATTCTATCAGCACCAATATCGCGGGGATTTTCATATTTTAATTTTATACCTGTTTTGATACCAGGACCAACGACAAGTGGTTTTACTTTGAAATAACGCTGGCACATTTTTATTATGGGAACTACAAGGGGTGGTACTACGGAAGATATTATAATATCAGTAATATCAGACATTGAGATCCCATGAAAACGGAACAGTTCATTTATCAACATGCCATATTCATCACCTGTTTTTTGCCTGTCCGTAGATATACGCCAATGTCTTAAGAGTTTTTTCCCTTCATAAGTTCCTAATACGATATTACTATTTCCAATATCAAATACTAGCAGCATTTGTTTATGATCCTCCAACTTATTAATTATTTTGCGGGTCGAATAGAAACATCACCAGCTAATACTCGTTCAATTTTTTCACCTGTATCAACTAATAATGCACCAAAATTGTCAATGTCTACAGCCTTGCCATAAAAGGTTTCGTTGACACTAATTACTTTGATATTTTTTCCTAATGTTATGGAATATTTTTTCCAATCCTGTATAATGGGAGAAAAACCATGTTTTTTTATTGTCGTATACAAATTTTCTAATTCAACTAATAACTGCTGTAAAAGAGCGAGGCGAGAAATTTTTTTACCGGTTATCTGCATGAGTGAAGTTGCAATATCTTTTACTTCTTCAGGCATATCCTGTGAAAGAATATTTACATTTATTCCCATACCGATAACGATATAGTTTATTCTATCCATTTCAGCATTCATTTCTGTTAAAATACCTACAAGCTTTTTTCCATCATAAAGAATATCATTTGGCCATTTTATGCCTACTTTTAAACCAGTTATAGTATAAATAGCTTTGGCAATGGCTACAGCAGCCATCAGAGTGCATTTTGGTGCTTCCTGTGGGAGAAAATCCGGCCGTAAAATAATGGAAAACCATATGCCTTTTTGGGCTGGGGAATACCAGCCGCGTGATAAACGGCCACGGCCGTCACCTTGAGATTCACTGATAACTATGGTGCCTTCGGGAGCTTTTTCATCAAGAGCTATTTTTTTTGCTTCATTATTTGTTGAGTCAATTTTTTTATAGTATTTTATTGTACGACCAAAAGTCTTTGTAGTAAGGACAGCATTTATTTCTCCTGGAGTTAATAAATCAGGGGAATCAATGATTCGGTAGCCGTTTTTTGATTTACTGTCAATATTATAACCGTCATTTTTTAAAATACAAATATGTTTCCATATGGCAGTACGTGACACAGATAGCTTATTCGCTAGATATGTGCCGGAGACATATTTCCCTTTTGCCTTATGCAAAATTGTTAAAATTTCTGAACGCATATGATAAATGCCCTTCTTTTATATAATATTAGTCGGTGTAATATACCAAGAGCCGCTGCTTTTCTCTTAAGGACGATATTAAAATTCACCATTGAGAGAAACACGACTGTTTTTATTAATGTTTATGTAAACACAATAATAGTGTGTCTTAATATCTGTTAAAATAAACATCCTAATTATAATACCCTATGATATTTGTTTTCGCAAGAAAAATACACTGGCAAATTTAAAATAAGCTTGTTATAATTAATTTTGCAATAGTATATTTGAAAGGGGCAATAGAAAGATAAATGAAATACTCTTTGATCAAAAAAATGAGTTTGATTGTTCTTTTATGTCTAATACCTGTGGTTTTATCAAGTCCTCATGCCATTTCCAAAAATAATGATTTAAATAATAATACCGGACAGGAAGGAGTTATTGTTTTAAATTATCATAAAATAGATAATAAAAATATTTCTTTATCAGTTCTGCCAGCAGATTTTGACAGACAAATGAACTATTTAAAAAACAATAATTATCATGTGATTACACCGGATGAACTTTATGACCATTTGGAATATGGTAAAAAATTACCAATGAATCCTGTACTTATAACTTTCGATGATGGATATGAGGACAATTATAAAAATGCCTATCCTATTCTAAAAAAGTATGGATTTACGGCAATGATTTTTGTTATAACTGATTTTGTCAGTAAGTATCCTAATTATCTTACATGGCAGCAATGTGAAGAATTAAAGCAAAATGGAATATATATAGAATCACATACGGTAAATCATAAATCCTTGACAGAGCTGACCAGTGAACAAATAAAAAATGAACTTGTTGAATCAAAAAAAGTTCTTGACAGAAGGCTTAAACAAAATACAGTTTATTTTGCTTATCCGACGGGGACATACAATCTTTATATAGCAAAAATGCTGAAGGATGCAGGCTATCATGCTGCTTTTACCATAAAATACGGGACTGTTACTGATGCGAGTAATGTTTTTGCTTTGGAAAGAATACCGATCTTTCATACTTCTAATACTTTTCGATCTTTTTATAGACGATTGCATTATCTTCCTTTTTTTGAAAAATTAGGTTGGATCAAGAATTAATATAAGGTTTATGGTATTTCATTGTGAATTTTGCAGGTTTAATATTTTCCTTTATAATTTAAAATGCCTGTTTATCTATCTAAACCTATCAAGGACAGATAGATAAACAGGCATTTTAAATTAAGTAAATGATATTTACGTGGCAGTTATATTATTGATGCATATTTATATATTGTCATGCCATGTTTTAACTAAGCTGAAAGCGGCTTGACGTGGATCTGCAGCATGTGTTACTGCTGATACGACAAAGAATCCGGCGGCCTTTGTCTGGGCAAGTTGAGGAATATCATTTATTTTTACGCCGCCGCCAACAACAACGGGAATAGGACTTATTTCGACTAGCTTGGCAATATCAGCAAAACTTCTTGTGATTATTTGTCCGTGTTTATCTAAACCGCAATCTAGTTTAGTAGGGGTTTTGTGCAGTGGTCCTGCGCCAAAATAGTCAATTTGGCTTACATCAGCTGTTTTTACATAAGAAAATAATTCATCTGTTTTAGCAGATAAGCCTATTATAGAGTTTTCTCCCAGATATTTTCGGCAGACAGAAACAGGAATATCTGTTTGTCCAACATGGATGCCATCAACTTTGGTACCGGCTTCTCGTGCGGCCAGGACAACATCAAGCCGATCATCTACGAGAAGAGAAATGTTATTTTGCTTATGGGCAGCAGCAATAACAGCAGCGGCTTGGGCGGTTATTGCAATAAGTTCACGGGCTGATGCTGTCTTGGAACGTATTTGAATACAAGTAAAACCGGCACTGACAGCAGCTGCTATGATATTTTGAACAGGCCGATTTTTGGTGTTTTCGGGACCTATTACCAGATAAGCAGAAATATTTAAATTCTTTCTTATATTCATTTTTGTGCTCCTAAGATATGATTTACTTTTGCTGGTTTTTCCTGCATCATATTTTTAAAACCAGGGCGTATATCTGCTTTTAAAACTACTTCGGTGCGTATTCCTTTTTCAGCTAATATAAATGTAGCTTCTTTAACTACTTGCATGACTTCATCCCATTCGCCTTCGATTTCGGTAAACATGGAGTTAGTACGATTGGGAAGACCGGAATTGCGAATGACTTTTACTACTTTGGCAACATCTGATGATAGTTCATCTCCCACACCACAGGGAGCTATGGCAACAGCAATTAATGTATTCATTATTTTATATCTCCTCTATAGTAAATAAATTGGCAGCTATATCTTCAGCAGTGGCTTTATATAATTCATCAAGAAATTGAGCCTGAAAATGTCCTGGACCATGTACGATCTTTTCAGCGCGTTTTCCAGCTAAATTATATATTGATACAGCGGTAAGCGCAGCAATGAATGGACTAGTGACGGTCGCATATATAGCAGCAACACCGCCTAAAGAACAGCCTGAACCAGTAATCATTTTTAAGAAATGGGAACCGCCGTAAGAAAAAATGATTTCTCGGCCATTTGTTATTAAATCTGTTTCACCTGATACAGCTACAGTACCATTGGTCCATTTTGCCAAGGAAATTGCTGATTGTCTGGCAGAAATTACTTTATCTGTGGAATCTACTCCACGTATGCCTGAATGTGTTCTGCCACTTGGTAGTTCCCATAGGTTAGCCAAGGCAATAATTTCTGAAGCATTGCCGCGGATTATGCTGGGTCTATAGCCTTTTAATAGTTTAAGAAGTTTTTTTCTTAGGCTGCCCGCACCTATACCTACAGGATCTAATACCCATGATTTATGGGAATCGTATAAGATTTTTGCAGTTCGGGGAATTGATTCTTCATAAATCGGTAGCAATGTGCCAAAATTGATATACATGGCATTACCAGCTTTGGCTAAAGTCTCAGCCTCATCTGGTAAATAAATCATAGCTGCTGAGCCGCCAACGGCAAGCTGGGCATTAGCTACAAAATTTATGGTGACAGTATTTGTTATAGAAGCTACCATTGGATTTTCTTTCTTTACAGTATTTACTGCGTGAATAATTTCTTTTTGTATATTTTCTTGGGAAATCAATAAAATTTACCTCATTTCTTTAGTTAGATACTGAAAATTAATTATTTTAGTACCAACATAAGTTTATAATAAAAAACTGCCTGTCCATTGGCAAGCAGTTTTTTATTCAGCTCCCTGCGTTAGTATTAACTAACAGGTTCAAAGGGTCAGGTTTAACCTTCTCAACTCATTTGAGTACCCCTGCATATTATATGACGGATGCTTTTATTTTTCTACTCCGTATTTTTTTATGTAGCGATAAAGTGTTACACGGCTTACGCCGAGAAGATTGGCAAGACGACTGACATTTCCCCCGGCTGATTGCCAAGCTCTTACGAATATATCTTTATCCTCTTTCCATTTACTGCTAGGTTTTATATTGCCCATGAGATTGATATTTTCTGCCTTTATAATATTACCCTGAGTATTGAGAACAGCATTTTCTATTACTCCCTGCAGTTGTTTTATATTTCCCGGCCAATCATATTCAGATAATATTTTCAAAGCAGCATTATCCAGCTGTTTTGGTGATATTTTATGTTGAGTGGTCAATTCATTTAAAATACTTTTAGAAAGAAGTGAAATATCCTCACGTCGGCTTCTGAGTGGAGGTAAGTGGATAATACTGCGGGACACGATCTCGAATAATTTTTTATCAAATAGATCTTTTTCACATAAACGGCGCAAATTACCATCTGATGAAGCGATGATTCTTACATTGATACTTCTTTCAATTTCTTCACCTATGCGATATATTTTTTTATCATGCAGAGCTTCTGCTAATTTTTCTGCTATTGAAATGGGCAGTTTTTCTATTTCATCCATAAGCAGAGTACCACCACTGGCTAATTCTAGTTTACCAGGATGACTTACTTCTTTTCCTGTTTTTGCACCGAATAATTCTTGCTCCAAAAGTTCTGGCGGAACATCACCACAGTTGAGGGAAATAAGAGGACCATTAGATCTGGCTCCGGCCATATGGATTCCATGAGCTAGCCGTTGTTTACCGGTACCTGGTTCTCCTTGTAGTAAAATATGATTATTCTTTTTTGCTGCTCGTAGTGCACGTTCTTTCATTAGTTTACAGGCCGGACTGATCCCGACAATTGTGTCAAGACTGTATTTAGCTGTATATCCGGCTGCATGTGCGACAAGCATGCGCAGATCCTCAATAGGCATTGTTACTGTAACGACACTGTTTATTTCATTATCAAGCTCATCTTTTATTGGCACAACTGTTGTTATATCTTCATAAGTCTTGACTTGTGTTGTCCATGTAACTTCCTGGTTGGTACAGGCTGCGCCGCTGAATCCCTTGTAAATAGGAGTGTGTTTATAGTTTAATACGACTTCATTAAGATTGAGGGTTTTATCTTTATCAATAGCGCCTATACCGGCAAGACGACTTATGCCAAGCTTATTGGCGTAAGCAACATCACCATTTTTTAAGATGTGATATACAGCAAAAGGAGTCGCATCAAGTATAGCTTCCTGTGCCTGAAGCGACATTTTTTGTTTTAAGTGAATCTCCATAGCTGTTTTCATTGACATGAGAAGTGAAATAGTTGCATCTTGGGGCAGCTTGTCATAGTCCCTGCTTAAAATGGTTATAATATATCCGGTTTCACCGCAGACAGATACAGGAGCAGCTCCTGAGTCACAGTCGTGATGGGCCTTTAGCCATATTTCTGGCCCAAAAGCCCAGAATAAACTTTTGTATTTGGCAGCTATATTGGCGCTGAAGGTGCCTACATTTTCAAGTTTGAGACTTACGCCCTCAATTTTTTTTGAAAGCAAGCGATTATAAGGGGAGGAATAATTTTTTAGAACAGTACATTCACTATCTAGCAGCAGTAAACATAGATCATATTCCTGAAGAAAATCTTTAATACCATCAGTAAAATCCTGCATATATTCTATGGCGGCACGATGGCGTTTTTGTAATAATTTTAAAGAATCTTTATCAAGGCTTTTTAAATCATTGAATTTTTTAATTGATATGTTAAGTTCCCGACTTTTTTTCCACGATTCAGCAATCCACGGATGAACATTAGGATCAATTATTCCTGTTTCTGTAAACATATTATAATAAGTCGCTAATTTATTTCTATTGCGATTTTGTCTAATCATTAGTATTTTTGCGCTGTATATATTTAGCGCAAATGTACACCTCAATTCTATATTTTTGTAAAGTTAAAACTAATATGTTATATTGTATCAAGCATTATGAAAAGTATCAATCTATATTTACAAAAAAAGGTAATTTTATCATAATAAAAAATATTTAGTTTGATTTTAAAGTATATCAGCATATATAAAATATTTATTGAGATGCTTAAAATCATCCTGAAATAAGTATCTATTTATGCTATAATAAAAAAAATAGAACAAAAAGGAATGGTGCCGATGTCACGATACTCCAAACGTATCAGTGAAAAAATTGAAAGGACTAAAAAATCTGCTGATCCCCCTGTAAAAAAACCAGGCCGTGATATTGTATTAATAATACTTATATGCATTAATTTTATTTTTTTACTTATTGGTTGGCCGCAGTTGGCAGTTGTTGATAGAGCTATATATATATTACTTGAAGGAGCTTTATTGTCAATTTATGCACAGCGGCACGCAAAAATCAGTGATGCTGCTATTGATAAGGTAAAATATTTAAGCTTCATTTTTATGGGGTTAGCACTTTTATTGTTTATATATAGTTGCTATGTACGTTATATTAAGTAATTTTATAGAGGATATAAAGGAATATTTTATTTGTAATAGGCAGTATTTCGTTTTTATGAAGCTGGTGTTTGATAGACGTTAGTTCATTATGGGGTGTTAATAAAAAACTAAGCAGCTATTCTAGTGGATAGCTGCTTAGTCTTTATTTTTTTCATCAATAATATTATTGCCAAAAATATTGACAGCAGCCTGCAGGCGTTTTTTTTCTTCAGCGTTTAAAGTATTACCAGTTTCGTTTAGTGGCGAGGGTATTACTTTTTTCTTTTCAGCAGGAGCTGTTGTTTTGGGAACAGATGGAATAACGCTGCTATCCATCATACAAACAAGCTTGATATTTTTACCGGTTTTAGCAAATAATATTTTTTCAATTAAACTGCTATAGTCAGCACGTTCTGTACGTGCTTTTAAGAAAGGAGCTTTAAATGATAAAATAAGCTGATTGTTTTCTATACTCTGCGGCTGTGCCTTTTCGATGCAGGCTAATGTGGGAATTTTATGTTGTACTCTGAGTTCATTAATTACCATCTGCCATATAGATGCTGTATCAGCAGATGGTGTATTGTCAATACTATTGGCAACTGGCGGGGCAGCATTAGTAGTAATTGGTTTTTCAGTAAATTGAGGTTTCTTTTTGGGAAGAGGCGGAGATATAACAAGGGTTTTATTTGCTGCTGTATTAGTTGCCGGTATATTGATTTTAGGTATTGGCAATACAGCTGAGGAAGACATAGTGTTGATCAAATTTTCTAAATGTGATATTTTTTTTTCTAAACGAGCAATTTTTACATCAGTATTTTTACTAGAAGATTGGCAAATTTCTTTAGACAGAGAAGTTTCGGCTGAACAGCATAATTTCATCAAAGCTATTTCTACAGTAACTCTTGGCTGCGGAGACCATCTGGTTTGAACAAGGGCATCATAAATGGTCTCTATCATTTTTGTCAGTTGTTCATGGGAAAAGCAGGCAGCCTGTTTTTTTATAATATCAATTTTTTCGTGATATCTATCGAGCAGTAAACTACCAGTTGCTTTGTAAATCATTAAAGAACGCCAATGCAGGGCTAATTCACTCAACAATTGACTAATAGCTTTGCCTGTAGATAGTATTTCATCAATAATCTGTAATATAATTTGTGTGTTATTGGCAATAATGGCATCAGTAATCTGCCAGACAGCTTTATGACCGACAATTCCTAAAATGTTACATACTTTCCTGGTTGTAAGTATTTCATCAGATAAAGCGGTACATTGATCTAATAAACTTAATGCGTCACGCATTCCACCATCGGCATGTACTGCTATAATATCGAGGGCTTCATCTTCAACTTCTATTTTAAGCGCAGCTGTTATCTTCTGCAGTTGCTTTTTTATGTCAGTTTTTGTTATGCGTTTAAAATCATAACGTTGACAACGTGATTGGATTGTGGCAGGCACTTTATGAACTTCAGTAGTTGCCAAAATAAACACAACATTTGGAGGTGGTTCCTCCAGAGTTTTAAGCAAGGCATTAAAAGCCTCAGCTGTAAGCATATGCACTTCATCAATTATGTAAACTTTATATTTACCATCGACTGGAGCAAATTTAACTGTTTCCCGGAGATCCCGTATTTCATCAATTCCACGATTAGAAGCGGCATCAATTTCATAGACATCCATAAAAGTGTTATTGTTTATTTTTTGGCAGTTTTTACATTTATTACAGGGAATATCAGTCGGGCCTTGTTCACAATTTAATGCCTTGGCCATAATTTTAGCTGTGCTAGTCTTTCCTGTTCCCCGTGGACCGGAAAATAAATAAGCATGACCTATTTTGCCGCTTTTTATTGCCTGTGACAGAGTATGACTAATATGATCCTGGCCCACCAGATCAGCAAAATTTTGAGGACGCCATTTGCGATATAGTGCTACATAAGATATAATAATCACCCTCTATTATAATTTAACTAATAAAATAAAAAAACAGCTTCTCAGTCCAGATTACGATGCTCAGGCACTCTCACGGCACATGAAGGAGATCACTTACCGCTGCTTCCTTCCGGACCTGACGGGATTCATGAATCTTCATTGCGTGAGACCCAAGCACCGCAGTCTCGCCTGAGAAACTGCTTTTGCTTAATTATTTTATCATAAGTTATGTTTAGTTGCAAGACTAAGTTTATATTGGCAATCATAATAGTCTTGATAAAATTAGTTATTCATATTTTTTTATTGTAGTTTCTAAAGCATCTAGCATATTAGCAATATTTTTTTCAGTAATTACAAGGGGGGGCTGAAAAGCGAGGACATTTCTCGATATGCCATTTTTCCCAATAACGAAGCCCCTGTCCTTCATTTCTTCTGATATTATATCAAGCTTAGCAGCGGCAGGAATTTTACCTTTAGTAACCAATTCTGCACCGACCATAAGGCCGATACCGCGTACATCACCTATTAGTGGATGACGGCTTTGAATATCTTTTAAACCATTTTTTAGTTGACGGCCCCGTTCCTGGGCATTATTTAATAGATCATGTTTTTTTATATAATCTAAAACAGCGATACCCGCAGCTGTCGATACCGGATTACCGCCCAAGGTGGATGCACTTGGTTTGACATAGGCATCAGCAATTTCTGCTGTAGCGATAAAGGCACTTATGGGAACACCATTACCCAGTGCTTTAGCCATTGTCATTATATCAGGCACGACATCAAAGTTTTCAATAGCAAACATTTTACCAGTACGGGCAAAGCCACTTTGAACCTCATCGATAATTAATAAAATATGATGTCTGTTGAGTATTTCTTTTATTCGTTTAAAATAATTTTTAGGTGGTACAATTATGCCGGCATTGCCTTGTATAGGTTCTGCAATGAAAGCAGCAACTTTATTTGCGGTAGAGTAGTTAATAATATCTTCAAGCATATTAGCACATTCGATATCACATTCAGGATAATGTTTTTTTAAAGGGCAGCGGTAGCAGTCGGGATTAGGCGCAAAATGTATACCGCCTACAGGATGCGGATCGGTACGCCACATGCTTATGCCGGTCAAACTCATCGTAAGTTTTGTGCGTCCGTGCAATCCATGCCGCAAGGCAATATATTCATTGTTTTTGGTGTATAATTCTGCCAGTAATAAAGCTCCTTCATTGGCTTCTGTACCAGTGGAGCAGAAAAATGATTTCTGGAGTGTTCCAGGGGTTACTTGGGCTAATTTTTCAGCAAGGTTAACAAAATTTTCTGTAAGATATATATTGCATACATGTTGCAGCTCATTTACCTGCTGACAGACAGCTGCGGTTATTTCAGGATTACAATGACCACAATTCATTACGGAAACACCGGCAAAGAAATCGGTATATTTTTTCCCTGTATTATCAAAAAGATACTGCATAGTTCCCTTTACAAATTGAGGTGGATTTTTATAAAAATGTCCTAGACAAGGCATTATATATTTTTGCTTTTTCTTTAAAATATTCTGTGGCCCGATATATTCTTTCATTGGATTTCCTTTCTATGGGACATATAAATTAATAAATACATACTGGTTATAAGGGATGTTGGATAAAAATTTTGTGTTCTTTATATAATAAAAGAAATATACTGTCTATATTTAGGAGCATATAAACAGTATACTATAAGCTTTATAATAAAATTTTACCGCAAAAAAGTTTATTTGGTGGAATCATATCTATAAACACCATTGCCAATTTTACGTGGCGCATTTATTTCTATTTCCTTCAGCAGGTCTTTTTTATTATATTTAGTAAGATTATCTATAGCACGACGATATATATGGACTAAACGACCAGTATATTCTGGTGTGTAATCCTGTGCTTCAATACAAAATGAGGCAGCATTATTTAATTTATCAATATATGGCAGCAAACATAAATCATGGGCAAATAAAATATAGTTTCTGTCATACTGAGTACGTCTTATGGAGTGAATTTCAGAGGCGGTGTCTATAAAAGCATAATGTTTATTAAATGCTTCTGGAGCTGTTAGCTGGTTTTTACCCGTTTCTTCAGCAATAAAATCAAAATCGCAAATCATTGCTTCGATTGCTCCGTGAACAATTATTTCGATGGGAAGAGGACTGTTTTCTAGTAGAGAATTAACTTGAGCATAAGAAAGTTCCAATGATGCAGTTCCCATAACAGCACCTTCTTTTTGCAATAAAGAGGCTGCTTTGCTATTGAAGATGCTAAATGATACACCGCACCTAACAGGTAGGTTTGTTGTTTGGGCGAGTGCCAAAGTGCCCATATTATGTACGAGAATACCATCGGGGTTAATATCTGTTAAACTGGCGAATAACTGTTCCATTTCTTTTAGTTCACGTGTTTTAGTTATGCGCGGAGTAGAGATAACTAGCTGGCAATTTGCCTTTTGCGTAAGTTCACGGGCTTTTTTTATATCTTCAATAGTCCATGGTGTAAGAGGGCGGTATACATCGCCGCCAGCATATATAATATCAGCTTTGCCGGCACAAGCTTCCTTCACATGGTCAAGTGTAGCGCATCTTACTGCAAGAAGCGGTATATTGTTATTAACTGTTTGTGGAAAAACGGCTTTTGTAGTAAAAGCGCTTTCTTTTATAGCGTTACTAAAAAAACGCGGTTCATGTTTGCCTGATAAACCAATGTCAGCATAGGTCGGTTTACCTAAGGCAAAACAGGTAGAATATCCACGGACTTTTTTTATTTCCAGATTATGCCAGTCATTTTGGTTAATGCTGTATCCGGCAGGATCATGTATATATTTATCTATTGCCCGGCGATATATTCCCACTATTTGGCTTATAAATTCGGCATCACGCATGCGGCCTTCTATTTTGAAAGAATAAACACCTGATTGAATTAATTGTGGAAGGGCACGATACATACACATATCTTTTAATGCTAGTTTATAGGAAAATTTTTTAGCAACCATCTTGTCATTATTATCGATATCTTTTTCTTCAGCAAATTTATACTGCCAGCGGCACGGTTTCATACAACGGCCGCGATTGCTGCTGTTGCCGAATACAACGCCAGAGTGGAAGCATTGTCCTCCTTCAGCAATACACATATCACCATGTATGAAGTACTCTAGTTCAATAGCACTTTTTTCTTTTAATAAACGTATTTCATTAAGACTCATTTCACGGCTGGCAACAACGCGGCTGATACCATATTGTTTAAATTTGTCAATCATTAAAGAATTATGTGTATTCATCATTATTGATGAATGTAAATTTAGATCTAGTCCTAATTCCCTTATAAGTTCTATCACGGCAAAATCCTGAACAATAAGTGCATCAGGACGAATGTCGTCATTGAGCAATTTCAAATACTCTGTGAGGGCAGGAATTTCTTCTTCACTTATGAGGTTGTTTAATGTCAAGTATACTTTGACATCATGGGAATGAACATACTTTACAGCTTTTTTTAATGTATTGTTGTCAAAATTAAAATCATTACGGAACATCCGCATATTAAAAGCTTTTCCGCCTAGATAAACAGCATCTGCGCCAGCATTTACTGCTGCTTGTAATGTATCCCATTTGCCAACAGGAGCTAAAAGTTCAATAGATTTTTTATTAAGTAACATAAAATAGTAGATACCATCCTTATAAAAGATTGTTTATCTTTCAAAAATACCTTCAGCTGAGAAGTAAATGAAAGATAATATTATTTCATAAAAAACTATCTTTACATTATAACACTAAATGTCAATTATATTAAAAGTTAGTTTAATATAACATTATATAGCAATTATACAATATTATAATTAAAATTACATATGATTTTATCAAGTTTATATAAATTATTCATATCGCAGTGCATCTATAGGGTTTAATTTAGCTGCTTTACGGGCGGGATATATACCGAAAAATAGACCAATGCCGACTGAGAAGAAAAATGATAATAAAATAGGCCCAACCGTTATGACTGTGGCAAATCCACCAAATTTTGATATGGCAGCGGCAGTACCACAGCCAAGCACGATGCCGATTAGTCCACCTATTACGCTCACTATTATTGATTCGATTAAAAACTGCAGCATTATATCGTTGAATGTTGCACCTAACGCCTTGCGTATTCCTATTTCACGCGTGCGTTCTGTTACGGAAACTATCATTATATTCATGATTCCTATACCGCCTACCAATAGAGAAATAGCAGCAATACTTCCCAGGAGCAGTGTTATCATAGTTGTAGTATTATTCATTGTTTCCATAATACTTGTAAGATTTCTTACTTGAAAATCATCATTGACGGGATTTTTTATATGATGACGCTGCCGCAATAATGTTTCTATTTGCTGCTGTACCATATCAATTTTGTCTGCAGAAGAAACTTGTATGTCGATTATTCTTATACTGGTTACAGCCATTAATCTTTCCATGGCTGTTGTCACTGGAATCAGTACGCAGTCATCCTGATCTTGGCCTATAGTGGATTGTCCCTTACTCTCCAGGACTCCGATTACTTTATAAGGATCGTTATTGATACGAATATTTTTACCAACAGGATTATCACTGCCAAACAAATTAGTGGCTACTGTTGTGCCTATTACAGCGATACGTGAGCGTGTATTAAGATCATTTTTAGTGATAAAAGAACCGCTTTTCACAGTAAGTGAACGTATTGACATATATGCGGGAGTAATACCATAGACGACAGTATTCCAATTTTGCCGGCCATTTATAATTTGATAAGATCTTTGTACCATAGGAGTAAGGAAATCAATGTTCTTGATTCTTTTTTTTATAGCACTGGCATCATCAAGCTTTAAATTTTCACCACTTCCGGCAGCTTGTCTAACGCCATTAACCCGGGGGGCACCGGCCGTAACAATCAGCATATTACTACCAAGGCTAGCTATGGAGTCCTGTATTTGTTTTTTTATGCCCATACCGATGGAAACCATTGTTATAACAGCACTTACGCCAATAATTATTCCGAGCATAGTAAGGATAGAACGCAGTTTATTTACTGTCAGGCTTTTAAGAGCAATTATTACACTTTCTTTAAACAATAGTTATCTTTTCCTCCTGGTAGTTTATATATGAAAAATTTATAACTAGTGTAGTGGAACATTGGTAAATATCATTTTATAAAATTTTTTATAATAATTCCATAAAAAATAAAATAACCTTGGCTATAAGAAAATTAATACAGTATATAAAGTTAATAAAACATAATACTAAAAATAATCATGCCATTATACTAGTATATTTTAAAAGGGACCATTATGGTGTGAAGATGTGTTGGTTACTGCCTTTTTAGCAGTATATTGTAATGAGATTTTATCACCGGCAATAAGTCCACTGGTAATCTCAACATAATCATCACTGTAAATACCAGTCTGTATATATTTATTTTGTGTAGTACCGTTTTTATTTACAAGAATAACATAGGAACCTTTGCTATCGGTTTTCAAGGCAGAAAGAGGTATGGCAAGTACGTTATTTTTATTGGCTGTAGTTATTTCTACCCGGGCAGTCATGGAGGGCTTTAATAGTCCCTGAGGATCATTAACAGCCAAGGTAACATAGTAATATATTACTGAAGAAGATGATGAGGAGGATGAACTGGAGGAAGTATCCCAGGTATTATTAGTATCGGTTTGAGAGATTTTAGCTACTCTACCAGTAAATTTTTTATCTGTATAAGCGTCAACGGTAAATACAGCTGATTGACCTAACTGTATTTTTCCGATGTCTGTTTCATCAACTTTAGCCAATATTTGTTTTTTTGATAAATCGGCAATGCGCATTATAATTGTTGGATTGCTTGTACCCTGTACAGCCATTGTACCAGGAGTCTTAGGTTCACCAACGACTACACCGTTTATGGGAGTTGTAATTACAGTTTCATCCAAATCGGATTTTGTGACTTCCATATCACTTTTAGCCGTAGCATATTTATACTGGGCATCTTCTAAATCTTCTTTTGATTTGGCACCAATTGAATATAAATATTTTGTACGATTATATTTGGACAGAGTATTATTTACGGTTTCCTGGGCTTTTATGAGTTCGTTTTCTAAATCTTTGCCATCTAAGACAGCAACAGTCTGTCCTTTTTTTACATTATCATTTTCTTTTACTAAAACGTTTTTAATTCGTGCAGTTATTTTAGAACTTATTTCCACCGATTCTAAAGGTTTTATTGTTCCTGTAGCAGATACTGTGGATTGCAGATTCATCTTTTTTACAGTGTAAAGTTCACCTGATGTTTTCGGTTTTTGCGCTGCATGGTGTATCTGCCAATATTTATAGCTGCCAAAACATAAAATTATCAATAATAAAATACATGCAGCAACGGTTTTTTTAGTTAAATATTTTTTCATTCATTGTCCTCCACACTTATACCCATAGCGTTTTTTAATTGTGCTTTGTCACGAGCATAATCATATTGTGCACTTATTTGATTAAGTCTGGCAGTTGATAAGGCAAGTTGTGCATCAATGATATCCAATATTATTCCGGCGCCAACACGGTATTTTTCCTGTGCGATAAATAGGTCTTCTTCTGCCTGATCTATAGCTGTCTGTGTTGAATTGAATCTTTTCTTTGCTTCGTTCATATTCAGATATGCCTGACGAACTTCTAAGTCAATGTCATCAGCTTTTTCCTGCAATGCGAGCTGTTTTTGTTCAAGAACAGACTGCGCTGAATTTATACTTGATTTAGTAAGACCGTTGTCAAAAACATCCCAACTTGCAGCAATGCCGACTGTGTAATCATGATCTCGTTCTGTCGGAGTGGGTTGATTAGTCCAGTCAGTGCTTATAGAAGCATTTACTGTTGGTTTGTAATCAGTTTTTGCTAATTCAATATTTTTCTGTGCAATATTGCAGTCTATTTTTGCCTGTTCTAGATCCTTACGATGTTTGGCAGCATAAAGCAGGCAGTAGGAAAGTGGTTTTATGAAAGCTCTGTATTTGAAAGTGTCTGTAAGATAAAGTGGTTCATCACGATTGAGTTTTATAATATTCTTGAAAGTTATAACATTTATATCATAAGTATTTTTAGCCTTTATCAAAGTCTGCTTTGCATTCGATAAAGCCACTTGCGAACGTAATAAATCAGATTTTGGAATGCTGCCGGCACTATACAATTCCTGTACGTTTTTTAAATGTTGTGTATAGTTATTTACAGATTCTTTATCTACATTTATATCTTGATCGGCTTCTAAAATATCATAATATGCTTTAATTGTATTATATGCTATGTTTTCTGCTGTACGCTGAGTATTTAGGCTGCTTTGTAATAAGGTTTGTTCTTGTATGTTGACATTAAGATTGTTTTTACCGGCCGAATAAAGTGGATAATTCAATGATAAGCTGTTAGTATTGTCACGTTCAAACTGCTTTTTTATGCCATCGGTGATTCCGTCAGATATAGAAAAATTGCTACCTAATGAGATGGTAAGTCTTTTTTTGGCTTTTGCCCCGGCAAGATTATATTTGGCAGTATCTTCTTTCTTTGCGGCAATTTGGATTTCCAGATTGTTTTGCAGAGCCATTTGGACAGATTCGTCTAGCGAAAGACGAGCGCAAAAACCTGATGATGTGGGAAATAATGATAAAATAAATGCGAGAGGGAATAGTTCTTTTAAGATTTTTTTATTCATAACCGTGCCTTTCTTGAGTAATATAAAACCTTTTATTTGCTTATAATAGTAAATTTTGCTTACAACATATTATTATATATTATTTTTAATAAAAATAATATGCTGTGGTTTACGCTGAGTATTTTTATTATTTAATATTTGAAGAAAGTTTGCACAAAAATCTTTTCATATTTGACATTAATATTTTTTTTATACTTGACGTATATAATATTGATAAACTAAAATAGATATATATTTATACATATAAAAGGGAGATTGGAAATTATAATGAAAGTTTTAGTTGCTGATGGCGTATCAAAAAAAGCTGTCGATATTTTAGACAAAGAGTTTGACGTGGTTGTCAAAGAAAAATTACCAGCAGAAGAATTACTCAGTATAATAGCAGAATTTGATGGGATAATCGTACGCAGTGCATCTAAAATAACAAAGAAAGTTATAGATAAGGCTGAAAAACTTAAAGTTATTGGCAGAGCAGGAGTTGGTACTGATAATATAGATATTTCCGCGGCAACTGATCGGGGAATTATTGTTTTAAATGCTCCAGAAGGGAATACAATTGCGGCTACTGAACATACAATGGCAATGATGCTTTCTATGAGCCGAATGATACCTATTGCTAATGAAACAGTGCAAAAGGGTGAATGGAATCGTAAAAAATATGTTGGTGTGGAATTACGGGGAAAAACACTGGGTGTTATAGGTTTGGGCCGTATCGGATCTGGCGTTGCTAAAAGAGCAATGTCTTTTGATATGAAAATAATAGCATATGATCCATACTTGAATGAAGATCGGGCGCATGCACTTGGTGTAACGATCGGTTCACTTGATGATGTAATAAAAAATGCAGATTTTATTACAGTACATATGCCCCTTACCCCCCAAACTAAAAATATGCTGAATAAAGATAATATATGCAAAATGAAAAAAGGGGTAAGACTTATAAACTGCGCTCGCGGTGGTATAATAAATGAACAGGATCTTGCCGATGCCGTAAAGGCAGGGCAGGTTGCTGGTGCAGCTATTGATGTATTTACAAGTGAACCTTTAGCAGCAGATAACCCGCTACGCAATATTCCTAACATAGTTTTGACGCCGCATCTTGGAGCATCTACAGTGGAAGCACAGATAGGTGTTGCCATTGATGCATCCCACGGAGTAGCTGCTGCATTAAAAGGGGAACCTGTTTCTACTGCTGTGAATATGGCGCCTGTATCTGCTGAAACAATGGGAAAAATTCGTCCATATCTTACTTTGGCAGAAAGATTAGGATGTACGGCACAGTCACTTTCAGATGGGCCAATACAAAGCTTGACGATTCGCTATAATGGTAATATTGCAGATATAGATACAAAAATGATTTCCATAGCAGTTATCAAGGGTATGCTTAATCCTATACTGCAGACAGCTGTTAATTATGTAAATGCCCCTTCAATAGCTAAACAGCGTAATATTAAAATAGAAGAAATAAAAAATAAGGATGTTAAAAATTTTGCCAATTTGATAACTGTTACAGTAAGAACACCAGAAGGAGAACAATCTGTACAGGGAACTCTTTTTGGTACAGATGGACGCATTGTTACAATAAATCAGCATCGTGTTGATGTTGATCCTCATGCCCGTATTCTTATTTGTCCTCATATCAATCGTCCGGGAATGATTGGTCAGGTCGGTTCAGTCTTGGGGAAATATAATGTAAATATTTCAGGAATGCAGGTAGGAAAAACGGCAATTGCAGGTACAAGTATGATGGTACTTACTATTGATAATGACATTACACAGAATATTATTGATGAAGTATTAAAAATAGATGGCATTTTTGATGCTAAACTGGTAAATTTTTATACTGTGTGAGATAAGATATATTTTATATAGAATATAGTAGCTGCTTTAGTTTCACTAGGAAAATTAAAGTCGGTGTGTAGAATGATCAAAATATGTGAAGTGGACGAAATCCTGCTTACCAATGTTTCGTGTTTAACTGTCCACGAATAGAAACTGGTGGGAGTTTATCTGTCATAAAATGAGAAAATAATTACTACTAATAATACCGCTGATCTTGTAATATTATACAGGAACAGCGGCATTTATACTATATTAATGATATCAATTTCTTCTGATATCAATTTTACATTTTCACCGAGTTTAAAGCAACGGTGAAGTGTTGATAATTTTAATTTAAGTGGAGAACGCCTCGGATGAGTCGGTTTATTGTCCTATTTTTTCTTGGAGCCTGTTTTAGGTGGCAGTCTTTTTGCTGCAATCCACATATATAAGGCTCGCCTAAGGGGTACCCTAAAATTTGAACAACTTTAGTTACTGATTTATTTTGACTATATAGATTGAGGGCTCTGTTTTTCTGTCCTAATACATTTTTTATGCTTCCACGGAAAATGAATAGAACTCGGTCTCATAACCAAACATTTCGCATCTAATAAAAAGCCGTCCAAATGGACGGCTTTTTGTGCTTGCTAAGAAATAGAGAATGTTGTGCCAACACTGGAAGAAAAAATAAACGTATTCAAGAGGCAATCTAGCAGCTTGAAAATCCGAATAAAATTCTATTGAATCGAAAAGCATGGAGGAACACAGAATGTGAGCACACCGTCTTATTGAGCACGGAGGCATTCTGGAAAGTGTTTTTTGAATTCATATTTATGCCAAGTGAGCGCGTTAAAAGGTATGTGCGCTTCTTTCGGCAGCTCTATATTCAAAGCAACAACATGGGGCATCTGGATAGCGCACTTATACACCCTTACGGGTGCCGTGCGCTATGCGAGGCCGTTGCGCCCTCCAAACCTCTTGCGTGCCTCACGGCAAGGCTCATCCTTGACGGACGTTCCTTTCCCTGAGGCGTAAACCGCCGCCACCCAGAGAAAGGTAAGCATGGCAACCTGCCATAGAGAGACCCGTGGCCGTAAATGGAATTTTCATCTTGCACGGAACCGCGCCGTACGGCATCCGCGAGGATGCACAGCCGCCCCGGAAAGGGACGTTCGCAAAATGGACGTGAGGTCCGTTTTTGCCCAGGGGATTGGGGGCAGGTGCCCTCAATAAGAGTCATTCGGGTACCTGAATGAATTGCTTGTCCGTTTTGTGCGAATGCGGTATTGTGATCGTAAATACTATATTGCAACTTGATAAAATACCTTCAATTGTAAATGTAGTTCTAGGAAAAAACATATTTCAGTTGCTGAGCATAACGGAATAAATATTCCTGTAGAAATGACAACCTGCAAGCTATTATAGCACATACAAATTACAGCGCGTATTGTTTTCCCCATTTCCCCAACTCAAAGAAAACTGGCAAAAGGGCATTGCCGGTTTCTGTCAGAGAATATTCAACATGTGGTGGAATTTCATTATATTGTATACGTGAAACAATTCCCTTTTGCTCCAATTCTCTTAGGGTCGAAGTTAACATGGTATTTGTAATTGTTGGAATCGACTTTTTTAATTTACCAAATCGCATGTGGTTATTTTTTAGCAGGTAAAAAATAATACGAGAAGTCCATTTACCTTGCAAAATTTCTAATGACTGCAATACAGGACATTTGGGGTCGCCTTGATAGTGTTTCAGGCTGTTTATAAAATTTTGGTATTCAGACATATTTCAAAAGCACTCCTTTCGGTATGAATTTCCGTACATAGTTAGAATATTTTACGTACTTGACTCTGATTTTATATATAGTATAATCAATATACTATATATAATCAATAGTAAATTGAAAATGGAGGTACATTTATGCTTGTTGAAAAAAGATTGCTTTGGGAAAACAATGACAAAATAAATTATGTGGCTTATCTGATGGACAACTCCCCCGATATTGAAAACGAAAGAAAGCATCCCGCAATCATCATTTGTGGTGGAGGAGGATTTGTACGAATAACAGACAAAGAAAAGGAACCCGTTGCACTATTCTTTTTGAATCATGGATTTCAGGCTTTTGTCTTAAACTACACCACAAAAAAAATTGGAGACAGCACTTACCCTAACCCGGAATATGATTTAGCAAAAATGATAGTTACTGTTCGGGAACATGCTGTTGAATGGAACATTGATATCAGCAAAATAGCTATTGCAGGCTTTTCGGCAGGAGGTTCGATTTGTGCTTCTTTGGCAACTCAATGGAACGAAAAATTTTTATATAAAAAGTTGGAGGTGTCTTCGGAAATGTTAAAGCCTAATGCGGCAATATTAGCATATCCATTACTTGATTTCGAATATCAAAAGAAAAAGATTGTAGAAGATGAAAATTGCAATAGTTTTCTTGAATTTGCAAAAATGAAAAAAGGCGATTTTCTAAGCATGGCTATGGACGCAGCTATTGGAGTACAGGCAACAGAAAAACAGTTAAAAGAAGGCAGTCCTATTAATCATATTACCCCCAATATGCCGCCAGTTTTTATATGGGGTACTGCTAATGACGGTATGGTTTACGTAGGTCAAATATTGAAATTTGCGGAAAAATTGAGCGGCAATAATATTCCATATGAATTGCATGTCTTTGAAAGTGGGTATCATGGGTTATCATTAGCAAATCACAATACAACTAATAGTCATGAAAAAATAAATACAGATGTTTCAGTTTGGACAACCTTAGCTGTGAATTTTTTAAATAGACATTTTTTATTGTAACTGTCAGTATAATTTTAATAACGCTATCGGCTGATGGAGGAGCCGCCATTTCACCGTGACGGCTTGGCATATGCGAACAGGAGGCAACATGGAGCATACCAGCAACCCCGCAGTCAGCACTGCCCGCCGAACGATTGGCGGGACTACATACATCGTCAACGCTTATTTCAAGCAGGATACCGCCGAAACGGTGGTATCCACCCATGGCGCGGGTGATCGACCTTGCTTTGCAGGCGGCCCTGGGCCTCTTTTGGCCCAATTTTTTCGCCCGACCCGTTCACAGCGCCGCCCATCCGCAGTATAATGAAGCCACACAAACTTCCTTTATGGATAGACTGACGGAAAAGAGGTAACGATGCAAAAGGCAGTTCAAAACAAGAACGCGCTGTATTGCCGCCTTTCGGTGGACGATAACTGCAACGGTGAAAGCGACAGCATCCAGAACCAGCGCCTGATCCTGCAAAAGTACGCCAAAGACCACGGTTTTCTTGATACCGTGGTGTTCACGGACGATGGCGTCAGCGGCACAACATTCCAGCGCAAGGGCTTCCAGCAAATGATCGACGGCATACAGGCGGGGAAAATTAATACGGTGATCGTCAAGGATTTGTGAAAATGAGGGGATAAATCCAATTGATTTATCAATTATGCTGAAGGTAGATAAATCAACAACAGCAAAAGCAATTCAAAAGATGGAAGATAAGGGACTGATCGAGAGGAAGCGGGATAATATCGATAAGAGAATGTGGCGGTTATATCCTAAGCCAGAAGTATTGGATTTATATTCATTAATCATTGGGGAAGAAAATGAAAATATATTATTATATTGTACCAACTTTTAACTTTTTGTGGCGAGAATTTCCCAACTTCTAAAATAGTGGGATGAATCGCCAGGGTTTTAGTATTGCAAGTATAATTTTTTCATGCTATGATATTATCAGTCGAAATGATTGGATAATTTTTATAATGAGAGAATTACAGCATAATTAGCATTCAGTTTTTCTGATGTATTACCATCTCGTTTTGGTTGTAAAATATCGTCGCAAGGTAATTAATAATGATATTTCTGAGAGACTTAGAGGAATAAAGGAAGAGATTGTATATGATAATGATGAGGAGAAATGTAATTATTAGTTTAAAAGATATAAGTGTCTTTTTAAGTCTAGTTCTGCGGCATAAACCGCAGGCTGCCGGAATTACAGTGGACGAACACGGTTGGGCCGATGTAGCGGAATTGATCAATGGTGTAAATAACACCGGCAAATACCATTTAGATGAAAATATCCTGCAAAAAATCGTGCAGACCGACAGCAAGCAGCGCTATAGCTACAGCAGCGACAAAAGAAAGATTCGAGCAAATCAAGGCCATTCTATTCTTATAGATGTAGAACTGAAACCTAGAGTCCCACCTTCTGTACTATATCATGGGACCGGAGAAAAATATGCAGCAGCGATTGACCAGCAGGGATTGCTGCCCAAGAGTCGGCTATATGTGCATCTATCACTGGATACAAAAACGGCAAATGTTGTTGGTGCAAGACACGGCAGTCCTGTCATCTACATGATTGACACGAAACGTATGCTGCAGGATGGTTTTGTGTTTTTTGAATCAGCAAATCATGTATGGCTTATCAAATCAGTGCCAACACGCTATTTACAGAAATTGAATAATGATTCGTCAACGTCTATCTAATATTGATAGGCGTTTTTATAATAAAGATATTGTTGACTATCAAAAATCAATAAATGTTGCGATAGATGATTTTATGAACAGCAATATTCAGATACCAAATACTAGTTTAGCAAGAAAAGATATCTATCGTCGTTTACTTTTTGCGCAAAAAAACTTATTAGGCAATTTAAAAAACTACGTGTATTATAGAGTAAAGTTTATTGAAACACAAAATATTGACTATCAAGGCGATTCAATATTTTATTTTGAACAAGCAAAAGCAAATGCTAATACTGCATCTTCCTGTATTGATGAATTTAAAGATTAGGAGGGAACAAATACATGAAATGTCCGCGTTGTGGAAAAGAAGTAACAGGTTCTATGTATTGCTTGAATTGCGGTTTACGAATTAGAAGTTATGATGAAGCCGTTAAACTAGAAAGACAAATTCAGTATGAAAGAGATAACAAATCTAGTATAAGTAGACCTAGTTTAAATAAATCTCATCTCGACAAATTTAGTTTAAGTAAACATCGCCCTATAATCGCTATTTTAATAGCATCTGCAATTATTATTGTTATGCTTATTCCGTATATATTTAAAAGTACGCCTCAGCCATCTGCAATTCCTACAGCTGCTCAGCAGGAAAATATTCAGAAGCAGCAAGAAATAAAACAGCAGCAAAATGAACAGGCTAAAGCTGAAGCTGCTATTTATAAAAATAAACTTATTTCTTCTATTGATGCTGTTAATAATTTATTTGTTAACGGAAATTATTACTCTCCTGTTTATGCCGGAATAAGTTTTAAAAATGGCACTTTAATATTAAAAGTTAATAATCGTTGGGATTATTTGCCTGCTAATGCTAAAAAAGGTTTTGTTAAAGCTGCTTTTGTGTCTTTCTTCACTGCTGCTAAATCTCGTAAATTAGATATTGACTCCTCCACATTTCATTTATCTGTTGTCAGTACATTGTCTGGTGACGAAGTTGCAAGCTGGGGGCCTATTATGGGAACCAGTATAGAATAAAAAATCCGCCCGGTGTTGCATCGCCGGACGGCGTGGGACGTGATAAACATAATGTGTACGATGTTATTACATCACAGCCCTTTTAAAATTTAAATTGAAAGGACTGTATTTTTTTATGCAAAAAGCAGTTATTTATGCCAGATACAGCAGCGAAAGACAAAACGAGCAATCTATTGAGGGACAGCTACATGAGTGTCAGGAATTTGCTAAATCTCGCGATATTATGATCATCAGGAATTAGATTGTGTAATTGTCTATAAGACAGATCGTTTTGCCCGTAATCGTTATGACAGTGCCGTTTATAAGGCACGTTTGAAAAAATGGTATAAAAATATTTTATGCTAAGGAAAATATACCTGACGGACCAGAAGGGATTATTTTAGAATCTATGCTTGAAGGCTTTGCAGAGTATTATTCTGCCGAATTATCACAGAAAGTGAAGCGTGGCATAAAAGAAAATGTCCGCAAAGGTTTATCTTTCGGTGGCACTTGCCCTTATGGCTATAAAATAGTTAATAAAAAATACACAATCAATGAGATACAACGCCCATGTGTTATTAAAATATTTCAAGATTATGCTGCCGGCAAGCGGTTGACTGACATTATCGCTGATCTCAATACTGCTCCTGATTATGCAGGTAAAGGCAGCATATGGAATAAGTGTTCGCTGCATCATATGTTTGCCAATAAAAAATATATAGGGATATATAATGCTATAATGCGCAAGGATTGAGCATTTTTGATGCGATTCCGCCAATTGTTCAGGCAAAGTTGTTTATAAGGTGCAGCAACGGCAACTGTTAAATAAGCATCATCCTGGAACAGGTAAGGCAAAAGTTAATTATTTGTTGTCTGGTAAAATCTTTTGTGGCCTTTGTGATAGTTATATGAATGGGCATAGTGGTACTAGTAAAACCGGCAAGATATATTATCATTATCATTGCAGAAATAAAGATTGCCGACGAATGCTGCGCAAAGATTATATTGAAAAGTTAGTAGTCGATGCAACTACTCAGTATATATTAATTCCTAATAATTTTAATGAAATAGCTAAGCGGTGTATAGCTATTTACAAGGAAGAACAACAGGTTGAAGATAAAACAAATAGTTTTGAGCAACAGTTTGCTGCCGTTAAATATAAGATAGATAATGTTATGAAAGCAATAGAAGCAGGTATTATGACCGATACTACAAAGTCACGATTGACACAGCTTGAAAATGATAAGCAAAATATTGTAAAAGAAATGAAAACCAGCAGATCAATAATAATCTGCCGGAATTATCCGAAGAACATATCATATATATGCTAACTTATTTTATAAGCACCGCGCTGATACTAATTTTTACGATAAAATTATTGATGGGTTTATTCATAAAGTTTACGTGTATGATAATTCTATATGTGTAATATACAATCTCATTGATTCTAGCAAAGATATCACTAAAGCCGATATTGACGCGCTTTATATGAGTTTGTATATTGACTTGACTGGTGGAGACGAGGAGAATCGAACTCCTGTCCGAAAACATTGCTGCACAAGTTTCTCCGAGCGCATTATGTGTTTATTTATCAGATAATAAAGCTACACAAACAAACCTTCATTATCCTATCTCGATAAAATTTCCCAATATTCTCCGAGAATTGAATACAAGGTATCCCACTATTGTCCTCTTTTTGCTTCACGTGGGAAAAGAAACAAAAGAGGTTAGCATTAAGCTGCTAAAGCGTAATTATCGTTAGCTTTTATATTTAAATAAAAGTAGATTCACCTTACTAACGGGTTGATGACCCCCCGGCTCGCTTCTCGTACAACATCTGTTCCCGTCGAAACCATTACGTCCCCCTTACTGTATTACTACAACTAAAATAGTATAACATGCTTTTGAGTATCAGTCAAATTTGCTAAGGTTTTATTTAAAATAAAATATAGAAAAAAATTATACTAGAATATATAAACAATATATAAATTTTATATAAAAATTGATTTAATCTAAAATATTTGAATTTTTTATTATTGGATGCTATAATTATTTTATTTAGTATGAATCACAAATTTAATTTGATAAGTTTAAAATTATTAAATAATATATTATATAACATTTAATAATATGCTATATAATATATATTATTATGATTAAATGTTGAAAATTGTGCTAATATATAATATAATCTTTTTCATTGCTGTAGTTATTTTTGTAGGAAAAGTGTATATAGTATAGAAAAAAGAAAAAATTTAAAAAATCATATTTATTAAGTAGTGTATTTTATGATACAATAAATACGATTCTATTTTTTGGGGGAATTATATTGACAAGATTAAAAGATGCTGTTGATCATATTGCAAAGGCCGTCATTAAACAGCGTGATTTATTGGACAGATTGGATTCTATTGGCGATAGTGATCATGGCACGAATATGGCACGGGGATTTAATGCTGCAATAGAGGCCTTGGATGCTTTAGAGGACGATAGCACAAAAAATGTACTTCATACGATTGGAACAGCTTTTTCGGAAAATATTGGTGGAGCATCTGGCCCTTTATATGCAACAGCTTTTTTACGTGCTGCATCTGTTTGTGATAAGGATACCACATTCAATATAGAAAATGTTGAGAAACTCTTAGGAGCAGCTATAGAAGGAATAAAGAAACGCGGACATTCTGATGTGGGTGAAAAAACTATGCTTGATGTGCTGGTTCCTGTATATAGATGTTTTACACCAGAACAGGCAAAAGATAAAACCTTATATCAATGTATAGAAGCTGCAGTAAAAGCGGCTAAAAAAGGCATTGACTATACAAAAACTATTCCAGCAACAAAGGGACGTGCATCATATATTGGTGAACGTAGTGTGGGACATGAAGATCCTGGTGGGATGTCCTCATTGATAATGGTACGTGAATTATTTAATTTCTTAAAATACTGATAATATTTACTATATCTATTTATAGATATAGTAAATATTATTTCTGAAAATTGTTAATAATTAATTATTTACTATTGAAAAAATTGATAATTATTGCTATAATAATATTAGAAAGTACAGATGATATTGATAATTATAATTGTACTTTCTCAGCCATTGTAAATGTGTTATAATAGGGACGGAATATTATTTATAACATATTTGATAAAATGGTAGTGATCCTTCCGCTTCTAGGTGGCATATAGTGGTGGACGAATGATGACAGGACCGCGGGGCATGCAAATTTAACTTGCTGATGGTTTAGTTTCTTATTAAGCAGTTATATTTCTACTTAAAATACTGTATAGGTTAAATAGTGGAAATGTGTCACCATTGGGATCATAAAATATTATATGACAGGGAGTGAGAGAATATAAAAAAATTATATTTATTTATCTCATGGCAAGTTCACTGAAGTGTAATGGTTTTGGAATTACCAAAGATTATTATATAAAAGAGACACTATAATGTGGATTCTGTTTATGAGATAACAGTCTTTTATATAATGCGCATTATAAATTATGATTTTAGGTTGAATAACGAAGTTTTTTATCTTTATAAGTGTGGAATGGAATATACCTTATAGGGTTTATCCAATTTTAACAAAAAGTTGTTTCATATTTAACTTTTGTAACTAGAATTCTCCACTTCTAAAGTGGTGGGGTGAGTATGTCACTTTATAATTAATGATAATGAAAAGCGCATTAATGTTATAGTCGACTATGTTGTTTTATAAAGTATGTATTATCTCGCGAATAATATGTACAGACAAAAAAATGAAGAGGGAATTAGTATTGAATTATAATTAGAGCAGCTTGTATTTTATTACAAGCTGCTTTTTATGTATCATTAGCAAAATATAATGTAGTGATAAGGATAGTAAATATTTAAAGGTTTCAAAATAGTATAGCGTACTGATTTTTAAAATCAGTACGCTATACTATTTAAAAATTATTATTTTAAAGCTTCTTTTAACTTAGCATTTGTATCTTTTGCACTGTCAACACTTTTCTGGAACATTTCTTTTTCTTTAGCATCAAGTGGAAGTTCAAGGATTTTTTCAATACCGTTTTTACCAAGAACTACAGGAACACCAGCACAAACATCTTTTTCGCCATATTCTCCATCTAATAAAGCAATGCAGGATAATGTTTTACCAGTGTTTTTAGCAATTGCTTCAGCCATAGTAGCAGCTGTAGTACCAGGAGCATACCATGCAGAAGTACCGAGCAGTTTAGTCAAAGTGCCACCGCCTACCTGAGTAGCATGTTCTATTTCAGTTAATTTATCTGCGGAAAGATATTCACTGACAGGAACACCTTTGTAAGTAGCCATGCGTGTAAGAGGAACCATTAAATCTCCATGTGCACCGATTACCATAGCATCAATATCACCCACAGGGCAGCCAATTGCTTGTGCTAAGTAATATTCAAAACGGCTTCCATCTAAAAGACCGCTCATACCTATTACACGTTCACGTGGTAATCCACTATCTTTTAATGCAAGATATGTAAGGGTATCAACAGGATTAGAAATAATGAGGAATGTAGCATTAGGTGAGTGCTTTAAGGCTTCATCCATAACAGACTTTACGATTTTGGAATTTACACCAATAAGATCAGTACGACTCATACCTGGTTTACGAGGCATACCCGAAGTTATAATTACAATATCAGAATTTTCAGTCTTAGAATAATCATTTGTAATACCAGTAATTTTTGTATCAATATGCATCATGTTAACAGTCTGCATCATGTCCATTGCTTTACCTTCAGCAACGCCATCTTTAATATCAAGCAATACTACTTCATCAGCGAAATTTTTTAAAGCTAGGACATTTGCAGCGGTAGCGCCTACGTTACCAGCACCAATTACAGAAATTTTCATATTGAGAATCCTCCTTAAAATTTTAGATCTTAAAAGCCCTCTTTATTAAAAGTATAATACAATAGCACTTATAAGTAAAGCGTTTGTCTATTGAATAATAAAAATAATATATACCAAATGTATACATGTATGGCAATAATAAAAAGATTTATATTTTTTATATAAAAAATGGTGTAATATATATTTATATAGGAAATTTATTTTCAGAGGTGGATATCTTGTGAAATTTAATGGGTGGGATAAAATTTTTTTACACACTGAAGATGGTAAAGAGGTTAAAGCGTCTGCGCCGATTATTATATCGGCCAGCAGAGCTACTGATATACCTGCATTTCATTATGATTGGTTCATAAATCGATTGCAGAAGGGATACGTTAAATGGCTGAATCCGTTTAACCAGAAAATTCAGTATGTATCTTTTGCCAAAACCAGAGTAATTGTATTTTGGAGTAAAAATCCAAATAATATAATAAGGTATTTACCTATTATTGATAATATGGGAATAAATTATTATTTTACATATACTCTAAATGATTATGAAATAGAAGATTTGGAACCCAATCTGCCTTCGTTGGGAAAAAGAATAGAAACATTTTTAAAGTTGTCAGTTTTACTTGGTAAAGAAAAAGTTATTTGGCGTTTTGATCCATTAATATTAACGCAGACTATAGATGCAGGCAGATTACTGCAGAAAATTAAACATGTGGGTGATAAAATATATAAATATACTACTAAGCTTATAATCAGTTTTGCTGATATAAATAATTATAAAAAAGTTCAGAGAAATCTGCAAAAATATGGTGTTGGATATAAAGAATTTGATAGTGCCAGTATGAATAAACTTGCTAAAGGATTGCAATTACTAAATAAGAAATGGAAACTTTCACTGGCAACATGTGGCGAAGAAATAGATTTGAAAAAATATGGTATTGAAAAAAATAAATGCATAGATGATAAATTAATGGTTAAACTTTTTGCTGATGATAAAATATTGATGGACTTTTTGGGGTATTCAAATTATCAGATGAATTTATTTTCTTCGGAACCAGTATATAATAATAAAATTCAATTAAAAGATAGTGGACAGCGCAGCAGCTGCGGCTGTATTGCTAGCAAGGATATAGGACAATATAATACCTGTATGCATTTGTGTAAGTATTGTTATGCCAATTCATCTCCAGAAACCGTAATAAAAAATTTTCGCCGGCTGGACAAAAATGGTGAGGCTGTTTTATCAGAGAAGAAAATTCTCTAAACTCACTTATAGTTAATTGTATGGAATTTGCTTTACATTAAAAAAATTGATATATTATAAAATATCTTGGTTAAATTTTAAAATACTGTAACTTAGGAGAATTTTTATGAAAAAATTTATTGCTGAATTTAAAAGTTTTGCTATGCGGGGCAATGTAATAGATTTAGCTGTGGGGGTTATTGTTGGTTCAGCATTTGGCAAAATAGTGAGTTCGCTGGTAACTAACATAATTATGCCGCCAATAGGACTTTTGCTGGGCGGAGTAAAATTTTCCAGTTTCTTTATTAATCTCGGCGATAAACATGTGACGACACTTGAAGAAGCACAGGCGGCTAATGTACCGGTTATTGCCTATGGTGCTTTTTTGGATACTGTTATAGAGTTTTTTATAATATCTTTAGCCGTATTTGTTGTGGTTAAACAGGTTAACAAATTAAAACCAAAATCTGAATCATTGCCAAAACCGCGGTTATGTCCCTATTGCAAACAACCGATTGCCGATAATGCAGTACGCTGCCCACACTGTACATCTATGCTTACAGAAAAATAAATTACTATGATAATTAAAAGACATGCCATTGCTTTATATTTCAGTGGTAATGCGACAGGGGAGGTCTGTCAAATCTTCAGAATTTATAGGATAAGTATGAACTAAAAATGATTGGTTATTAGCCTTAGTATATAATGTTCCTACAATAATATATATATCCATAAGTATTCCTCATTAAATAAAGATAATGGATATATTTAGCTAGTGTTATTTTTATAAGTAGTAAAAAAACTAACCACCCAGTTTAGATGGTTAGTTTTTTCATTTTATAGGGTTATAGGTTAAAAATTTCGTTTGATAATTATAAAGCACCAACTAGGTTAATACCAGGTTTCAGTGTCTTAGAACCGGGGTGCCATTTTGCAGGGCAAACTTCTCCATTATGTTCAGCTACAAATTGGCAGGCTTCCACTTTACGCAAGAGTTCATCAGCATTTCTACCGACGCTGCCAGCAATAACTTCGTAGCTAACTATTTTCCCTTCAGGGTTAATTATAAATGAACCCCGATCAGCGACACCTGAATCATTAATTAATACATCGAAATCTCGGGCAATTTTACCTGTCGGATCACCAAGCATGGGAAATTTTACTTTTTTTATTCTGTCAGAGGCATCGTGCCAGGCTTTATGAACAAAATGAGTATCGCAGGAAACGGAATAAACTTCGCAGTTGATTTTTTTGAATTCATCATATAAATTGGCTAAATCTTCCAATTCTGTTGGACAAACAAAGGAAAAATCGGCTGGATAGAAAAAAAAGACAGACCATTTACCTAAGATATCTTTTTTAGTAAATGTTTTAAATGTATCATCAATATATGCTTCGCTGGAAAAATCATTTATTTCCTTGTTTATTAGTGACATGATAACAATCTCCTTAGTAAATAACATTTTATTGTAAATGATAACTATTATCGTTTACAACTAGTACTATAACAGATAATATAAATCTTTGCAAGTCCTATATAATATTTTACCTAAAAAAAACACTTTGCTAATTATTTATTTTAATTAGCAAAGTGTTTTTTTAGTATGTTTCAAATTTAAATTGGTAAAGTAGGCAAGTCATCAAGACTGGATAAACCGAAACATTTTAGAAAATTATTAGTGGTACCATATATTATAGGTCGGCCGACCACTTTTTTTCGTCCTATTTCTTGAATAAGATCGCGTTCCAATAATTTATTTATAATACTATCGGCGCGAACACCGCGAATGTTTTCGATTTCTTGTTTAGTTATAGGTTGCTTAAAGGCAATAATGGAAAGTGTTTCCAGTGCAGGAACAGACAATTTTTTATCAGTTATTTCTGTAAGCTTTTCCAAATATGGAGAAACTTCGGGGATAGTACATATTTGATAGCAATTATTTACTTTTTTTATCATAAGACCGCTGCCGGTCTGTTTCATGTCTTCCTGTAAGCTGGCTATTAACGAATCGATACTTTCTTTGTCAATTTTTAAAATACCGCTTATTTGTTCATTGGACAATGGGTCACCACTCACAAAGAGCATAGCTTCAAGCGGTGCCTTAAATTTGTCATAAAACATTTTCTTCATCATTCCTCAAAAAAATATATATAGGGGAGAAAGAATAGTTTTGTTTTATAGTTATTCTTTTTAATTTTATTAATTCCAGAAGTGCGAGAAAAGCTGTAACCATTTCAGATTTACTATCAAGCTGCGTAAAAGCATCAGTAAATAAGATGCTTTTACTAATTTTTTTTTGTAATAAGGATAGTATAAACAACATCTTATCTTGCACACTGAACTTATCCCTGGATACTTTTTGTATGGTTTTTTGTGATAACTGGCCTTCTAATACATTTTGAAAAGCGGTCCACAAAAGCTGTATATCTAATTCTTGCGGGGGAAGGTGCTGTATGGGTGGTAATATGGACGCACGGTAAAAAATATGTCCCTGTGTAGTAGCCATTTCATCGAGAACACTGCTTATCTCTTTAAATTGCCGATATTCTAATAAACGTTCGACTAGTTCCTGACGAGGATCTTCATTTAATTCGTCATTTTCAACAGTATTACTTTTTTCTGGCAGCAAAATACGTGACTTTATTTGTAAAAGTGTAGCGGCCATTATTAAAAATTCACTGGCAATTTCAATATTAAAACTGCGAAACTGTTTTAAATAAGTAAGATATTGTTCTGTTAAAATGGCAATGGGAATATCATAAATATTAATTTTATTTTTTTCAATTAAATGCAATAGTAAATCTAAGGGCCCTTCAAAGGTTTTTAGATGTACTTTATATTCCTGAGACATTGATTTTCCTTATGTTATATACTAATCAACAGCATAATCATTATTCTTATAGCATTTATTATTGGTATAGTAAAAAAGCCTAAAACATTTCCAAGAATGGATGTATTGGCAAGCAGGATAAAAATAATGAATACTGCCAGGCTATAGCGTTCAATCTGTATATACTGTCTAGCTAAATTATAAGGTAGTATATTCATCAATATTCTAGAGCCGTCGAGTGGTGGTATGGGAATCATATTGAATACCGCAAAGTTAACATTATAAATTATTATCATAAATAAAACTTGGTATAGCCAGTTGGGCATATAATTAAATTTGTAAAAAAAGGCACATAAAATACCCGCAATGACGGCAGTAATAATATTAGAAGCAGGGCCTGCTAATGAAACTAAAATTTCATCACGCCGCATGTCACGAAAATTGCGTGGATTTATCATTACTGGTTTTGCCCAACCAAAGCGAAAGAAGAATAGAGCTATTAACCCCCATGGATCAATGTGGCTCAACGGGTTAAGCGTTAGCCGTCCTTGAAGGCGGGGGGTAAAATCGCCGCAATATGTTGCTACTCTGGCATGTGCATATTCATGAATAGTAAGTGCAATAATGAGACCCGGAATCCCAAAAATCATTTCAGGGCCAAAACCAAACATAAGGACCTCCTACTGCTGATTACTCAGCGTGTTTTATTTTGTCGACCAGTAAAATAGCCGATATTGATTTAGCATCTATTATCTCACCATTATATATCATTTTAACTGCTTTTGACAAAGGAATTTTTACTAAATTAATAAACTCGTCTTCATCAGGATGCATTTTTCCTGCAGTTAATTTTTCTGCCAGATAAATATGAATATACTCATTGGAAAAACCTACGGTAGTAGCTAGAATAAGTAATTTAGTGTATTTTTCTGCCTTATAACCTGTTTCTTCACTTAATTCCCGTTTAGCACAATCCAATGGATTTTCACCGTTTAAGTCCAGTTTTCCAGCAGGAATTTCTAAAGTTACCTGCTGCACAGGGTAGCGATATTGCCGTACCATTATAATATCTCCGGATGCAGTATAAGGAATAATAGCCGATGCTCCTGGGTGTTTTATCCATTCCCGGTAAGCTGTACTGCCGTTTGGAAGTTCTACGGTGTCTTTTTTTACATGAAGCAGATTGCCGGTAAAAACAGCAGTAGAAGAAATTTTCTTTTCTATTAGGTCTTCATACATATATACCAACTCCAATTATAAATTTTTGTCAGGACTTCAGCCTGCCCTTTTTTATTTTTGCATTATTGAGCATTTCCATAGCATTATCAAGTGATGCAGATGTAATGTCGCTGCCTGAAGCCATGCGGGCAATTTCATTAAGCTGTTCGCCGGAAGAAAGTTTTTTGATTTTAGTTATTGTATGGGTTTTTTCGGTGTATTTATTAATATAAAAATGCACATCAGCCATACAGGCTATCTGCGGTAGATGGGTGATGCATAAGACTTGTTTGAAGGAAGCTATACGTGCTATGCGTTCAGCGACCATCTGTGCTGTTTTACCACCGATTCCAGTATCAATTTCATCAAATACCATTACTTCTATGTCATCGTTGACCGCTGTGACAGTTTTTATAGCAAGAGCTATACGCGATAATTCACCGCCTGAAACAACTTTCTGTAAGGGTTTTACTGTTTCACCAAGGTTAGCACAGAACATTATCTGTGCCGTTTCAGTTCCTGAGGACATATATTCGTGTATATCATTTATTTTTATGATGAATTGTGCATCGGGCATTCCTAGTGCAGTAAGCTGTTCTTTTATAGCAGCAGCAAGATTTTCAGCTGTTGTTTTGCGAGCTTTTTTCAGACGGGCTGCAGCAGTTTGCAGTAATTCTTCTTTTTGTGCTAACTCTCTTTGTAAATCGTTTATTATAATATCATAATTTTCTATTTGATCAAGTTCATGCTTGACTTTTTGTTGGTAATTTAAAACATCTTCAATGTTGGGCCCGTATTTACGGCATAAACGTTCAATGTCATCACTACGATGCAATAGTGAATTGAGTTCAGCAGGATTGTAATCAATATTTTCAATATAATCACGGATATCATATGAGGATTCCTGTAATTGAATGCAAATATCATCAATGACTTTTTTTGTATTATCAAAATGCTTGTCATACTTTGTTAATGCGGCAAGATTTTTTTGTACTATGGATAATGAGCTCATGATAGTAGATTCATTTGTATTGTTTGATAACAAGTCATAAGTGGCTTGTACTAGATCAGCTATTTTTTCGTGGTTGGAAAGTTTTTTTATTTTTTTCTCAAGTTCAATGTCTTCATCTGGTTTTATAGCAATCGATTCTATTTCATTATTCTGCCATTGCAGCATGTCAAGCCGGTCATTATAACTTTTAGATGATGCTTGTTTTTGGGTTAGAATATTTTTTATTTTATTATATTCATGATAGGCAGAACAATATTTTTGAAAATACTGTTTAAAATTAGGAATAGAATGATCTACGATATCAAGTTGAGCCTCTGGTCTGAGCAGAGACTGATTTTCATTCTGCCCATGAATATCAATTAAAAGTTCGCTTAGGGTTTTTAATATTGATAAAGTAATTTGACAACCATTTACTTGGATGATATTTTTTCCGTTTTTATTAATTTGCCGGACTATTATAATTTCATTGGATTCATCGAGAATGGCATTTTTTTCTAAAAAATGGTGTATAATATCTTTTTTTATACTGAATACAGCTTCAATACGTAAATAGTTATCGCCGTTTCGTATAGAATCAGTATTGGATCTCTGCCCCATTAAAAGACTTAAAGCACCCAGCAGAAGAGATTTACCGGCGCCTGTTTCTCCAGTAATAATATTAAGTCCATTATCAAAATTTATTTGAATATGTTTAATAAGAGCAAGATTCCATACAGTTAAAGTTTTTAGCATATAGAAGATCCCTCTTTAATAGACATTGTTATTTACGGCATAAATTTTTCCAGTTTTTTAACAATTTTTTCTACGGCAGAAATAGGTTTTATTACTACCAATATATTATCATCGCCAGCAACTGTACCAATTATTTCCGGCCATTTAGCATAATCGAGTGTTGAAGCCACAGCATTTGCTGTTCCGGGAAGTGTCTTTACTACAATAATGTTTTCACTAAAAGCTATATTTATGACACTATCATGGAAAACACGTTCCATGCGGTTTTTAGAAAAAAAGAATTTTTTATCAGAGGGACATGCATATCTATAACGTCCGTCATCAGTAGGAATTTTTATCAACATCATTTCTTTGATATCACGTGATACAGTCGCCTGCGTTACTAAGATATGATGATTGCGCAGTGCTTCTGCTAAATCTTCCTGTGTTTCAATTATGGAATTTTCGATGATACTTTTAATTTTTTCATGTCGTAATGATTTCATGTTACGTCACCCCTGTTTTTCTATCCAGCATAATGCTGGAGCATTTGTATGATTATGCAGACAATACCAGCCAACTGTAAAAATATGATTATCGAAAGTCCTTGTATGTTCAAATAACTGCTTGTATTCTTTCGCACCTGCGTTATGTCCTGGATACATTAAGATGGAAATAACGCCGTTTGGGGCTAATAAATTTTTAATACAGTCAACAGTATTTATAGTAGTTGTAGCATCCGTAGTTATAGAATGAGAACCGCTGGGCAAATAGCCAAGGTTGAATGTCGCAGCATTGATAAAAGTATTATTAATGTATTTTTTTATATTTATATGAGAATCACATATATAGTTTATGCGATTCTCATATTCTTTTGTTTTAGCTATGGTGTTTTCGATAGCTGTATGCTGAATGTCAAAGGCATAAATATGGGCAAAAGGAGCATTTTGAGCTAAAAATAATGTGTCATTACCATTACCGCAGGTAGCATCGATTATTACACTGGCATTTTTCACTGTTTTTTGTAAAAGTAAATGGCTGACTTGAATGGAATTACTTACTGTCTGCATTTGAATTACTCCAGACTAATTTATTTAATAAAATTTTATAATAATTTTTATCATCAAATTTTATTATTTTAGCAAAAAAAGGAGCTTTGCAAATTAATACTTGTTCATCCTGATCAATAGGGTAGACATCCTGCCCATCAAAAGTAAGAATTACTTTTTGGCTGGTATCTTTTATTTTTATATTTATTTTTTCAGTTTCATTTATTATCATTGGTCGTACATAAAAAGTATGAGGACATATTGGTGTGACCAAAAGAACTTTTACTTTAGGATTTATTATGGGGCCGCCTGCAGATAAGGAGTATGCGGTTGAGCCGGTGGCTGTTGAAACTATAAGGCCATCGGCTCGATAATCTGCTACTTTATAAGCATCCAGCTCTAATTCAAGTCCGACCATGCGGGCAACTCCAGCACTAGTTAAGACTACATCATTGACAGCATAACCAGCCAAAGTAATCTTGCCTCTCTTTTTTATGTATCCGGCAAGCATTAGGCGTTGTTCAATATTATATTTACCACATAATATTTTTGTTAATTTGTTTTCCAGTTCGCTTGTTTCTATATCAGCTAAAAACCCTAGATTTCCTATGTTGATGCCACAGACAGGAATATTATGTGGTGCGAGTAATCGGCATATCCCCAGTAAGGTTCCGTCTCCCCCAATACTTATTCCCAGGTCCAAATCAGCTTCTAAAATATTTTCCATGCCAAAATTTTCATAATGAAATTTTTTAGCCATATCCATAGGAAGAATAATTTTAGCAGCTTTTTTATGTGAAAAAAATGTCATAACTTTATCTAAAATGACTTTACTGTCTTTTTTTTTATAGTTGGGAAATATTCCTATTTTCATATATGTTCCTCAATGTTATATCATTTTTAAAACTATATTTGGATAGTATAATGACCACACATTATTGCTGCTTTTTATCCAAAGCAGTATGTGCTTCTTCAACAACCAAATTTATAACTGTATCGGGCAGGGATGAATTTTTTTCAGGGGGACTATTTTTTAAGTAAATCAAATATTCAATGTTACCTTCCGGACCTTTCACAGGGGAAAAAGTTAAATCGGCAATAGTAAAATTGATTTCATTCACAAAATCGGCAATACGCCGTATTACAGCCTTATGAATAGCAGGATCTTTTATAACGCCTTTTTTCCCAACATGTTCCCTGCCAGCTTCAAACTGAGGTTTTATAAGAGCAACTATTTCTCCAGCACTGTTTAATAATGTTTTAGCAACAGGAAGTACTTTTTCCAGAGAAATAAAGGCAACGTCAATGGAAATAAAGTCAGTATATTCCCCCAGATCTTCTGGAGTGACATAACGAATATTTGTTCTTTCCATATTGATGACTCTTTTATCTGTGCGTAATGCCCAGGCCAGTTGTCCGTAACCAACGTCAATAGCAAAAACTTTTTTGGCACCATTTTTCAAGGCGCAGTCTGTAAAACCACCGGTAGAAGCACCTATATCTATACATACTTTATTCTGTAAAACAAGTGCAAAGCTTTCAACTGCCTTGGCTAATTTTAATCCACCCCGGCTGACATAGCCAATACTATCACCTAAAATGCGAATAGGTAAAGCAGGATCTATAAGTGTACCTGCTTTATCAATTTTTTGATCATTTACCAAAACAAGTCCAGCCATAATTGTTGTTTTGGCACGTTCACGGCTAACAGCTAGGCCTTTTTCTACTAATACAACATCCAATCGTTGTTTCTTCATTTTTACTCCAGTTATTTTAATTAAGTATATTTATTTTACAAAGTTGTCGCAAAATTGTCTGCTATTAGAACAATAAGCAGTGTTATTCTTTATTGTTTTAAATATATGCGTCAGCTCGGTAAAATTTATTTATAAAGATTTTTAATAGTGCTTGCTATTCCGGCTGCAGTCAGATTATTATCGGATAATAATTCACTGCGCGAGCCCTGTGGAATGAATTTATCAGGAATTCCCATACAGGTTACATTATTGAAGGGGATACTTTTTATGGCTAAAAATTCCAATATAGCGGAACCAAATCCACCTGCCAATGCATTTTCTTCTATAGTAATTATATGTTTTTTATTTTTTACCGCTGATTCTATTAAATTTTCGTCGAGTGGTTTGATGAAACGTGCATTTAACACACTGCAGTTTATTTTATCGGTCGCTAATATTCTGGCTGCTGCAACTGCAGGATATACCATGCTTCCTACAGCAATTATCAAATTTTCTCCATCAGCTTTTATCAATTCACCTTTACCTATGGCAAGACTGGCTATGGGGTTATTTAATGGGCAGCCTTGTGCTTGACCACGAGGATAGCGCAGAACGACAGGTTTATTATAATCGCAGGCGAAAACTAATAGACTACGCAGTTCATTTTCATCTTTAGGCGCAGCTATTGTAATATTAGGAATGTGTCTTAAAAAGGAAAAATCAAATACACCGTGATGCGTGGGACCGTCTTCTCCTACGATTCCGGCGCGGTCAAGACAGATCACAACGGGAAGGTTTTGCAGGCAGATATCATGCACTATTTGGTCATAACCACGCTGGGCAAAAGTGGAATAGAGAGCTACTACAGGTTTTTTGCCGGCGGCAGCTAATCCTGCCGCCATAGTTAAAGCATGTTCTTCTGCTATGCCAACATCAAAAAAACGATCAGGATATTTTTGGGCAAATGGAGTCAGCCCTGTACCACCGGGCATGGCAGCTGTAATGGCAACAATATCTTTATTTTTAGCTGCTAAATGCAATAAGGTATCACTAAATATCTGTGTATAAGTTGGAATAACAGATGCTTTTTTTAATAATTGCCCTGTTTCTATATTAAAAGGACCTACTCCATGAAATTTTGCTGGTTCTTTTTCAGCGGGCAGGTACCCTTTTCCTTTTTTAGTAATTATATGCAGCAGCACAGGTCCGTTCATATTTTTTATTCTTTGTAGTACATTTATTAAACTGGAAAGGTTATTGCCATCTATGGGACCTATATAAGATAATCCTAATTCTTCAAATAAACTGCCAGCAATAAAAGCCTTCTTAACACTGTCTTTTAATAATTCAGCTGTTTTATATACAGTATGGCCTACTTTGGGCAGACGGGATAATAAACGACCTATGTCTTTTTTTGCTCTGGTATATTCTGGTGCCGTACGAATCTGGGAAAGATATGAAGATAAGGCACCTACATTTTTAGATATAGACATTTCATTATCATTTAATATAATAAGCATATTTTTTTTCAATGCACCGGTATTGTTCAAGGCTTCAAATGATTCACCACCTGTTAAAGCACCATCACCTATTACAGAAATCACATTATAAGAAGCATTGTCTATATCTCTGGCAGCAGCCATGCCCAATGCGGCAGAGATAGAGGTACTGGCATGCCCGACACCAAAGGCATCATATTTACTTTCAGCACGCTTGGGAAAGCCCGTTATACCGTCCTTTTTTCGTAATGTAGAAAATTTATCTTTTCGGCCTGATAAAATTTTATGAGCATAAGCTTGATGGCCTACATCCCATATAAGCTTATCATCAGGAAAATTAAATACACGATAAAGGGCAATAGTTAGCTCTACAGCACCTAAGCTAGAAGCTAGATGTCCACCGTTTTTAGCAACGGTCTTTATTATGATACTGCGAATCTCGGAAGCTAGTTGTAATAGCTGATTTGGTAATAATAATTTTAAATCAGCAGGATAATCGAGATTTTCTAAAATAGCCACAAGTACACACCTCCCTTTAATTTTGTCTGGTTAAGAGTTGTTTAGCTAATGTCCTTAGTACATCGGCCTTACTATCAAAACTTTTTAGTGCTTCCACAGCTTTATCAACTGCTGATTGAGCAGCTTTCTGGGCTTTTTGAAGTGATAATAAAGAAACATAGGTTGATTTGTGGTTCTTTTCATCGCTGCCAACTGGTTTGCCAATTTTTGTGTTATCACCTATAACATCAAGAATATCATCAGTTATTTGAAAAGCCAGGCCAAATTCCATGGCATAATTCGTCAGAGATGCGAGTTGTTCTTCTGTTGCTTCAGCTAAAATAGCACCTATGCGTATGGCGGCACAAAACAAAGCACCTGTTTTAGCAGAATGAAGCTGGCGCAATTCATTAAGGGTAATTGTAGTATTTTCTGACATAAGATCAATTACTTGACCGCCTACCATACCGTCAGGACCTGCTGCATAACTGAGTTCCTTAATAACTCTAACTAAAAGAGTTGATTTTATATCAGGAGTTGCCGCAATAATATTAAAAGATGCCGTTAAAAGAGCATCACCAGCAAGAATGGCCATTGCTTCACCGTAAACTTTATGGTTAGTCAGCTTACCGCGACGATAATCGTCATTATCCATTGCCGGCAGGTCATCATGTATGAGGGAATAGGTATGAATGAATTCTACAGAACATGCTATGCGAATAAATTTTTCACCATCGATACCAATAGCATCTGCTGCAGCCATTAGCATTACAGGGCGCAGTCTTTTTCCTCCGGCAGAAAGACTATAATTCATAGATTCAGCCAGCCGGTGATTCAATGCTTTATTTTCTGGATATAATTCAGGCAGCAGCTCATTAACTAAATTAATTTTATGCATGATATAGCTATTCATTTTTTGTATTTCCTTTCAGTTCAATAGATAGAGGAATCTGTGTTCCTGTAGAATCTATTTCCGACAAGTCGCAAACAGTTTTATCTGCCCTGCCTAATTCACTGCGGCAGAAATTAATGAGGTTAATGCCTTCTTTGTATTCTTTTAATATAGTGTCTAGAGGCATATCTCCTTGCTCCAGATCTTTTACGATGTTTTCTAATTTGTTTATAGAAGATTCAAATGATTGTTTTTTTCTTGGCATATATACTTACATACCCTCCGTTATATCATCGACAATGGCCGAAATTTTACCGTCAGATAAGATAATTTTCACTTTGTCATTTTTTTCTAGTTGTTTTACATTTTTTATAATATTAGTATTTTTATAGAGTATGCTGTAGCCGCGTTTTAACGCAGCTATAGGATCTAATAAAAAAATTTTTTCTCTTAATATATCTAGTATATTTTTTTTGTCAGTTAAGTGTTTAGAAATTAGGTTATTAAATTGAATGATATTTTTATCAAGTTGCTGCCGTTTATCATCAAATAGACTATTTGGATCTCTAAAAATAATATGGTTAACGTATTTATTCAGCGATTCATGGTGACTAGATAATAATTTGTTTGTGATACTGCATAGATTGGAGTGTAATAGCATAATTTTCTGCAATAGTTCAGAACGGGATGAAACACATAATTCTGCAGCTTGAGAAGGAGTCGCAGCTCGCAGGTCACTAACAAAATCAGTTAAAGTATAATCAGTTTCATGACCAACAGCCGAAACTACAGGAATATCGGAAGAAAATATAGCTCTTACGACGCGTTCATCATTGAAAGACCAAAGATCTTCTATAGAACCGCCACCACGCCCTATTATGATCACGTCACATAAATCACTGTGAGTATTAAAGAAATTTAATGCATTGACAATTTGTTCTGCTGATGCGGTTCCCTGGACTGATACCGGAAAAAGTAGTAACTTAACCGTAGGGTCACGATGTGAAGCCACAGTAAAGATATCATGTAATACAGCCCCTGTTTTAGAAGTTATAATACCGATACATTTTACATGAAGTGGTAAAGTTTTTTTATTCTCATCATCAAACAGGCCCTCCTGGGTTAATTTTTGCTTGAGCTGTTCATAGTAGAGATTAAGTTCACCTATTCCATCGGGAATAATCTGCGATATATATAGTTGGTATACACCATCTTTTTCATAAACACTAATACTGCCGCACGCTATTATTTTCATCCCGTTTTCGGGCTTGAAACGAAGTTTTTGCGCAAAACGGTGAAAAACTACACACTTTATGGAAGTTGTATTGTCTTTTAATGTTAAATAGCAGTGCCCGGAAGAATGAAGTTTGAAGTTAGAAATTTCACCGCGAATCATAACTTTACTCAATTTATGATCGGAAGAAATTAAATTATTTATATATTTATTTATTTCGCTGACATTATAAACAGGCATTAGTTATATCCTCTTGAAGAAAAAAGCCGGGCTAAAGCCCGACTTTGGTTATTTTTTGACAATTGAACCTAAAACACCATTAATAAAACGACTTGAATCATCTGTCCCGAATTCTTTTGCTAATTCAACAGCTTCATTTATTATTATTTTGGGAGTTAAATCTTTTTCGCCAAATTCCAGTTCATAAACAGCAATTCGTAAAATATTTCTGTCTACTGCTGGCATTCTGTCAATGTGCCAGTCCCCGGAAACGGAGCTTATTCTTTTATCGATATAAAGATGGTTATCAATGACGCCATTGATTATTTTATGCATATATACTGAATCAGTTTCTTTTAATTTTTTGGTAATTTCCAAAACAGCATTAATAGCACGTTCCCTATCAAGAATGTTATTTAAATCCAATTGAAACAAAGTTTGTAGAGCTGCATAGCGAGCCCCTCTACGACTCATAAATGAAAAACGCTCCTTTTATCGACGAAATATTGGCGGAATTAATTTTTGTATGTAATCCAAAATTGTTTCCGCAATTTCAGATAAATCGTCATCATTATCTATTTTATTACCAATGAACAAACCTACACCGGCAAAAAACAAAACAAATATTGTTTTAAAAAAACCAAAGACAAGAATGGACAGACTGATAATAAAACCTGCACTAAATCCTGTAATACAGCCGCGATGGTCATGCCATAAAATTTCTATATATTTTTTCCAGGAAAAATTTTCCATAATCTACTCCATGACAAATTCTATAAAATAAGGTCTTTTTACTTTTATGCCTGCTGATGTTTGAATAAAATTTTCTTATTACTAGTATAGACAATATAAAAACATTCTATGTCAGCTAAGAAAATATTGATGATTTATTTTAGTACCTATGGTGGCAAAATAAATCATCTTATTCAGTAAGCTTAAACTACACGCTTTTTTTTAATACTGGCATTAGAAATACTGTTGACTGTTATATCTATAGAAACATCACTTAGTCCCATATAAATAGACAATTCATGCTTAATATTTTTTTGTATTTCATTGGCAATATTTACAGCATCACACGCTTGTCCAATAATTAATTTTATTTTCAAATAGGTGATCAATTCATCGTGGCCAACTTTTTTTATAAATCTTGTTTTTATTTTTGCCTCACGGACACCAGAAATATTGTAACATAATTTGCTGGAAAGTTCTAATATGGCATTACGGGAAATTTTTACATCGCCTTGTTCACCATGAACAATAATTCCTTCGCTGCCCAGTTCCTTTTCTTTTTTTGTAGAAAAGCAATTTCCCATTAACTCAATGCTTATCAAAAAGATAAAAATAGCTGCAACAACAGTTTCAACATGATTTGTTAAAAACAACAAATTATTCCATACATCATTTATAGAAATAATTCCCGAACAAAGAACTATAATACCTAAAGATAATAATGCAAAGAATAATGTATAGAAAAATAATAAAAATCTATTAATAATCCCCATTAGAAATCCTCTTTCTTAGCGGACACGAACTACTTCTTCTTCCCTTGATTCTTCTGGAGGAAATCCTACTCCCTGAACATGGATATTGACTTCTACTACCCGTAATCCGGTCATAGTTTCAATTTCCTTTTTTACATTTTCCTGTACTAACAATGCAATATCGGGGATACGGACACCATATTTAACAATAAGATATAAATCAATAGCTGCTTCCTGTTCACCTACTTCGACCTTAACGCCTTTAGAAAAGTTCTTTCTTCCCAGCATTTCAGCAATACCACCAACTAAGCCGCCGCTCATACCGGCAATACCATCCACTTCTGTTGCAGCCAGACCCGCAATAATACTAACAACTTCATCAGCAATGCGAATAGAACCAAGTCCGGAGGACTTATCTTTTTTATCTACAGTAGTATCCATGATATATCTCCTTTAATTTTACAGTATTTTCTATTATTATATCAAAGATTGCATGAATATACAATCTTTGATATAATGCGGAAATATTGCATTATTAATATAAATTTATGCTTTTTCTTGTATTTGTTTTTGCAGCATGCTGATGAAATCATCAACAGCCATTACTTTTATCTTTTTTTCTGCATGTTTTCTAACTGATACAGTTTTTTCTGTCATTTCTTTATCACCGACAACTAAGATATAAGGAATTTTTTTCACTTGACATTCACGCATTTTGTAGCCAACTTTTTCATTACGGTCATCAACTTCAACACGCAGGCCAAGATCAAACATTTTTTTCTTTAGTGCATAAGCATAATCAGCATTACTATCGGTGACAGGAAGTATTTTTACCTGAATAGGAGCAAGCCAAACCGGAAAAGCTCCGGCATAATGTTCAATAAGGATACCAATAAACCGTTCTATGCTGCCATAAACAACACGGTGAACCATAACAGGACGGTGTTTTTTGCCATCTTCACCTGTATAGGTAAGGTCAAATTTTTCTGGCATAAGCATATCAAGCTGAATTGTCCCACACTGCCAAGTGCGACCGAGGGAATCTGTTAAATGAAAGTCTATTTTAGGTCCGTAAAAAGCACCATCACCTTCATTTACTACATATTTTAGTCCACGGTGTTCCAACGCATTACGCAAGGCATTAGTAGCCTTTTCCCATACTTCATCAGTTCCCATTGAGTTATCAGGACGGGTACTGAGTTCAGCATGGTAGGAGAGTCCAAAAGTCTTATAGACCTCATCAAATAAATCGATTATATGCTGAATTTCTTCTTCGACCTGTGATGGAAGCATAAAAATGTGAGCATCATCCTGGGTGAAATTACGTACGCGCATAAGTCCATGCAAGGCACCTGATAATTCATGTCTGTGAACAAGCCCGAGTTCTGCTGTTCTTAAAGGCAATTCGCGGTAGCTATGTGGTGAAGTTTTATATACCAGCATGCCACCAGGACAATTCATCGGTTTTATAGCATAATCTTCATTATCAATTTTAGTAAAGTACATATTTTCTTTGTAATGATCCCAATGCCCAGATTGTTCCCATAAATGACGGTTTAAAATCATAGGGGTTTTTATTTCCTGGTAGCCATAGCGACGATGTACAGAACGCCAATAATTTATAAGTTCGTTTCGAATTATCATACCATTGGGATGGAAAAATGGAAAACCAGGACCTTCTTCATGCATGCTGAAAATGTCAAGTTCTCTACCTAATTTGCGGTGATCGCGTCTGGCAGCTTCTTCGAGCATTTTAAGATAAGCATCTAAATCGGATTTCTTTTCAAATGCAGTGCCGTATATACGCTGGAGCATTTTGTTCTTTGCATCACCGCGCCAATATGCACCGGTAACATTCTGGAGTTTTATAGCTTTTATTTTTCCAGTGGAAACGAGATGTGGTCCGGCACATAAATCAGTGAATTCCCCTTGTGTATACAGAGTAATAAGTGAGTCCTGTGGTAAATCATTGATAAGTTCTACCTTGTAGGTTTCACCTTTTTCTGTAAACATTTTTATGGCACTGCTTCTGCTTACTTCACTTCTTACAATTGGTAGATTTTCTTTGACAATTTTTTCCATTTCATTTTGAATTTGATCAAGGTCAGACTGGCCTAATTGTTTTTTCATATCTATGTCATAGTAAAATCCGTTATCTATAGCAGGTCCTATAGCCAGCTGTACATTTTTTTCACCGTAAATCCTTTTAATAGCTTGGGCAAGAACATGTGAAGCGCTGTGATGAAAAGTCCAGCGACCTTCTTTATCAGCAAATGTCATGAAGTCAACACTACAATTAGTATTAAGAGGAGTCATAAGATCGGAATTAACACCATTTATTTTTACAGATAAAATTTTTTTGGCTAAACTATTGCTTAGTGTTTTTGCAAAATCAAGTGCTGTTGTTCCTTCCTTTATTTCACGAATGTTACCATCCTTTAATTTTATAGTTATCATTAAAATACCTCCTGTTTTTTTGGAAAAAATAAAAGCCCCGTCTTGCATGAAATAATTCATACAAGGACGAGACTTGATATACTCGCGGTTCCACCTTGATTGCCATCATATAATGACCACTTAACATTTTTTAACGATAATGAATCGGCATATCTTACTAAAATTTCTGATATACAGTTTAAAAGGGGTAACCGTAGAAATTATTTTAAAGTGTTCACAGCATACACACTTCTCTCTGAAAAAAATTCCTTGCGGTCATATCTTTTGCATCACTTTTATAGTAATTATAACATCAAACTTTTTTGTGTCAAGATTAAATTATTTTATCATATTGTTTTTTACCATATATTCAGCTATTTGCAATGCATTTAAAGCAGCACCTTTTCTAATTTGATCACCTACTACCCATAAATTGAGCCCATTCTCAATAGAAAAATCTTTTCTTATGCGTCCAACATAGACATCATTTTTTCCAGATGTCATAAGCGGCATAGGATATTTCATATCAGCAGGATTATCTTGAACTGTTACGCCAGGAAAATTTGCCAACAAATTTTTGGCAGTTTCTACGCTCAGCTCATCAGTAAATTCGATATTTACTGACTCAGCGTGGCTCCTATATACAGGAACACGTACAGTGGTTGCTGTTATACCTATTGAATCATCATTTAGAATTTTATGGGTTTCGTTTATCATTTTCATTTCTTCTTTTGTATAAAGATTATCTTTAAATATATCAATTTGAGGTATTAAATTAAAAGCAATCTGATAATGTTTAGGCATAGAGGCACCCGGCAATATTTGGGGAATAATTGTTTTCCCTGCGGCTATATCATTGACCTGCTGTTCGAGTTCAGCCATGGCTTCTTTACCACCGCCGGAAACAGCCTGGTAAGTTGATACGACTATGCGCTTAATTTTAACTTTATCATAAAGTGGTTTTAAAGCCATTACCATTATTATTGTCGAACAATTGGGATTAGCAATGATACCTTTATGGGTTTTGATAAATTCGGGATTTACTTCGGGAATAATAAGTGGGACTTCAGTGTCCATACGGAAAGCACTAGAATTATCAATAACAACGGCTCCAGCCTTAACGGCTGCCGGAGCAAAAGTTTTACTGGCTGAACCACCGGCAAATAAAGCAATCTGTATATTTTTAAAAGAATCATTTGTTGTTTCTTCCACAATATATTTTTTATTCATAAAAGTAATTTCTTTGCCAGCAGAACGCTTAGAAGCTAATAGTTTTAGTTTAGCAAAAGGAAAATTTCGTTCTTCTATTAAATTAAGGAATTCCTGTCCCACAGCACCAGTGGCACCTAAAATAGCTACATTGTATTTGTTCATCGGGTTACTCCTTTATAATTACAATATTTTATCTAGATTCCTTACTAAACCTTTTAAGTGCATTACTTTTTTACAAGCTAGCATGACCCCAGGCATAAAAGAACTGCGGTCTATGGAGTCGTGGCGTATGGTCAAAGTCTGTCCTAATCCACCAAAAATAACTTCTTGATGAGCAACATAGCCGGGAAGGCGTACACTATGGATTGGAATACCATTTATCTGGGCCCCGCGAGCGCCTGGGAGTTTTTCTTTTTCCTGGGGAGCTCCCTGCTTCATCGGCTTACGCACTTCACTTATCATTTCAGCTGTTGTTATGGCTGTTCCGGATGGTGCATCAAGCTTATGATCATGGTGAAGTTCGATAATTTCAACATTTGACATATACTTTGCGGCTTTTTTTGCCATCATCATCATCAAAACGGCACCAATAGCAAAATTGGCGGCTATAAAAGCTGGTGTATCGTTTTCCAAGGCTAATTTGTTTAATTTGTCTTTTTCTGCATCAGATAATCCGGTAGTACCTATTACCGGCCGAACGTGATTTTTCAAGGCTGTACAGGCATTGGCAAATACGGTATCCGGTCTGGTGAAATCTACCATGACATCAGGCCTTACTGAATCAATAGTATTTTGTAAATTGTTGCTGACTAACAGTCCTGTTTTAGCAGTTCCTGTTAAATCGCCTATATCTATACCACCCTTTATATCTATGGCACCGACTAATTCTAATTCTACATCGTTGATAACTGAGCTAAGTACCGTACGGCCCATTTTACCGCAGGCGCCATTTACTATGACTTTGATCAAAATAATATCCTCCCTACAAAATTTTATCTGTCAACTGTTATGCAAATCATAAATGTAATGACTAGCTGATAGATAAGACTATATTTAACAATATATGTAAATTTATCATGTTTACATAATAATATATTCTATTTTTTCATCACCAATACTGTTAATATAGCAATGAGTTTTTACTGCATAGAAAATCACTTATCTTCTTCATATTCTTCGGCCATCTTATGTTTATAGTATATTTTCTATCAGGATTTTAATGAAATATCCCAGTGCTATAAAAAGCTGGAATGAATCATCTTTTTAGTTAAATATAGGCTTTGCTTTATTATACTAAAAATGTAAATAAAATCAATAGCTGCTGGTATAATGTATTAATTTTTATTACTAATGTTTTTTTTATTTATAAGCCAAATACCTCCATAGATAATAATTGTAATGACTATAATAATAGTAAGACGTTTTAAGTTTTGCTGATATGTAAAAATATCATGTCCTATCATTACTTCTAGAATTGTAGCAGGAATTTTGCCAAGGAAACTTGCTAAAGAGTAATCTTTTAAACTGATTCTGCTTATTGCTCCTAGGGCAGTTAATAAGCCAGAAGGAAAATATGGCAAAGACCTGAAGATAAACATGACTTTAAAACCATTTTTACCGCTAAAATCATCTATCTTAGTCAGCTTAGAACTTTTCTTTATCAGTTTTTCGGCCGAAGGACGGAGAATAGTACGCATGAGCCAGAACCCAATTATTACACCGATTGTTTCGGCCAACCAAGAAATTATAATCCCTATAACAGGACCAAATAATAAACCATTGGCTGTTATAGCAAAGATAGATGGAAGACCAACTATATTCACAAGCAAAACTAACATAAAACCAAAAAAAATAGCCAGTGTTCCAAATGAATTAATATAGGCGGTTATTTCTTTCATGTCACCGCTGATAAGGACATGAAAGAAATTGCTGTAAAATGTAGGATCAGCAATTTGTATGCCACCTATTAAAATAAGTAATAACAGATATCCGGCAATTTTTACTTTTTTTTCTGATTTCAAGATAATGCTCCCTTAAATTAAATTAAACACCGCTTTATTCTATCACAAAACATTGAGTATGACATATATTTTTAGCAAATATTTTAGTATTTTATAATTATATGATATAATAAATATGAAATAATATATAGAAAGGACAATAAAAATATGTCTAATCCTGTTATGCGTATATTAAAGAAGGAATCTGACTCAATAACTTTTGGTGAAACAGCAACTTTATCCGGTTCTATAAAAAAAAGCATTGGTCTTATTGCACTAACAATAGCAGCAGCCGTTATGGCAGCGCGTTTTTTTGCCAATACTGATTTAGCAGTCATGGGAATGGGAATCGGGTTTATTGGTGGTTTTATTTTGGCAATGGTAACATGTTTTAAACCGGTTATAGCTGAATATACAGCGCCTGGTTATGCTGTGTTTGAAGGTATGGCTCTTGGTATTATTTCATATCAGTTTGAGCAGCTGTATTTTGGTATATCCGCTATTGCGGTTGGTATTACATTTACCATAATGATATTAATGCTTGTATTTTGGCGTACTGGCATTATAAAAGTGACAGATCGGTTGCGTTCTGCCATTATAAGTATGACAGTAGCGGTTGCTATATTTTACATTATAAATCTTGTAGTTTCCTTTTTCGGTGTTAATTTATTACCCAATACAGGGATATTAGGAATCGGTATATCATTTATAATTGCTGGAATTGCTTCATTAAATCTGCTTATTGATTTTGATAATATAGAAAGATCAGTAGCGCAGGGACTGCCTAAATATATGGAATACTTCACAGCCTTTGGTTTGTTGGTGACATTAGTGTGGCTTTACGTTGAAATACTTCGCTTAACAGCAATGATATTGTCGATGTTTAATGATAACTAATGTAATATAATATTATAAATAATTGCGAGAACATAATAATTTATAAAAATTATTTCAAATAAAATAGTGAAAAATATAAAAAAACTGGCAGGAAATATTTCCTGTCAGTTTTTTTTATTTACAGGAAATTTACTAAACCTTAATTCATTAGGACAGATAATAATATATCATTGTTTTAGTTAGTTACTTAGCAGTTGAATATCATATTTTAAAAGTGTGTAGATTTTTTAAAGGAGTTTGTAAATTGTCTGAAATTATTTTAGAAAATATTACTAAAGCATATGATTCAAAAACAAATGTTGTTGAAAAATTAAATCTTACGATACCTGACAAAGGGTTTACTGTTCTTGTCGGTCCGTCAGGCTGTGGAAAATCAACAATACTACGAATGATAGCTGGTTTGGAGCCAATTACTGCGGGCAGACTTTACTTCGACAAAAAAGTAATGAATAATATTTCACCACAGAAAAGAAATATTGCTATGGTTTTTCAAAATTATGCATTATATCCCACGATGACTGTTAAGGAAAATATTGAATTTGGTCTTATAAACCGTAAAGTAGAAAAAGCAGAGAGAACAATACGGATAAAGGAAGTGGCTGAAACTGTGGGTTTGGGAGATTTTTTGCGGCGGTATCCCAGCGAGTTATCTGGAGGACAAAGACAGAGAGTGGCTGTAGCCCGTGCTATGGTAAAAAAACCAGATGTGTTTTTGATGGATGAGCCATTATCCAACTTGGATGCACGATTACGCAACCAAATGCGCACAGAACTTATTGATCTGCATAATAAGCTAGATGCGACCTTTATTTATGTTACGCATGACCAGGTTGAGGCGATGTCCATGGCCTCAAAAATAGTGCTTATTAATAATGGTGTTATCCAGCAGGAGTCTTCACCTGAGAATATTTATAGCCAGCCTAAAAATATTTTTACGGCACAATTTATTGGTGTACCGGCAATGAATATATTAAACTGTGACTCATTTTCTGGGGATAGAGTTTTTCCTCAAGATGCGAGTTATATGGGATTCAGACCGTCAAAGGTAAAGTTGGAAAAAAATCAAAAAGGCGATTTATGTTTTCATGGCACTATTGTTACACATGAATATTTTGGCAGTGAAATTGTTTATAGATTAAAGACAAATCAGGGAGTTATAGCTTTTAAAACGTTTTTAACGCAAATCATACCGATGAATAAGGAGGTTAGCATATATGTCGAAGAATCAGACTGCCACTTTTTTGACAGAGAAAAAAACCGCATCAATAATTGTGGCTGATGAGTTCACGTTTATGAAAATAAAGCCATATTTATTTATTGCTCCAGCACTACTTGTATTTATTATATTTAATATATATCCTTTATTTTCTATGATAAATTTATCATTTTATAGGTGGAATCTTATATCACCTAATGTGATTTTTGCAGGATTAGGCAACTATCTGAGTTTGTTTGCTGATCCGGTATTTTACAAGGTGTTGAAGAATACCGGAATATATACTGTATGCACTGTAGGATTTTCCATACTTTTCGCGATGCTGCTGGCTGTTTATTTAAATAATAAAAGTAAGGTAAGCATTTTTTTACAAAGTATCATTTTTTTGCCATATGTTGTTTCACTAGCCTCGGTAGCTTTTTTATGGATGTGGATGATGAATAGTGATTTGGGATTGCTGAATTATATATTTTCCTTTGTAGGAATTGATAAGATAGATTGGCTGGGGAATCCTCATATTGCCATGTTTTCGCTGTCATTAATATCAATCTGGAAAACAGTAGGATATAATACGTTGATAATCCTGGCAGCAATGCAGGTTATCCCACCATATTTGTACGAAGCAGCAGCGCTTGATAATGCTTCTGTTTATAAAACATTTACTAAAATAACTTTTCCTATGATATCACCCACACTGTTTTTTTTAGTAATCGTTGATATTATTGCATCTTTTAAGGTGTTTGAAACGATCCAGATTATTACGCGCGGCGGTCCGCAGAATGCGACAAATACGCTTGTTTATTATATTTATGAGCAGGGATTCCACTTTTATAAAATAGGTGAAGCTTCTACTATTGCTGTCGTGCTACTCGTAATAATAGGGTTGTTTACTATACTCTACTTCAAGTCACTTGCCAATAAAATACATTATTGCTGAGTAGGAGAATTTATATGACGATAAAATTGATATCAGTCCGTTTATTACGTTGCATAGTGAATATAATATTATTTTTGATTTTCTTTTTTCCGTTTTACTGGCTTTTTATAACTTCTTTTAAAACACTGGGTGCTACGATGGTTTTTCCGCCTAAATTATTTCCAGATACATTCCTTTTCCAGAATTATGTTGATGCTTTTAAGGCTATTCCTTTTCTACAGTTTATTGAAAATTCATTAGTAGTTACAGTGACCATTCTTATTCTTCAGATGCTTACTATTGTACCGGCTGCATATGGTTTTGCCCGATATAATTTTAAAGGTCGTAGTTTTTTCTTTGGAATGACAATGCTTACAATGATGATTCCTGTGCAGCTGACGTTTTTGCCTGTTTTTATCATGTTTAGTAATTGGGGGATGATAAATTCTTATTGGTCACTTATTCTGCCATTTGCTTCTAATGCCTTTGGTATATTCATGCTGAGACAAACTTTTAAGCAGGTACCACATGAATTGATAGAGGCAGCGAAATTGGATGGAGCCAGTGAATACAGGATACTTACAAAGATTTTTCTGCCGCTTGCCCGACCAACTTTGATAACCATAGGAATGCTTACATTCATTGATGTTTGGAATGACTACTTCTGGCCTTTGGTTATGACAACAAACGATGCTGTAAGGACGCTTCCTGTAGGAATAGCAGCTCTACGGCAGGTGGAATCGGGGATTCATTATAATATATTAATGGCAGGTAATGTTATGCTGATATTACCAATAATAATTGTTTTTATTTTAGCACAGAAGCAAATAATCAGAGCATTTACATACTTTGGCAGTAAATAAAGGGAGAGGTTAAAATGAATTTAAAAAAGATAGCAGCCGTAACAATGGCAATGGTTTCGCTTGCCGCTTTTACCGGCTGTGGTTTTAGCACAACTGTAGGCAGTGGAAAGAATGGTGAGGTTCAGTTAAAATATTGGTATGCATGGCAGGATAAAATTGCCGAAAATAACAAGGAACGTGTCAAAGAATTCAATGATACAGTGGGAAAAGAAAAACATATACATGTTACAGCTGAATATCAAGGAACATATGATGATTTGCAAAATAAACTTCAAGCAGCTTTTGCGGCAAAAAATGCACCGGCAGTGGCGGTTATTGAAATTTCTAGTATGGGAAGATTTGCCAAAGCCAATATGCTTGTACCGCTTGATAAATGGTTCAGCAAGGAAGATCTTGCCGATTTTTATCCCGGATTAATGGGAAACTCATATATTGATGAAAAATGTTATGGTATTCCTTATCTGCGTTCAACTCCTATTTTATATTATAATAAGACATTATTTAAAAAAGCAGGTATAGATCCTGATCACGGACCAGCAACATGGCAAGAACTAGCTGAAGATGCCAAAAAATTGGCAGATATCGGTGTTATTGGTTATGGTTTTGAAACTGATCCGTGGCATATAGAAGCAATGCTGGGTTGTACAGGAGCAACTGTACTTAGTAAAGATGAAAAATCTGTTACATTTAACAGCAGTGCAGCTATGAAATTATATAATTTTTATCGTGATGGTGAACAGCATAATAACTTTAAATATTATAATGGCGATAACGCATCCGACAATGTAAATACAGCATTTTTTAATCAACAATTGGCTATGCACATTGATTCTACTTCTGATATTTCAAATGATTTAGCTATTTCTAAGCAAAATGGTTTTGAAATTGGAACAGCTTTTATTCCCAAAAATACAGTTAATTCTGTACCGACTGGTGGTTGTAACTTGGTGATGACAAATACGCTTGATGAGAAACAAAAAGAAGCAGCAGCAGAATTTATAAAATTTATGACCAGCCCGAAAGAAGCTGTAAAATCCCATATAAAAACAGGCTATCTGCCAACACGTAAAAGTATTGCAAATGACCCACAGATAGTGGAATTATATAAAAAGCATCCCCAATATAAAACGGCTGTGGATCAGCTAAAATATGGACATAGAAGAGCATTTAATCCTCATTATACAGAAATGTTAAAAATTTACACTAATACCCTTGATAAAATATTCACCAGCAATGTAAATATTAAAGAAACAATTGATTCTATAGTGGCTAAGTGTAATGCTATTTTAAACCAGTGATTCGTATATAAGAATAAGAGGATAAAATGAAAAACAAATTAGCATTGATCTGCATTGACTCATTTTTTACATCTGATATGAAATATAGCAATAACTTAAATAATTTTCAGGAGATATTCGCTGATAGTGTTATTTGTCCCGATATCCGTTGCGTATATCCAACACTGACTTATCCCTGTCATGCATCAGTAATAAGCGGCTGTTATCCAGAAAAGACGGGAATTACCCACAATGAAAAATTAGATCCATTTTCTGATAATAAGTTTTGGAATTGGTATTATAAAGATATAAAGGTTCCCACAATGCTTGATTATCTGCGGCAGAAAAAAAAGACCACAGCATTGATAATGTGGCCGGTTAGTGCAGGAGCACCAGCTGATTACTGCATTCCTGAAATATGGAGTCCAGATAGATATGAAAAAGATCCTATGGAAAAATACTGTAGTAAAAATATAAAAGAGATATATAATGAATTTAAATATATCAGGAATTGGAAACTATATCCCGAACAGGATCTCTTTGCAACAGCAGCTGCGGCAAAAATTGTGACTGAATATACGCCTGACTTTTTGGCAGTGCATATAACGACATTGGATCATTATCGTCATGTTTACGGCACTCATGCAAAGGAGGTTAATCTTGCCCTTAAATTTCATAATGAGTGGCTGGGCATACTTCTGGAAGCTTATAAAAAAGCAGGTATCTATGAAGAAACAACGTTTGTATTAATTGGGGATCATGGACAAATGCCGGTCAACCATGATATTTGTCTTAATTATTTATTTAAAGAAAGCGGACTCATTAAACTTGATGATAATGGTCGTATAGAAAAATGGTCAGCTTATGCTCAGTCCTGCGGTATTAGTGCACATATATTTATCAAGGATGAAACTGTCAAGGACAAGATTTATAATATATTAAAATATGTTAAAAACCTTGGATATATAAATGAAATAATGAATCCAGATGAATATAAAAAAGAACATTTGACAGGAAATTTTGCATTCGTTGTTGAAGCAGCTGATTTTTATGCTTTTAGTAATCGAACTGATAAACTGGTGCTGGAATGTAACAGTGATGATTACAAATCATCTTTATCAACACATGGGCATTTGCCGGAACGAGGCGAAAAGCCATGTTTCATTATTCATAACAGTACATTGCCTAGAAATATTATAGAAGGCGTGGCTCAGGTAGATGAAGCTCCTACAATGCTTAAAATAATGGGAATAGATATGAATACAGCTCAAGGACATGCTATATTTTAACATTTGAATAAAAAATTGCCCATAATTACGATTATGGGCAATTTTTTATTCAAATGTTAAAGGCAGAGTGAGTTTATGTCCATTAATATAATCCCTGGCACTCATCCTTTTTTTATTAGGTGCCTGTAATTCTAAAATTTCTATAGAACCCGTTTCAGCAGCAACAAGAAAACCGTGTTTAGTTATTCTGACTATTTCTCCCGGATGAAGAAAATTTTCTTCAGATAAGGCCGTCTGCCATATTTTAATTTTTTTACCTTCCAATATACTATAAGCAACTGGCCACGAATTAAGACCACGTACCTGATTATGGATAGATAAAGCAGATTTTTTCCATTCAATACGACAGGTTGTATCATTCAGTAGTGGAGAATAAGTAGATAATGCATCATCCTGTGCTTTTCTTTGGACTGTACCAGTTTCAATCTGTTTTATTGTTCTATCCAGAAGAGCTGCTCCCATAATCATAAGTTTATCATGCAAAACTTCTGTAGTCATGTCATCGGTAATTTGTATACTATCATTTAAGATTATGTCACCGGTATCAAGGCCGGCGTCCATATACATAGTAGTTACGCCGGTTTCTTTCTCACCGCGGATAATTGCCCAGTGAATAGGAGCGGCACCTCTGTAACGAGGCAGTAGTGAAGCATGGACATTGATACATCCTTTAGGTGGAATATCAAGTATAGCTTGCGATAAAATCTGACCAAAAGCTACGACAATAATTATATCTGGTTTTAAATCCGCTAGTTTTTTTACAAAAGAAAATTCTTTTATTTTTACTGGTTGTAAAACAGGAATATTATGTTCCAAGGCAAATGTCTTTACTGGAGAAGGGGTTAGTTTTTGTCCACGGCCTCTTTTTTTGTCAGGTTGTGTTATTACTGTGACAACATTGCATATTTCGCATAATTTTGCCAAACAGGGAACAGCAAAATCTGGTGTTCCCATAAAAATAGCTCTAAATTTAGGCATTTTTATCTCCCTCTTTAACTAGGGAAAGTGCCTTATCCACAAATAATATGCCATCTAAATGGTCAATTTCATGCTGTAGGCAACGAGAGAGTAGATCTCCCTTAGCTGTTATGCGCTGCTGTTTGCCACGACGATTGAGAAATTTTACTGATACATCAGCAAAACGCTCAACCTGACCGCTCATTCCGGGGACACTCAAACAACCTTCTATACCTGTCATACTGCCGCTTTTACGGACAATTTCAGGATTGATCAATTCGATTAATCCATTACCTATATCAATAACGATAACTTTTTGGGAAATTCCTACTTGTGGAGCGGCTAATCCTACTCCATCAGCATCATACATTGTTTGAGCCATATTATCAAGCAGCCTTCTTATAGTGCTGTCAATTTTTTCCACTGTTTCAGCTTTTTGTTTCAATACGGGCGAGCCAATTTTTTTTATTTCTAGTGCTGACATATTTAATTATCATCTCCATATATTTCTCTAATAATTCTATCATTGTACGGGAAAAAACACAAATCACATTGTATTTAACGGATTTATATCTATTTTAACTTCTTTATCAGTATCCAGGTTGAGCTTGCGTAGAAATAAACATACCTCGATCTGGTCAGTAGTTTTTATCAGCAGATTAAATCGGTATATTCCACGAAAATTAGCTATTACTGACGGCGCTGGCCCGATTATTTGATAGTTATTACTATCGGTAAAGTTTTCTTTAAACAGATTTCGTATTTTATCGGCTTTTTTTAATGCCATTATTTCTTGCTCATTTTGAATAGTTAATTTTATAAGTTTTGCAAAAGGCGGATAAAATAATTCTCGGCGGAGTTTCAATTCGTGATTATAAAACTCATCATAATTTTGTTTGATTCCTGCTAAAACTGCATAATGATCAGGATTATAACTTTGAACTATTACATGACCCTTGAATTTTCCCCGTCCTGCCCTGCCGGCTGTCTGAGTAATGAGGCCGAAGCACCTTTCTGGTGCACGAAAATCCGGCATATTAAGGCTGGCATCAGCACTTATTATACCGACTGCTGTAACATTAGGAATATCATGTCCTTTAGCTACCATTTGGGTACCGAGTAAAATATCGTAATTACCTGTTTTAAAAGCAGTAAGTATTTTTTGCTGCGCCATTTTTTTGCCAGTGGTATCACGGTCAAGCCGAATCACGCGGGCATCAGGAAAAGTTTCTTTCAATTCTTGTTCTAGTTTTTCAGTACCAGAGCCAAAATACTTTATATAATGGCTTTGGCACGAAGGACAGACATCCGGTACGTTCATTCTTATATCACAATGGTGGCATTGTAGATAATTACCCCGATGATAGACCAGTGGCAGACCGCATTGGGGACATTTTATCACTAAGCCGCAGGAGCGGCACATCACAAAAGTTGAATATCCTCTCCGGTTTAGCATAATAATAATCTGTTGCTTTTGCGTTAATGTATTTTCAATGAGTGCGGCAAGTGGTCGGGATAAAATATGGTGGTTTCCCAGTTTTAATTCTTCCCTCATATCAATACATTTTATTTGAGGCAGCGGCCGGTTATCTATTCTATGCGGCATAGTCAAAAGGGTGTATTTCCCTTTTATAGCGTTAAAATAACTTTCTATAGATGGAGTAGCACTGCCTAAAATTAAAACAGCATTATAAAGCTGCGACATTTTTTCGGCAATATCACGAGTGTGGTATCGGGGTGATTCATCTTGTTTGTATGAAGCATCATGTTCTTCATCCATCACGATAAGTCCCAAATCAGCAAATGGAGCAAAAATAGCCGAACGGGCGCCGATTATGACTCGAGCATTGTTTGTCCGAATACGGGTGAAAGCATCATTGCGTTCACTGATTGTAAGCCGGCTGTGGATCACGACTACTTCATCGGCAAAATATTTTTTCAAAGAAAAGACCAGTTGTCCAGTCAGTACTATTTCTGGTACGAGAATTAAGGCCTGTCTATTTTTTGATAGGACACTACGAGCCGTTTCAATATAAATCTGAGTTTTTCCGCTGCCAGTAACACCATGTAATAAAAAAGTTTTAGCAGTACTTTGGCTGATGAATGGATTTATAGTATTCATAACAGCCTGTTGTTCTGTAGTTAGATTTATTTTTTTATCATCGCGCGCGATAATATGGCAATAACTGTTGCGAAAAATCTGTTTTTTTATTAAAAGTATATAATTATCAGTTAGTAGTGCTTTTATAATGTTACGGGAAAAATTATTATTGTAAAGTTCATTGATATTATGCAGTTTGCCATCTGATAAGAACTCTAAAGCTTCCTTTTGCTTTCTTTTTCGGGAAATTTTTTTTAAAAGTTCTGGAGTGACAATATTTTTATTTATCTGTATATAATTTTCATATATTTTTTTAGTTCTGTTTTTATAAGAATAGTCATAGATTACTGAACCATTTTCTAGTAAGGATTTCATAGAAATAGCTATATCTCTGTCGGAAAAAGAAGTTTGTATCTGTTTGAGATCACTGCCAGGATGAGAACTTATAAAATCATATATTAGCTTTTCCTGTCCGGACAGCAGTTTTTTGACAGGAACAGTCTTATATATACGGCGTAGTTTTATGCTATTTTTGCCAGGAATAAATAGGCGCAACGCTTCACCGAATGAACAAAGATAAAAGTCAGCTATAAATTGAGCAGTTTGGAGGATCTTGTTTGTAAAATATGGTTCTGTGTCAATTACATCGGCAATTTCTTTCAAAGGCTGGTTCGATGGTTTTTGATCTATTGAATAAATATTAACAACAAATCCCTCTATCTTTCTCGGACCAAATGGGACAACAACCCGGCATCCTTTTTGGACAAATTTAAATTGGGTGGGAATTATATACGTAAAACTTTTTGCAATAGTTTTTACCGGGATATTTATAAAAATATCGGCTGCTTTTTTCATATTTTAAATCACCATTATAATTATAACATAATCATATTCTTATTGCAGAAACAAGATTTATTAAGGATAATAAAAATACTCCTTAACAAAAAAATTATTGTCAAGGAGTATTTTATGGAAATTTATCTGATTACAGGCCGGCGGCAGTTTTTAATATAGCTGCCTTGTCAGTATGTTCCCAGGGAAGATCTATATCGGTGCGGCCAAAATGACCGTAAGCGGCTGTTTGGGCATATATAGGACGACGCAGATCGAGCATCTTTATTATTCCGGCTGGACGCAGATCAAAATTATCATTTATAATTTGAGAAATTTTTTCTTCTGAAATTTTAGCTGTATTAAAGGTGTCAACCATAATAGATACCGGATAGGCCACGCCAATAGCATAAGCCAGCTGTATTTCACATTTATCTGCTAAGCCTGCAGCTACAACATTTTTAGCTACATAACGAGCAGCATAAGCAGCAGAACGGTCGACTTTTGTTGGATCTTTTCCCGAAAAAGCCCCGCCGCCGTGACGGGCCATGCCACCGTATGTATCAACAATTATTTTACGTCCGGTAAGTCCACAGTCACCCTGCGGTCCGCCAATGACAAATTTACCAGTAGGATTTATAAAATATTTAGTAGTTTCATCTATCATATCAATAGGTACAATAGGATTAATTACCTTTGCCTTTATGTCTTTTTCTATGGTTTCCAGAGAAACCTCAGGACCATGCTGTGTTGAAACTACAATGGCTTCTATATGCACGGGACGACCGTTTTCATAAGCAACAGTTACCTGGGTTTTACCGTCAGGACGCAAATATTTTAATTCCCCGGTTTTACGAACTTCTGCCAGACGGCGTGATAAACGATGAGCCATAGCTATAGGAAATGGCATATATTCTGGTGTTTCATTAGTTGCATAACCAAACATCATGCCCTGATCACCAGCACCGATAGCATCTTCAGCCTCCATTTTTCCTTCTTTTGCTTCAAGGGCTTCATTTACGCCCATCGCGATATCGGGAGATTGTTCATCAATAGAAACTGATATACCACAGGTTGATGCATCAAAGCCATATTTAGCTCGTGTATAACCAATTTCTTTTATTTTGCTGCGAACTATTTTAGGAATATCTACATAACATTTAGTGGATATTTCTCCAGCTACATGAACTTGGCCTGTGGTAATAAGAGTTTCACAGGCAACGCGTCCCTGGGGATCCTGTTCTAAAATTGCATCTAAAATACTATCAGAAATCTGATCAGCAATTTTATCAGGATGACCTTCTGTAACTGATTCTGATGTGAATAGTATACGTTTTTGAGCCATTTTCTTCCTCCAAAATAAAAAATTTGATACAATAAAAAAATAAAAGCTCTCAATGAAAGAGAGCTTTTAAATGCCTACTCTCATCTCATAGGTAAAACCTAAAGGAATTAGCACCGTTTGATAAAATCAATGGTTGCCGCAGTTTCATGGGGCCTGTCCCTCCACTGCTCTTGATGAGTTTCTATTCTTTTTTCTTGCTATATAATACTCTCTTTGATAATAAATGTCAACTGTTTTCCATTACTTGGATTTTATCAAGGATAATACCAGCAAGTGTTGTTTTTTTCATTAATGGTATGTCTTCTACGGATTTATTTTTGGTAATTATCTTTACTATATTTGTATCAGAGTTGAATCCGGCATTACTTTTACTTACATCATTGGCAATGATCATATCAAGGTTTTTACGTTTTAATTTTTCTTGAGCGTATTCTATAAGATTCTGTGTTTCGGCAGCAAACCCTACAAGAATTTGTCCAGGATTTTTCTTGTTTCCTAAATTTAATAAAATATCAGGATTTTTTACAAGATTGATAGTAAAATTATTAGCAGCTTTTTTTATTTTTTGTTCAGCAACCTTTGATACACAATAATCAGCGACAGCAGCAGCCATAATAATAATATCACTGTCAGTAAATTTTTCTTCAACATATTGCTGCATTTGTTTTGCTGTTTCTATTTTTATAAGTTCAATAGAAGAAGAAACAGTTAGTGATGTTTGTCCAGAAATCAGAGTAACTTTTGCTCCCCGCCTAGCAGCTTCTTCGGCCAGTGCATAGCCCATTTTTCCACTAGAACGATTACCTATATATCTGACTGGATCTATTGGTTCACGTGTTCCTCCAGCAGTAATCAGAATATTTTTACCAATTAAATCTTTTTTCTGTCCTAAAAATTTTTCAATTATTTCTATTATATCAGCTGGGTCGGGAAAACGCCCTATGCCGGCGTTGCCACATGCTAAATGGCCAGTGGTTGCCGGGATAATATTATAATGGGCAATATCCTGTAGTAGTTTCAGATTATGCTGGAAAATAGGATTATTATACATATTCGTGTTCATTGCCGGAGCTAAAAAAATGGGAGCAGTAGATGCCATGAGTGTAGTAGAAAGCATATCATCAGCAATTCCTGAAGCAATTTTGCCAACAATGTTTGCTGTAGCTGGAGCAATTAATATAAGATCTGCCTTTTTAGCTAAAGCAATATGTTCAACATTCCATGTATGCACTTTTTCCCACATGGAAAAACTGACCGGATTTCCCGTTATTTCCTGAAATGTCAAGGGCGTAACAAATTTAGTTGCTGCATCAGTCATAATAACATCGACATGTGCGCCTTTTTTTCTCAGACTGCTTGCCACTTCAACTGCTTTATAAGCTGCAATACCACCGCAGACTCCTAATAATATATTTTTCCCTTTTAACATTATTTTATCCCATTTTTTACGCGTTGATATGTTATTTTGTTTTCAGCTACTTCTTCTAAAGCATTTGTGACATTTTTAGTTGATGTTTTTTCCGCTTTTACTTTTGCCCCATCCAAAAGTTGACGAGCACGTTTAGATGCTAGAACAACAAGAGTATATTTACTATCAACTTTTGGCATCAATTCATCCATTGACGGATTTACTATATCCATATTCATATCTCCTCATTTTTTACTCTGTCAAGAATTTTTAAATTGTTATTTGTTTTACAATGTTCAGCAGTTATTATAGCATTTATTTGTTCTACCGCATGATTAATATTTCTATTTATAACAATATAATCATAACGTTTTCCCAACTCTATTTCACCAACAGCTGCCCCAAAGCGTCTTTCGATAACTGCTTTTGTTTCTGTACCTCGTCCGCAAATTCTTCGTTTCAATTCCTTTAAGGAAGGAGGCAGAAGAAATATAAACACGCCATGTGATATTTTTCGCATGACAGACAATGCACCTTGAGTATCTATTTCCAGCAAGACATCTATGCCTTTTATGCGCAGGTCATTTATTTTATCAAGTGGCGTGCCATAATAGTTTCCATAAACATTAGCCCATTCTAAAAGCTTGTTTTCTTTGATCATTTTCTCAAAATCACTTTTGCTTGTAAACCAATATTCACGGCCATTTTTTTCATTGGGTCTGGGGTTTCGCGTAGTAGCTGAAATTGAATAAAAAACATTTTTATTTTTCATTAATAATTTTTTGCAGACAGTACCTTTACCCGTACCGGAAGGACCTGAAATAATGATTAAATTTCCTTTTTTGGACATATTATTTATCTTTATCCTTTACTATTTCAACATTATCATCAATTATACGATTAGCTACTGTTTCAGGTTGAATAGCAGATAAAATTACATGATCACTATCAACAATTATTACGGCGCGTGTACGTCTTCCATAGGTAGCATCAATCAGCATCCCTTTTTCACGTGCCTCTTGAATAATCCGTTTGATAGGTGCAGATTCCGGACTGACAATAGCAATTACTCTGTTTGCAGAAACGATATTGCCAAAGCCAATATTAATTAATTTAATACTCATAAAAGCCAGCCTTTCCTATGATTTAATTTTCCTGCAGGTGAATTCACTAAAATATCCGTAGTGTTCACTTCTATAGCGGTCTTTTACGAATTTGCAGGTGTTTTATAATCATATATTATTCAATATTTTGTATTTGTTCACGGATTTTTTCAATTTCACCTTTTACATCGACAACAAGCTGTCCGGCCTTAGCAGAATTTGCTTTTGAGGCAATAGTATTAATTTCCCGATTCATTTCCTGGACAATAAAATCTAATTTTCGGCCAATATTGCCGCCATTTTGAATAGTCTCTTTAAACTGGGTTAGATGGCTTTTTAATCGGGTAGTTTCTTCTGTGTAATTTGTTTTTTCAGCATAAATAGCTGTTTCTTGAATAATGCGTGTCTGATCTATGGAGTTAGCAGTAAGATATTCACCTAGTGCAGCTACCAAATTCTGCCTGTATTTTTCAACTATTGCTGGTGCTAATTCACATAGCTGATCAGTTTTTTTGTAAATTATTTCAACGCGGTATAGTATATCTTTACAAAGGTTTTTGCCTTCATTTAATTTCATTTTAATAAATAGTTCTAGCGCAGTATCAAATGTTTTTGTAAAGTCACTTTGAAGATCTTTTATGTTAGGAAATTTATCTTCTTTTACTAATATACCAGGATAAGCCGAAAACTTTATCAGTTCGGAAAAAGACAGGCTGTCAGGAATGATATTTTTGTCCGGTTTATTTATTGCAGTGGATAATTCCTTTAATGCATTATAATAAGCAAGTGCAAGATCTTTATCAATCAATAAAGAATTACTGTCACCGGTATTATCAGTAAAATTGATATAAATATCAATTTTACCACGTAAAGAATATTTATTTAAATGATCATTGATTATAGTTTCTAGAGAACGAAGCCCCAGTGGTAAATGAGAAGAAACATCCTTATAGCGGTTGTTGACTGATTTTATCTCAATACTTATTTTATAATTTTCTTTTTCGCAGACAGCTGTTCCAAAGCCCGTCATACTGCGTATATCCAAGTTTTCTGTTTTTAAATTATTCACTATAATATATACCTTCAAATACTTTTTTTGCTGGACCTGTCATATAAATGCTGCCATCAGTTTCATTCCATTCGATAGATAAAGTTCCCCCGTCTAAATTAACCGCTGCTGTTTTTTCGCAGAGATTATTTAATACAGCGGCAGTCAAAGTTGCACAGGCACCTGTACCGCATGCAAGGGTGATACCTGCACCACGTTCCCATACACGCATACGGAGTGTTGAACGATTTATGACTTCGACAAATTCAACATTAGTCTTATTAGGGAAAATTTTATATTTTTCTATAACAGGACCCCATTTTTTTATATCTACATCAGCGATATTATCAACGAAAACAACACAATGAGGATTTCCCATAGATACACATGTGATTTTAAATTGTTTATTATCAACAGTTATTGATTCAGAAATAATATGGTTATCGGAAAAACCTGACACAGGAATTTCATTGGCCTTTAAAATAGGTTTACCCATGTTTACTTTTACTAAGTTTTCTTTTGAATCACAGGAAATTAACTGGGGTTTTATAATCCCGGCTTTAGTTTCCACTGTTATTGATGATTTATCTGTCAACCCACATTCATATACATGACGGGCAAAACAGCGTATTCCATTACCACACATTTCAGCTTCAGAGCTATCAGAGTTAAATATCTGCATACGAAAATCACATTTTTGCGATGGCAGAATAAAAATCACACCATCAGCACCAACACCAAAACTCCGGTTACAGATTGCTGAAACTTGTTGCTGAATAGATATTATATCTTTTGTCAATCCATTAACAAGAACAAAATCATTACCGCATCCCTGCCATTTAGTAAAGTTAAATTGCATATTAGACCCTCCTGACCTTATAGTCATACACAATAATTGTAATATCTATTTTAATTTAATGCAACATATATGTTTTTAACAAGTTATTTTATTATTACATATTGTGAAATACAAAAAACTTATTTATCATTAAGTCTTACTGACACAGATTTTTTATGTGCCATAAGACCTTCTACTTCTGCTAAATGCATACAGGCATTAGAAAGATTTCTACAGCCTGTTTTAGTTATATGCTGATAAAATAATGTTCTTATAAATGTACCTACATATACACCATTAGAATATCTGGCAGTACGCATCGTGGGCAATGTATGATTTGTCCCGGAGCAATAATCACCAAAAGCTACAGGTGTATATTCTCCGATAAACAGTGATCCATAGTTAACTAATTTTTTACTTAGCTCAATACTATCTGCTGTCTGTACTTCCAAATGTTCAGGAGCCATTTCATTGGCAATGTTCACCATTTCGTTTTTATCATCAGCAAGAATTATTATGCCATTGTCCTGCCATGATTTATAAGCAGTTTTTCCTGTAGACAAGTCTTTTACAAAACTTTCTAGTTTTTCTTGTACTTTCTGAGCATAATTTGAATCCGTGGTTATTAATGTAGCTCTGGCACTGGGATCATGTTCACTTTGGGCCAGTAAATCTATTGCTGTGTATTCAGGGTTAGTGGTTCCATCGGCAATAATAAGCACCTCACTTGGACCAGCAAGACTATCTATACCTACTTCTCCCAATACTTGTCGTTTGGCTTCGGTTACAAATTTATTGCCAGGTCCTACGATCATATCTACCGGGCGTATAGTTTTTGTGCCATAAGTCAATGCGGCAACAGCCTGCGCTCCGCCAACACAATAAATTTCATCCACACCGCCTATGTCCATGGACACTAATACAGCAGGATGAATTGTTCCGTATTTTCCTGTTGCTGGACTTACAGCAACTATTCTTTTTACTCCGGCAATTTTAGCAGGAATTGATAACATTAGTGCTGTACTAGGAAGGGGATATCTGCCTCCAGGGACGTAGGCTCCACATGATTTTACTGGAATGAGTTTGTGCCCTAAAGTAACACCAGCAATTTTGCTGGGAGTTTTTAGTTCTTGCAGACAGTCCATTTGTTTTTGCGCATAAAATGAAATTTGCTCGGCAGCAAATTTTAATTGTTTTATGGTTTCAGGTGTTACTTGGTCATAGGCTCTTTTTATCTGTTCTTTTGTAATTTTTAAAGACGGAAGGTCTATTTTATCAAATTTTTTACTTAATTCTTTTAAAACAGAATCACCATTTTGTCGTACGTTTTTTATTATGCTGGCAACACTGGTGGTTAACTCTGCACTGCGTCCATATGTTTTTTGTTCAGCTTGTTTTATAATTTTCAATTTTTCTCATCCTTTTTTATTTTAATTAGGTAAATTAAGAAATTATTATTGCTATTTTATCGTTTATTGTAGATTAATGCAAGACTACATCAGCATTATTTGACCATATTTTACTAAAATGCTATACTCAATCTACTATTATTCATCTATAGTTTACTGATATTATTTTATATTTTTTAAGAAATGAGGCATAATTTTATGGGAATTGATGGTTTTTCTCTTTATGCAGTTATATACGAACTTAATAATTTATTGAGCGGAGGACGTATCGATAAAATTAGTCAGCCACGCAGATCAGATGTATATATATCTGTGCGACTACCGGGTGTAACACATATTTTACATATTTCTATAGATCCACGTATTGCTTCTATGACTATTGTAAATAAATCACCGGAAAATCCACCTGAACCACCTGCTTTTTGTATGCTTTTACGAAAACAGCTTGAAGGTGGGCGGATTGCCAAAATTTATCAGGTGGGATTGGATCGAATTGCAGTTATAGAAGTGGACAGTTTAGGAACTGGCGGATTGTTAGTAACAAAGAAAATTTATGTGGAATTAATGGGAAAGTATAGTAACATTATACTTACTCAAAATAATATTATAATAGATTCATTACGTCGTGTGGGAACAAATAGTAGCCGTGTCCGTACTGTTTTACCGCAGCAGGAATATTTTACTCCGCCGAAGCAAAATAGCATTAATGTCCTCACTGATATAAATCAGTTTATTACCCTGATAAAAGAAAATACTGCGGAAAAATTATATAAAGCTGTTTTAAATGCAGGAGACGGTTTTGGTCCAGTGACAGTAAAAGAATTATTATTTTTGGCAGGACTTCCCCTTGATATCACAGTAGAAAAACTTGATGATAATGATTATTTATCATTATCCAAGGCTATAGAGGAAATTGTTAAGATTTATTATGACAAGGATTTTGTCCCGACACTAATAACAAATGACAATAATAAAATCATTGCCATGGCAGCATTCCCTTTAGATGGTTTTTCTCCATATATCAGCCAGAAATTTGTAACAATGAGTCAAATGCTGGAAAATGCGCATAAATTAGTTGATGATTATGTTTCCCCAATGAAAGAGCAATTAAAAAAAATAGCAGCCAATGAGCTTAATAAGCAAAGTGGTAAAGAAAAAAAACTGCTGAAGGAATGGCATCATTCGCAAAATGCAGCTGATGAAAAAATAAAAGCGGACAATATTATGACTTATCAGTATGAGTTTAAAGATCATGCTGATAATGAAATTATTGTTCCTGACATATATGATACAGACAGTGGGCTGATAAAGATACCAATGGATCGAAAATTGACCGTATTACAAAATATGCAAAAGTACTATCATAAATATGACAAATTACGACGGGCCCAAAAAATATTAGCTAAACAGCTTGACGAATGTAAAAAGAATATGGAATATCTTGCTACAATAGAAGCTGCGCTTGTTTCTTCAGATGGTATTGCAGAATTGACTGACATAAAAAATGAATTGATTAAGGGCGGCTATATGAGAGCAGAAAAACGTAAAAAAATGTCAGTGCAGCCTTCCAAGCCCTTTGAATTTTTATTAAACAGCGGTATAACAATATTAATTGGCAAAAATAATTTTCAAAACGATAAACTAACTTTAAAAACAGCCCAACCGGATGATATGTGGTTTCACACCAAAGATATACCCGGTTCGCATGTTATCGTAAAAACCGAAGGTACCGTCCCGGATATTGCAACAATAAAAGAAGCAGCGCTGTTGGCAGCTTATTTTTCTAAGGGAAGAATCTCTTCTAAGGTGCCGGTAGATTATACATACTGCCGATTTGTAAAAAAACCGTCTGGAGCTAAACCGGGATTTGTTATTTTTACTAATAATAAAACAATATATGTAACACCTGACAAAGAGAAAATAAATTCTTTTTTGAGAAATAAAATTTAACGAAAATAAAAAACGAAAATAAATTGTATATTACTTATAAAGCACATAAGGATTTTTCACATGCTTATTGCATCAGTGTGTTATAAGAAAAATTTTCATTTCAAATATCATAGGTATTTAGAATGTCATATACTGTAATATGACCATTTCATTGGATAAAATTATCATATTTTTTCTTCATTTCTTTACGATTTAAAACAGCAGGCCACAAACTGCCAATGGCGTTTTCTCTGAGTGCAGCTGATAAATGTTCATAAAAAAAAGGATATTTTTTATTCATGTTGATGATAAGGTCCTTTGTGTTCTGGCGCATTGTTTTGCCGTCTATAGGACAGGGAGAAGCAAGGGGTGTTACGCCATGATACTTTACCGCATCACGGGTTTCTTTTTCACGAAAGTAAATCAAGGGACGAATTACTGTCAATTTGGTTTTATTAAGATATGTGGAAGGAGTAAAAGTCTTTATTTGCCCTGAGTATAATAAATTCATAAAAAATGTTTCTACAGCATCATCATGGTGATGGGCATAGGCAACTTTATTACATCCTTTTTCCAAAGCAATACGGTTTATTGCCCCGCGGCGAAAATAAGCACAGGTAAAACAAGGTTTTTTTCCGCTGTCTGTAATGGCTTTTTTTATATTGACTTTATGAACAGAGTAATTTATTCCGAGTTTGCAGCAAAAATCATATAAAGTAGATGTGTTAAAATCATTTGTAAACAACGGATTAATAGTAATTGCTCGTAATTGGAATTTTTTATTAAGACGTTCACGTAAAACAGCTAATGCATAAGTCAGAAATAAGCTGTCCTTACCACCGGATAAACCGATTAAAATATTGTCATTGTTATTTATTAGATCAAATTCCACAATAGCACGCATAAGTTTGCTGAAGTATTGCTGGGGTATATTTATCTTCATTTACCAAATTGCTCCTTTTCTTTTATCAGATTATAGCATAAAAACTGTAAAACAAGTTAATTTAAAGAAAAATCTTGTATAAACCTTTTGTTATAGGGCTATTTTGTTGTATAATAATATACAATAAATATATTATTATATCATTTTTATATAAAATTTGGGGGTCGTGTTTTTTATGCGTAAAAAAAAGCCGATATATGTAATAGGGCATAGAAATCCTGATACAGATTCTATTTGTTCGGCCATCAGCTATGCAAATTTGAAAAAATCGTTAGGAGAAAACGTTATACCTGCGCGAGCAGGCAAAGTTAATAAGGAAACGGAGTTTGCCTTAAGTTATTTTGCTATGCAGGCACCTGAACTTATTACAGATGTTTATCCTCGCGTAAGTGATATTATCCCCGAAGCACATGTTACAGTAAATGAACATGATAATTTACGAAAATTAGGGAAATTAATTCATGACACGGGGGCGAAATCTGTACCAGTATTATCAGACAAAAACGAACTAACCGGTATAATTACGGTCAGTGACCTAGCCAGACGTTATTTTGAAGATTTGGGAATGCAGAGTTTTTCTAATACCAAAATAACAATCAGCAATATTTTATCAGTTGTTGATGGGCAAATAATTGTTGATGGAAATAAAAACGAAGTAATTAAGGGAGAAGTACGTATTGCAGATGGCAGTCAGCATACAATAGATAAATTTATCAAAGCAAATGATATTGTTTTAGTAGGAGATAGAGAGTTTACCGCATTAAAGGCTTGTCTAGAACGTAACATAGCCTGTCTTATTATCACAGGGAGTAGCAATATTTCTGCGGATGTAATAGAGGAAGCCCGCCGGAAAAATATAATTTTATTATCTACACCATATGACACTTATATTTGCGCCAGGCTTATAAATCAATGTGTACCTGTTCGCCAAATTATGCAAAAGAATGTTACATGCTTTAAACCTACAGATATGCTTAGTGATATAAAAGGTGTTATGGAAAAGAAAAAATTTCGCAGTTATCCAATTATAGAAAATAAGCATGTTATAGGAATGGTAAGCAGTGACAAACTTATGGTTCCGGAAAAGACACAGCTTATTTTAGTAGATCATAATGAACCGACACAAGCTATAGAGGGTATAGAAGAGGCACAAGTATTGGAAATAATTGATCATCACCGATTAGGTGGTATGCAAACGAGTGAGCCTATATTTACAAGGCAGGCACCAGTTGGCTGCACTAATACAATCATTTCCGATATGTATTTTCAATATAATGTGGCAATACCAAAAAAAATAGCAGGATTAATGCTCTCTGCCATAATTTCTGATACAGTATTATTCAAATCGCCTACATGTACACCGCATGACAGGGAAAATGCTGAAAAACTGGCTCAAATAGCTGATGTAAATATAGAAGAATATGGGATGGAACTTTTAAAAGCGGGTTCTGATATAGGAAACATGACGGCTATGGAAATAGTGAAAAATGACATGAAAGAATTTCAATTGGGAAATAGAAAAATAATTGTCAGCCAAACTTCAGTAATGGATAGTGGAGATATTTTAAAACGTAAAAATGAACTACTGGAAAATATGAATAAACTTTGTAAAAAAGATAATTATGACATGAGTCTGGTCATGATCACAAATATTTTGGAAGAAGCTACAAATCTTTTATTCACAGGAAAACCAAATACAATTATAGGTGAAGCCTTTAATAAGGATTCTTCCCAGAATATGATTTATCTACCAGGGGTTATGTCGCGTAAAAAACAAATTATACCGCAGCTTACAGAAGCGGTTAAGAAACATATAAATAATTAATACTAAACGCTGCTGTATTAGCTATTGATAATGTGGCAGCGTTTATTTTTTTATTTGACAAATTATGTCCGCTCTTTAAATTACTGTTGAATTTTGAGGCAATAAATGAAGAGCGGATAATTGTGTGTATAGTAAAAATTAGTAAATTTACTGCATTGATATAAGAGAATAAAGGGAGATTATTTTGGGTATATTTGATGGATTAAATCCAGTACAGAAAAAAGCTGTTGAACATGTTGACGGGCCATTGCTGATAATGGCTGGAGCGGGGTCGGGTAAGACAAAGGTTCTTACATGCAAAATAGCATACTTTTTGGAAAAAGGCATATCTCCATATAATATTTTAGCAATAACCTTCACTAATAAAGCTGCTGCTGAAATGCGTGATCGTGCTGACAAAATGATCGGTGATAATGCCAGAAATGTTTGGCTCAGCACATTTCATTCTTTCTGTGCCCGTATGCTGAGAAGGGAAATAGAACATACTAATATATATAAAAAAAATTTTACTATCTATGATACAGCAGATTCACAGACCTTGATAAAAAATTGTCTGAAAGAATTGAATCTCGATGAAAAACAATACAGTCCCTATAATATTCAGGCAGCAATATCCAATGCGAAAAATATGATGCTTGCGCCAAAGGATTTTACTGTGCAGGCAGGAGACTTTTTTGAACAAAAAACCGCCGAAATATATACTATGTATCAAAAACATTTAGTAGAAAATAATGCTCTTGACTTTGATGATTTGCTAAGAATCTCTGTTGAATTACTAGAAAACAGTAGGGAAGTACGGGAAAAATATCAGGAAAGGTTCCATTATGTTTTAGTTGATGAATATCAGGATACCAATGGGGCACAATATAGATTGACAAAAATTTTATCGGCAAAATATCGCAATATATGTGTGGTAGGGGATGCCGACCAATCTATATATGGGTGGCGTGGTGCTGATATAAGAAATATAATGGATTTTGAAAAAGATTATCCTGAAGCCAAGGTAATAAAACTGGAACAGAATTATCGATCAACGAAAAATATTTTGGAAGCGGCCAATGCTGTTATACAAAATAACCTGAATCGCAAGCCTAAAAACTTGTGGACTGAAAATCCTCAGGGAGATAAGATTTCTTTGTATGAAGCGTTTAATGAACGGGATGAGGCTCGTTATATCGCGGATAATGTGCTAAAGCAAAATACACTGTTCAATATTTCTTATAATGATATTGCAGTATTATATCGAACAAATGCACAGTCACGTTCATTGGAAGAAGGGCTTATGCGCGCGGGAATTCCATATACTATGGTAGGCGGGCTGAAGTTCTATGATCGAAAAGAAATAAAAGATATAATGGCTTATTTAAAAGTCATATTTAATCCTGAAGATACAGTAAGCCTTATGAGAATTATAAATGTTCCCAAGAGAGGTTTAGGAAATACTACTTTAAATAAAATAATTGAATTTGCCCAAGCAAATAATATGGGAATTTTTGATGCTATTTCCAGTAATGACATAGTACCGGGATTGACTACTAAAGCTAGAAATGCTCTAGCGGCATTTTCACAATTTATTTTTAAAATGATTGCATCTGTGACGGAATTGCCGGTCAATGAGTTTATCCAGCAGGTAATGGATGAATCAGGTTACATGATTGAACTTCAGGCTGAACAAAAAATCGAAAATGAAACGCGGATCGAAAATTTAAAAGAGTTATTAAGTGTAGCCAAAGATTTTGAAAAGGAAAACGCTGAAACACCTACATTGGAAAATTTTCTGAATTCTGTTTCGCTTGTTGCAGATATTGATAATGCTGATTTTGATGAGGACAAGGTTACTCTCATGACATTTCATTCAGCAAAGGGATTGGAATTTCCAATAGTATTTATGGCCGGAATGGAAGAAGGTTTATTTCCCCATTCACGGACACTGATGGATGAAGAAGAAATAGAAGAAGAACGACGTACCTGTTATGTTGGAATAACAAGGGCACAGCGGAAACTTTATTTGACTAATGCTAAAAGCAGAACCATATACGGAAGAACCGTAATGTATCCTCCATCCAGATTTTTACAGGAAATCCCTGCGCAATATGTTGAAAAAAAGCAATCCCAGATTATGGCTAACGTTGGTGGTTTTGTTAATGTAAAAAAAGAACAAATAAAGAATAACAAAAATTATCTTCGGACACCACCCGCTGCTAAAACTAATTTAAAAGGGAAAACAGGTCCGGTTGTAAGGCCTGATATGAATTTAAAATGGAAAGCTGGCGATAAAGCACAACACAGTAAATGGGGAATAGGAACGATAGTTGCTGTAAGCGGCAGCGGAGAAGAAACTCAGCTTACAATAGCTTTTCCTGATTTAGGAATAAAAAAATTAATGCAGAAATATGCTCCAATAAAAAAAGTATAATATATGGTTGATCTTTATTAAAATTTAGTTTGAAGGCCCTTTTGGAATGATTATAAATTGTTAATTTATAATATAAAAGGAGAGTAATTGTGTCTGATATAAAAAAGCAAATCAACGCTTTGCGACGGAAAATAAATTATCATAATAATTTATATTATAATGATGATTCCCCGGAAATCTCTGATTATGAGTATGATCAACTTATGCTGCAGCTAAAGAAATTAGAAGGAGAAAATCCTGAACTTGTAACAAGTGATTCTCCTACCCAGAGAGTTGGCGGAAATGCTAAACGAAAAGCGGGCATTTTAGTAAAACATGACGTACCTATGTTAAGTTTGCAGGATGTATTTTCTCGTAGTGAAGTAGAAAATTTTATTGATTCACTACAGCAGGAACTAGACAGCTGTAAATTTGTTGTGGAAGAAAAAATAGATGGGTTATCATTAGCCTTACGGTATTATGATGGGCAGCTAAAAATGGCTATAACCCGGGGTGATGGAATCGTTGAGGGTGAAGATGTAACGATAAACGCATTAAATTTACAGGGAATAAAGAAGAATCTTATTGATAAACTGCCTTATTTAGAAGTCCGTGGTGAAGTTTATATGACACGCCAAGCTTTTGAGACTGTGAATAAAAAACAGTTATCATTAGGAAAAAAATTATTCGCTAATCCGCGTAATTGTGCCGCTGGAACACTCAGACAGCTTGACAGCAGTATAATAAAGGAGCGTCAGCTGGCTATTTTTATATTTAATCTGCAAAAGGCAGAGGGAAAGCAATTTGTAAATCATGATGAAACATTCCGTTATTTCAAAGAACAGGGATTAAGCATTATTCATGGATATACAGTTTGCAAAACAAAAGAAGAAGTATGGAACGCCATAGAGCAAATTGCCCGGCGAAGAGGTAATTTGCCTTATGATATAGATGGAGCTGTTATAAAGGTTAACAACCTTAAGCAGCGTGAACAACTTGGTGCTACTTCTAAAGTACCACGCTGGGCTATTGCTTATAAATATCCACCAGAAGAAAAGGATACAAAACTTATAGCTATAAATTTATCCGTAGGAAGGACAGGCCGCATTACTCCTACAGCTGTATTTGAACCTGTACAGCTATGTGGCACAACAGTAGAAAGGGCTACACTGCATAATCAGGACTTTATAGATTCTCTCGATATTCGTGTAGGAGATATTATCAGAGTATATAAATCAGGTGAAATCATACCTAAAATACGCTGTGTATTAAAAAAACGAAGAACAAAGGAACTGCCTGTTTTCAAAATAGGCAACCGTTGTCCTGTATGCGGGGCTTTGGCAGTACGTGATGAAAATACGGCTGATGTGCGGTGTACTAATATTAACTGTCCTGCCCAGTTAGAAGGCCGGTTAATAAATTTTGTGGGACGCAATGCTATGGATATAAAGGGATTTGGCGAAAAATATATAAAAAGGCTGATTACGGAAAAATATATAAATAATATTTCTGACATATATTATTTAAAAGAGCATCGCAGTGATCTTATAGATAAGGGAATAGTTGGCAAGGAGAAAAATACCGATAAACTTTTGCAGAAAATTGAGGATTCGAAAAAAAATAGTCCCTGGAGATTATTGGCAGGATTGGGAATTCCTAATGTAGGAAAAGCAGCAGCACAGGCGCTTATAAGATATTTTCATGGGATAAGGGCTCTTAGTAACGCTTCAGTTGCGGAAATTTTGGAAGTAAATGATATTGGTACAATAAGTGCGGGACTCATCTTCAGCTTTTTTCAAGAGGAAAAAAATCGTATTGTTTTGGAAAAATTACAAAATGCCGGCGTGAACATGGAAGAAACTAATGAATCAGTTCAATCTGGCAGTTTAGTTGGAAAAACATTTGTATTAACTGGTACATTGTCTTCTTTTAGTAGAGCACAAGCAGCTGCGATGATAGAAGCTGCCGGTGGAAAAATAACTGGAAGTGTCTCGAAAAAAACAGATTATTTAATTGCCGGTGAAAATGCAGGCAGCAAATTGATAAAAGCGCAGAAATTAAATATAAAAATTTTAGATGAAACTAAATTGAAGTTGTTGCTTCAATCTTAAATAATACTGATAACAATATATGAGTATAGTTTATTAGATTAAATGATATTTAAAGAATATTAATGTGTTATATGATATAATTAATGATGTTTGTAATAATAATGGGATGGTGACAATAGTGAAAGTTACTGAAAAAGATGTTGAAAATGTAGCTGTGTTATCAAGGCTCAGTGTTTCTGCTGATAAAATGGATAAATACATTAACGATCTCAATAATTTTCTTGAATATGTAGATGTGATTCAGAAAGCTGATACTGAAAATGTAAAACCCACAGCACATGTATTACCGCTCCAGAATGTATTTCGCGATGATATAGTAAAGCCATCATTGGATAGGGAAGCGGCTTTATCTAATGCTCCTGAAAAGGAAGACGGATATTTTAAGGTACCAAGAATTATTGAATAATATGTCTGCTCGACTTTTTTATAGTTTATAATTAAGCATGATTTGAGGGGGATTTAAGTGGATTTATATAAACAACCAGCACATGTTTTACATGATATGCTTGAAAATAAGGAAATAACAGCAGTTGAGATGACGAAGAATTTTATTGCCCGTATAAATAGTTTTGACAATAAAATAGGGGCATATATAACAAAGATGTCAGATACTGCACTTAAAACAGCTGAAACAGTTGATGCTGATATAGCTAATGGCAAGAAAATAAATTTTTTGACAGGACTGCCTGGAGCAGTTAAGGATAATATATGTACGTTAGGTACAAAAACAACTTGTGCATCTGAAATGCTTAAAAATTTCGTACCGCCTTATAATGCATCTGTTATGGAAAAATTAAACAAAGAAAAAGCCATAATATTAGGAAAGACAAACATGGATGAGTTTGCTATGGGTGGATCAACGGAAAATTCTGCCTTTTTTACTACGCATAATCCTTGGAATACTGAGTATGTACCTGGTGGATCAAGTGGCGGTTCAGCAGCAGCTGTGGCCAGTGGACTAGCTGCATGGGCCTTGGGCTCTGATACAGGCGGTTCTATAAGGCAGCCAGCATCTTTTTGTGGAATAGTAGGTATGAAACCAACTTATGGAAGAGTATCCCGTTATGGGTTGATAGCATATGCTTCTTCGCTTGATCAAATTGGGCCGCTTACGCGTGATGTAACAGACTGTGCTAATATTTTGAATATAATTTCAGGCTATGATGAAAAAGATTCTACCTCTATAAAAAAAGACATTCCTGATTATACAAAATCATTAGTACAAAATGTAAAAGGACTCAAAATTGGTATTCCAAAAGAATTTTTCATAGAAGGCATGAATAAAGAAGTTTATACAGCTGTAAAAAAAGCCGTTTCAGATTTAGAAGCGATGGGGGCAGAAGTAAGAAATATATCCCTGCCGCATACGAAATATGCCATTGCAGCATATTATCTTATTGCTCCAGCAGAAGCAACTACCAATTTATCACGTTATGATGGAGTTAGCTATGGAGCTCGTGTGCCAGGTGAGGATATTGTAGCAATGATGACCAATACACGTACTGCTAAGTTTGGCGATGAAGTAAAGCGACGTATAATGATTGGTAATTATGCCCTTAGTGCAGGATACTATGATGCGTACTATTTGAAGGCGTTAAAGATACGTACACTGGTTAAGGAGGATTATGATAAAGCTTTTGAAAAAGTGGATATTATTGTTGCACCTAATGCACCAACACCTGCTTATAAAATAGGATCTATAATAAATGATCCTCTGCAAATGTATTTACAAGACATATGTACTGTTCCTCTTAATCTGGCAGGACTTCCGGGGATTTCCTTGCCTTGTGGTTTTAGCAGGGATGGACTTCCTATAGGAATGCAGATTATTGGAAAACCACTTGACGAGGAAACTATAATAAAGACAGCTTATACTTATGAACAAAGCAATGATTTTCATAAGAAATTTTCGGGGGTGGAATAATGACAAATTATGAAGCAGTAATTGGCTTAGAAATACATAGTGAGCTAAAAACCAATACTAAAATTTTCTGTGGTTGTGCTACGACCTTTGGAGCCCCGCAAAACACGCACGTATGTCCTGTATGTCTGGGACTACCAGGAGTATTACCTGTTATAAACAAACGAGTAGTAGAATTTGCAATAAAAGCAGGAATTGCCCTTAATTGTAAAATAAATAATTACAGCAAATTTGACAGAAAAAATTATTATTATCCTGATTTACCTAAAAATTTCCAGACTTCTCAATATGATTTGCCAATTGCAGAATATGGTTATATCGACATTGAAACAAAAGGAAAAACAAAACGAATTCGCATAACAAGGATTCATATGGAAGAAGATGCCGGTAAGTTAGTTCATTCAGGAAACACCATAAAAGATTCGGCAAGTTCTAATGTTGATTATAATCGTACGGGTGTGCCATTAATTGAAATTGTTTCCGAACCAGACATGAGAACTCCCGAAGAGGCTCGTGCCTATATGGAAAAAGTAAAATCTGTATTAGAATATATAGATGTATCTAATTGTAAAATGGAAGAGGGCAATCTTCGTGCTGATGTCAATGTTTCCTTACGTCCTGTAGGAACAGAAAAATTAGGGACAAAAGCAGAAATGAAAAATTTAAATTCCTTTAAAATGGTGGAAAATGCTCTTGACTACGAAATTGAACGACAAAAAGAAATTCTTGAAGATGGTGGGTGTATCGTTCAGGAAACAAGGACATGGGATGATGGTAAGGGTATTACTTTATCGATGCGAACCAAGGAGCAGGCCCAGGATTATCGTTATATGCCAGAACCAGATTTAGTTCCTATAATTACAACAGATGAAGAAATTGCAGCTTATAAAAAGAATTTACCAGAATTGCCCGATGCCCGCCGTACTAGACTAATAAACGATTTTGGTTTATCAGCTTATGATGCTAGTATTATTACGACTTCACGGGCAATGGCTGAATATTTTGATGAAGTTACTAATAAAGGTGCTGATGCAAAATTAGCTGCAAACTGGATAATGGGTGATTTGGCGAAGGAGCTTAATGCTGAAAATAAGAATATAAGTGAATCACCTGTGTCAGCAAAAAATCTTGCTGACATGATAATACTTATTCAAAAAGGAACAATTTCTTCTAAGATTGCCAAAAAAGTTTTTGGTGAAATGTGGCAGACAAAAAAAACACCTGAAACTATTGTAAAAGAAAAAGGATTAGTTCAAATAACTGATACAGTTGCCATTGAAAAAATTGTAGATGAAGTTTTATCACAAAATCCTAAACCGGTTGATGATTATAAAAAGGGAAATAAAAAATCTATTGGGTTTTTAGTAGGCCAGGTTATGAAAAAAAGTAAAGGAAAAGCAAATCCTGTTGTTGTCAATAAATTATTAAAAGAGAAATTAGATTAATTATGCAAATATATAGTTTATATAAATTTTTAATAAAAAGCTATATATTAATGAAAGAAACCAGCAAAATCATTTATTTTGCCTGATAATCAAACTGTTCTCAGTTTTTCATGCTTACGGAAAAAATGTGACGGTCGCTTGATTATCAGACAGCAGTTCTTTATTTTCTCTGGAATTTATCCTATGAAAATAAGTTTTGCTTATAATAGATTTTAGCTGGTTTTTGCTGTAAATTAATAGACTTTTCCTGCACAATAAATAAATTGTCATTGACGGGGCGGAAAAACTTAATTATAATCATAAGAAGTTTATTTAATTTTCAAAGTTCATTTTACAGGTGAAATATATGGAAAAATTTTTTTTGGCTGCATTGCAAATGGTGTCAGGTTTAGGCAGTGCTAATATAAAACATCTGCTTGATTATTTTGGCAGTGCTGAAAATACATGGAAAGCTTCTGAAAATGAAATATTAGAAAGTAAATGTTTATCAGTAAATTTATGTAAGAATTTATTAAGACACCGTAAATTTTTTGACTTACATAAAAATATTGCTGAATGGGACAAAAAAAGTATAAAATTAATTTCTATTTTTGAACCACTTTATCCCAAACTGCTAAAAAATATTTATAATCCACCAACTGTTTTATTTATTCGTGGAAATCTATGCGCAAATAAAAAATATATTGCTATTGTAGGTGCAAGAAAATTTTCTGTTTATGGCAAAAGTATTGCAGAAAAAATAGCAGCCGATTTAGCTGAAAGAAATTTTATTATTGTGAGCGGAGCTGCACATGGAATTGATACCTGTGCACATCGCGGGGCATTATTAAAGGGAATGACCGTTGCTGTACTTGGCTGTGGCATAGATGTTGCTTATCCTCGCGAAAACAGAAAATTACTTGATGAAATAGCCGAGCGGGGAGCAGTCGTTTCTGAATATGCACCTCAAACACAACCATTGGCCGCTTTTTTCCCCGCTCGTAATAGGATTATAAGTGGATTAGCACTTGGTACCGTTGTCATAGAGGCAGCTAAACGCAGTGGTTCGTTGATTACAGCTGAAATGGCTTTAAGTGAGGGACGGGATGTTTTTGCTGTTCCTGGAAGTATTTATTCTGATCAAAGTGTAGGTTGTAACCATCTTATACAGCAAGGAGCAAAGTTAGTAACCTGTGCCAAAGATATATATGAAGAATATGAAATTAATTTTATTGAAAAGTCAGGTTGCAGTAATCAAAAAACCACTATAAAAATGTCATCTGAGGAAAAGAAAATATATGATATATTATCCTTTGACCAACCTGTTGGTATAGATGAAATGATCTGCAGACTACGATCCGATGTTTCCAATATAAGTTTTTTGTTATTACAAATGAAATTACGTGGAATAATAGAAGAAACAGCAGTGGGAACATATGTGCGATCTGTTAAGGAGAGGATTTAGTGGAACCAAAAGTAGAAGACATATCTAAGAAAAAAATAAAAGTCAAACGCAAGAAAAAAACTACAAGAACAATAAAGAAAACATTAGTTATAGTTGAATCACCAGCTAAAGCTAAAACTATAGAAAAATATCTAGGTAAACGCAAGTATGAAGTACTTGCTTCAATGGGGCACTTGAGAGACTTACCTAAAAGTCAGTTCGGCATTGATGTAGAAAATAACTTTACACCCAAATATATAAATATCCGCGGCAAAGGAGACTTAATCAAAGCTTTAAAAAAGGAAGCTAAAAAGGCTGATAAAATTTATCTGGCATCTGATCCTGATCGCGAAGGAGAAGCTATAGCATGGCATTTAGCTTATTTATTGGACGTTGATGATCACGAAAAATGTCGTATAGTATTTAATGAAATAACAAAACCAGCTATAAATGAAGCGGTTAAAGTTCCAAGGAAAATAAATCTTAATCTGGTTGATGCACAACAAGCACGGCGAATGCTTGATAGAATTGTCGGTTATAAACTAAGTCCTTTACTTTGGCGAAAAGTAAAAAAAGGACTTAGTGCCGGGCGGGTACAGTCTGTTGCTGTAAAAATAATATGTGACCGTGAAAGAGAAATAAAAGCATTTATACCAGAAGAATACTGGACTATAGATCTAAAATTCAAGAAAACTGATACAACAGTTGATAAACAAGAATCTTTTACTGCTGCCCTTAGTCTAATCGATGATAAAAAAGCAACTATAAAAGTGGAAAAAGATGCTGTAAAAATTGAAAAAGAATTAGAAAAAGAAACTTTTATAATTGATGAAGTAAAGAAAAGTGAAAGACGACGTAAAGCACCGGCACCATTTACGACCAGCTCTTTGCAACAGGATGCTGCCAGAAAATTAGGTTTTACATCAAGACGTACAATGATGATAGCACAGCAACTCTATGAAGGAATAAATATTGGGAAAAAAGGCCCGGTAGGTTTAATAACATACATGCGTACAGACTCAACACGTGTATCTGAACTAGCACAAAACGATGCTAGAAAATATATACTGGATAATTTCGATAAAAAGTATATCCCGGAAAAGCCGCCAATATACACTGCCAAAAAAGATGCTCAGGATGCTCATGAAGCGGTTCGTCCTACTGATGTATTCCTTTTACCAGCAATTGTTGAAGATTTTCTTTCAAAAGAGCAGCTGAAATTATATCGTCTTATATGGCAACGCTTTTTGGCTAGTCAAATGGTTCCAGCCGTTTATAATACAATGAGTATAGTGATAAAAGGCGGTAAATATAAGGCCCGGGCAGTTGGCTCTGTATTGAAATTTTCTGGATTCACTGCCATCTACGAAGATAATGATAAAAAAAAGGATAAGGATATTATTTTGCCTGAAGTATCCATAGGTGATAATGTTGTTTTAAAAAAGATACTGCCTGAACAGCACTTTACGGAACCACCACCACGCTATAATGATGCTTCAATAGTAAAAACACTTGAAGAAAAAGGTATAGGCCGTCCTAGTACATATGCGCCGATAATAGAAACTATCTTAGCACGTGGTTATGTTGTAAGACGCGAAAAGAAATTTGAACCTACGGAATTAGGCTTTATTGTACTTGATATGTTGGAACAATATTTTAAGAACATTGTAGATGCTAAATTTACTGCTGATTTAGAAAATAGTCTTGATAAAATAGCCGAAGGATTAATGGATAAAAACAACTTGCTTGCTGAATTTTATACACCTTTTGAAAAAACATTAGAAAAAGCGGAAACAGAAATAGGGCATATTGAAATACCAGAAGAAGTGTCAGATGTTAGATGTGAAAAATGTGGCCGTTTAATGGTTGTTAAGCAAGGTCGTTTTAGCAAATTTCTTGCTTGTCCGGGTTTTCCGGAATGTCGCAATACTAAGCCTATTCTAAAGGATACTGGCGCAAAATGTCCAAAATGTGGTGGCAGAATAGTAGAACGGAAAACCAAGCGCGGCAGGACTTTTTACGGCTGCGAAAATTATCCAAACTGTGATTTTGTAAGCTGGGATATGCCTGTAGCCGATAAAGTATGCGAAAAATGTGGGGCTAATTTATTCCAGCATCGCTATAAAAATGGTAAAGTTATTTTTTATTGTGGCAACGAAAACTGTGAAACAAGGAAAGACCATCCTATAAATGAAGAATTAAATAAAGTAAAAGTAAAAACAGCAAATAAAAAAGATAAAACTAAGTAATTGAGCAAAAATATACAGGGAGCTTTTGTTTATGCAGCAAAAAAGAATTATTATTATTGGGGCCGGCCTTGCAGGAAGTGAGGCAGCATGGCAGATTGCCCGCAGGGGACTGAAAGTAAGTTTGTATGAAATGCGTCCTCAGAAAATGACGTCGGCACATAAAACTTCTGAATTTGCAGAATTAGTATGCAGTAATTCTTTACGTGCAGCAGATTTGGGGAATGCCGTAGGGGTATTAAAAGAAGAAATGCGCATAATGGATTCATTGATAATGGAAGCAGCCGATAATAATGTAATTCCTGCCGGAGGGGCATTAGCTGTCGATCGCTACGGATTCTCTAAATATGTGACTAAGAAAATAAAAAATGACTCTAACATAGAAATAATAAATGAAGAATGCGTAAAAATTCCTTATGATGAAGATACTGTTGTAATCATAGCTTCAGGACCGCTTACGGCTGGAGCCATGTCAGAACAAATAGCTGAACTCACAGGCGAAGATTATTTATATTTCTATGATGCAGCAGCACCACTTGTAACTAGCGAATCCATCAATATGGATAAGGCTTATCGGGCTTCAAGATATAATAAGGGTACAGCAGATTATATAAATTGTCCGATGAACCAGTCACAATATGAAAATTTTTGGCACGAATTGCTGGCAGCAGAAAAAACTCCAGTCAAAGAATTTGAAAAAGAAATTTTTTTTGAAGGATGTATGCCTGTTGAAGTTATGGCAGCGCGGGGTAAGAATACATTGTTGTTTGGTCCATTAAAACCTGTTGGCTTGAATTATCCCGGAGAAAATGTTCATCCCTACGCAGTCGTTCAGCTGCGACAGGATAATGCAGCTGATAGTTTATATAATATCGTAGGATTTCAAACACACCTTAAATGGCCGGAGCAAAAAAGAGTTTTTTCTCTTATCCCCGGGTTGGAAAATGCAGAATTTGTCAGATACGGTGTAATGCATCGCAATACGTTTATTGATTCACCTGAATTTTTAAAAATGACACTGCAAACTAAAAAAAAGAGCAATGTATTATTTGCTGGACAAATAACAGGTGTTGAAGGTTATGTGGAATCAGCTTCATCTGGCTTGGTAGCTGGAATAAATGTTTTTCGCTTGGCTTCTGGTTTGGAACCGATTGAATTTCCACTTGAGACTGCGCATGGTTCGCTGTGTAAGTATATTACGACTCCTCCAGCAAAAAAATTTCAACCTATGAATGTGAACTTTGGTATAATGCCTGCTTTGTCGGAAAAGATACGTGATAAAAAAATAAAAAAGCAAATGCTAGCTGATAGAGCTTTAGAAAAAATAAAAAAATTCAAACAATGTATTGAATGATTTTATTTTCATGGTATATAATAAATATACTGCGCTTTAGGAATGAAGATTAATTTAAGTAATAAATTTAATATTCAGGTGTTGATTTTTCTATTTATAAAGCTGCAAAATGAATTGTGATGGATAGAACATAAAGCTTTATGATATACGAGTTTGCTTGCCTTATGCTTACAACACTAGTTATGTAAAATAGGAAAATTTACCGCTTTTTGGATATAGGCAAGCGTAAATAATAGAATTATGTTACTTAAGGATAGTTAGTTATGCTTATGATTTAGTTTGGGAGTGAAATTGATGTTTAGAGCAACAACAATTGTAGCAGTAAAGAAAAATGGAACTACTGCTATTGCCGGTGATGGACAAGTCACTTTTGGTCAAAATACAATAATGAAGGGCAATGCGCGAAAAGTACGGCGTATTTATCATGATAAGGTACTAGCAGGATTTGCCGGTTCTGTGGCAGATGCATTTACCCTATTTGAAAAATTTGAAGCTAAATTGGAAGAATTCAATGGGAGTTTGACCCGTGCTTCTGTTGAATTAGCAAAAGAATGGCGTACGGATAGAGTCCTGCGTAAATTAGAAGCATTGCTTTTAGTGGCAGATAAAGAAACTTTACTGCTTTTGTCTGGTAATGGAGAAGTGATAGAACCTGATGGAGATGTAGCGGCTATCGGGTCAGGTGGATTTTATGCATTGGCTGCAGCAAAAGCAATGGTGAATCATACTGAACTTCCGGCAGCTCAAATTGCCAAAGAAGCGCTATCCATAGCAGCAGATATTTGTGTATATACCAATCACAATATTTTAGTTGAAGAATTGAAATAGGAGGTTTTCATTTTGAACGAACAAACGCCTCGTCAAGTTGTTGAGGAACTCGATAAATATATAGTGGGACAGGATAAGGCAAAACGTGCAGTAGCAGTTGCTCTACGCAATAGATGGCGGGCTCGGCATTTATCCGGCAGTATGAAAGAAGAAATTATCCCTAAAAACATTTTGATGATAGGAGCTACTGGTGTAGGTAAAACTGAAATTGCCCGCAGACTTGCAAAACTGGTCAAAGCCCCTTTTATCAAAGTAGAAGCGACAAAATTTACAGAAGTTGGTTATGTTGGCAGAGATGTTGAATCAATGGTACGTGATTTAGTAGAAATTTCTGTTCGTATGATAAAACAGGAAAAAATGGCGAAAGTGGCCGAAAAAGCTAAAGAAATGGCTGAAGAACGTATTTTAGATATGTTGGTTCCTGAACGAAAAGGCAAATCACTAACTCCTATAGGTAATCTATTTGATAACGATAATAAAGAACAGCAGGCCACTGAAGAAAAACCAAAGTACGAAGCTGGGAGGGAATTTTGCCGTAAACGTTTAAAGACAGGTGCCTTGGAAAAAGAAATACTGGAAATAGATGTTGAGGACAACAGTTCACCTATGGTGGGAATGTTTGCGGGTGCCGGAATGGAAGATATGACCAATAACATACAGGATATGCTGGGTAGCATTCTTCCTAAAAAACATAAAAAACGCAAAGTATCAATAGCTGCTGCCCGTAAGATATTTCAACAAGAAGAAGCACAAAAACTCATAGATATGGATGAAGTAGCTAAAGAGGGCATTGAAAGTGCTGAAACAAATGGTATTATTTTTCTTGATGAAATTGACAAGATTGCTGTTAAAGGTGGTGCCGCCGGTGGACCAGATGTATCACGGGAAGGAGTACAGAGGGATATCCTGCCAATAGTGGAAGGTTCTACAGTTGTGACGAAATATGGACCAGTAAAAACTGAACATGTCCTATTTATTGCTGCTGGAGCATTTCATATGGCTAAACCTTCTGATTTAATTCCTGAATTACAGGGACGTTTTCCAATACGGGTAGAATTAACTTCGCTGACACATGAAGATTTCAGGAGAATACTTACAGAACCAGAAAATGCCTTAATAAAACAATATGCCGCATTGCTTAAGACGGAGGGGATTACAATAAAATTTACTGATGCTGCTATTGATCATCTGGCACAGATAGCTTGTGATGTGAACGCACAAACAGAAAATATCGGAGCACGCCGTCTTTATACTATAATGGAAAAAATGTTGGAAGATTTATCTTTTGAAGCTCCTGAAATGGAAAATAAAAATATAACTATCGATCCACCATATATTGATGATAAGTTAGGAGAAATAGTATCTAATAGAGATTTGAGTCGGTTTATTCTTTAATTATAAATTAATAGTAGTAATTTTGTTGAAAAATATATCAATTTATAAAATTTTAAAAAAACTGTATTTTTATTATTAGGTATGATATAATAATACGGTAATAGAATTACGAAGAAAGGAACTGAATAATGACGACTCTATTAGAAAAAACTAGGAAAATCAATCGCTTATTACAAAAATCAGATAATGTAGAATATGATGGTATATCATGTGTGTTAAGTAATGTACTTGATGCAAATGTTTATATAGTTTCTACGACAGGAAAAATACTTGGATATGCATTTATCGATGATTTTGAATGTGACATCATGCTGGACAAAGTGGTAAGTCAAGGACAATTTCCCAAACATTATGTCAATTGGCTATTAAAAGCTGATGAAACTTCTGCTAACATAAGATCGAAAACTGGCATGTGTGCATTTACAGAAAACACGAAATGTTTGTTCAGCGGGAAAAATACTACTGTAGTTCCAATATACGGAATAGGTGAACGCAAGGGAACATTAATTATTGCTAAATTTGATGAAGAATTTATTGATGATGATTTACTATTGGCAGAATATGGTGCCACAGTAGTTGGAATGGAAATTCTACGTGATCATACTGAAAAAATGGAAGAAGATATGCGTAAGCAGGCCACTGTAAAAATTGCTTTGTCTACACTATCATTTTCTGAACAGGAAGCTGCTGTCAATATATTAGGCGAATTAAACGGGATGGAAGGATTGCTGGTTGCTTCAAAAATTGCTGACCGAGTTGGTATTACTCGTTCTGTTATTGTTAATGCATTACGTAAATTTGAATCAGCAGGATTAATCGAATCTAAATCCTTGGGAATGAAGGGCACATACATACGTGTTCTCAATGAGCATTTATTGGATGAAGTCCAAAAACTAAGAAGATAATTATAATAAAAATATGAATATCAGTAAAAAGAATATATATTATATTAGAATGAGTCTGAAGATCCAGTTAAATCTTACTGGGTTTTTAGACTCATTTTGGATAATAGCAATATTTTATTTAATAAAAACATTGCTATTCACCTAACAATTATGGTATTTTATTTTTATATAGTAATATTTGGGATTAATATATTATTGTTTCAGTTACGATGCGAATATAATTGCAATATTAAATTAATACAATAAAAAAAAATAAAAGGATATTTTTTTTATATAGCGAAACTATTATATACAGTGTAAAATTACCTAGTGTACTATAGCATTTTTCCTTTAATGATGAGAATATATGGTACAGTTAATACATTGTATAGAGAATTTGTAAGGTCTATATTCAGCAAGAAGGATATGCCACATATGTCACTATCCCAGAATTCCTCGTGCTTAAATATCGAGGAGTATGTTAATACCGACAAAGTCGGAGGGGAATTTAGAAGGTTTAAGAAGGTTAAATCTTTCGGATTCCTCTTCTTTATTTAAATTTTATAAGGAATATCAAAGGAGAATAACAGTATGTTAGGAAGTATTGTAAATGTCCCGGCAATTAATATATTGGAAATGGCAATGCATGCTTCAAATTTGCGGCAGCAGGTCATAAGCAATAACATTGCTAATGTTAATACTCCAAATTTTAAAAGGAAGGAATTAGTTTTCGAAAGTGTTTTGGCAAAAGCTTTATATCCAGAAGAAAATGAATCCAACCTGCAATTAGTTCGTACAAATAAGAAACATTTTTTTCTTAATGGCAATAACGATAAAATTTCCCTGCAGCCAATAATAAGAGATGACAATTCTACTGATATGCGTACAGACGGCAACAATGTTGATCCCGACGTTGAAATGGCAGCACTGGCAAAAAATACACTCTATTATAATGCCTTAGCCAGAGAAATGAATATTAATTTTGTCAACTTAAAAACTGTTATAAAAGATGAATAGTCAATTAGGAGGATAAAAATGGCATTATTTAGTTCTATTGATACATCAGCATCAGGTATGACGGCAGAAAGACTACGCATGGATGTTATTAGCAATAATATTGCTAATGTTAATACGACTAGGACAGCGGCAGGTACTGCTTATCGTCGCAAATATGTTGTTTTTGAACCGCGTACTGATTCTAGCGCACCATCATTCTTTAATGTTTTCTCCAGTGAAATGGAAAAACCGGGAAATGGTGTACGAGCAGTCAAAATACAGGAAGATAGCAGTCCATTTAAATTAAAATATGATCCATCTAACCCTGATGCTAATAAACAGGGTTATGTTGAAATGCCGAATGTAAATATTGTGACAGAAATGACTGATATGATTACAGCATCACGAGCTTATGAAGCTAATGTTACAGCAATAAATTCGGCTAAAAGTATGGCAATGAAAACCTTGGATATTGGTAAATAGTGAGGGATAATATGGAAATAGAACAATTACAAATGACACCGGTGAAAATGGCCGGGCAGCCTTTTACTGATAAAGTTGATGATAATACATTAAAACCTGAAAAAACTTTTGGCAGCTTTTTGGTAGATGCATTGAGAAAAACAAATGATTTGCAAAAAAATGCTGCTAAAATGGATATAGCCTTAGCCGCAGGAAAAGTAGATGATATTTCTAAAGTAGTTGTTGCATCAGAAAAAGCTCAAATTGCTTTAAATTTGACAATGAGTATACGAAATAAAGCAATTGATGCTTACAAAGAAATAATGCGTATGCAGGTGTGATGACTAAATACTGTTAACACCGGCGTCTTAAAAAAAATAGAATCAATAGGCGAAGGGATTGAGATAATGGCAGGCTGGAAGGAACGGTATCTGCAGTTTTGGCAAAAACTTAGTAAAAGGCAAAAATATATCATAGCTGGTGTGGGTGCGCTGCTTATTTTTGCCTTAATAGGGGCAAGTTTTTTTTATGGCAGTGAACCAGAAATGCAACCACTGTTTACTAATATGGAAACGAAAGATGCAGGAGAGGTAGCAGCAAAGCTAAAAGAAGAAAAAGTTCAATATAAAATAGAAGAAAATAAATCGGGGACTACAATATTGGTTCCAGCAAAAGATGTTCACAAACTGCGTCTAGATATGGCAGTACAGGGACTGCCACGTGGTACAAAGGGATTTGAAATATTTGATAACAGTAAATTAGGCGTAACCGATTTTCAAAATAAAGTCAATTATCTCCAGGCACTGCAGGGAGAATTAACAAGAACTATTGAACAAATTGATGCGGTTCAAAGCGCCCGAGTACATATAGTCCTCCCAGAGGACAGTTTATATAAGAAAAATGAAAAACCAGCTACAGCTTCGATTTTATTACGGTTAAAGCCTGGTAAAGAATTAAATAAAAAAGAAATCAAAGGTATTGTGAATCTGACAGCGCATAGTGTTCAAGGACTGCAAGCCGAAAATGTTACTATTATAGATAGCCATGGAAGAATCTTAAATGATCCTAATGATAATGGTACTGATGATAAAAATACATTAGGAAATATAACACTTACACAGATAAAAATGACTCAGCGAGTACGCCAGCAAATGCAGACTGAAGTTCAGACTTTGCTGGATAATGCTTTAGGTGAGGGAAATGCATTCGTAAGAGTTAATGTTGCGCTTGATTTTGATCAAAAACAAACAGATAAGCAGACTTTTTCACCTGTTGTTGATGATGCTGGTATATTACGTAGTTCACAGGAAACGTCAGAATCATATAAGGGAACATCTACAACACCTGGTGGCCCTGCTGGTATGACTTCAAATACACCAGGCTACGTTGCTAATAATAATACTAATGCCCAATATTCAAAACAGGAAGCAACAAAAAATTATGAAATAAATGAACAAAATCAAAAAGTTATATCAGCACCAGGTACTATTAAACGATTGAATATCGCTGTTCTTGTAAGTGATAAAATGACCAGACAACAGCAGCAATCTATTGCAAGAGCTGTTGCCTCAGCAGCAGGGATTGATCCTGATCGTGGGGATACTATTTCTGTAGAACCAGTTCCATTCAGTACAGCAGCTGCTGATAAGAGAGCACAGGAGGAACAAGCTTCTCGTGATGCTGCAGCAAGAATGTTCTATTTAGAAATTGCGGCTATAGTACTGCCATTAATGCTTTTAGCAATTGCCTATTATATTTATAAAAAGAGAAAGCGGATTGAAGCGCAGGCGGCGCAGGAAGAAATGGAACATCAGGCTGAAATGGAACAAGAAAGGCTTGCTATGGGAAATGCAGAAAATGCTTCTTCAACATCGGAGGCCGAAGAAGAACTTTCAGAAGAAGAACAAACTCAATTGAATGAACGGCAGACAGTTGAAAAAATGATTGATCAGGAACCTGAACAAGTAGCTGAGTTGATAAAAACATGGCTTGCCGAAGAGTAAAAAAATAGTGGGTGGGATAAAATGTATGAACCAAGTGCAGCTGAATTAAAGGGACAACAAAAAGCAGCTATTTTGTTAATTGCATTAGGTCCTGAGTATTCAGCAAAATTATTTAAGCATCTTGATGATGAGGATATTGAGAAATTAACATTAGAGATAGCTAGTCAACAACAAGTGACACAAGAACAGAAAAACAGCGTTATAAGTGAATTTTATCAACTACTTATGGCAAAATCCTATATATCACATGGTGGTTTGGATTATGCGCAGAAAGTTTTAGAAAAGGCACTTGGTTCAGATAAAGCGGCAACCATCATCAACCGTCTGACAGCCAGTTTGCAAGTGCGCCCATTTGATTTTTTACGTAAAACTGATCCATCACAACTTGTGAATTTTATCCAAAATGAACATCCTCAGACTATTGCAATGATTTTAGCGTATCTGAATCCAGAACAGGCTGCTACAGTTTTATCTTCGTTACCGGCAGAAAATCAGGCCGATGTTGCACGCAGGATTGCCTTAATGGACAGGACTTCGCCAGACGTTCTGCGAGAAGTAGAAAGAGTCTTAGAAAAGAAATTATCATCTATGTCTTCACAGGACTTTACAGATGCTGGCGGCATACAAGTTGTTGTGGAAATGCTTAATCGTGTAGATCGTACTACAGAACGTACAATTCTAGACAATCTGGAAATAGAAAATCCAGATCTGACGGAAGAAATAAAACGGCTAATGTTTGTATTTGAAGATATTGTTATGCTTGATGACAGGGCTGTTCAACTGGTTTTGCGTGAAGTTGATTCTAAAGAATTATCACTGGCAATGAAAGGAACTTCTGAAGAAGTTGCAGCTAAGATATACAAAAACATGTCAAAACGTGCAGCGGCGGCATTAAAAGAAGAACTTGAATATATGGGACCTGTTAGAATCCACGATGTAGAGGAAGCACAGCAGAAAGTTGTAAATATAATTAGAAAACTAGAAGAAAAAGGTGACATAATTGTATCACGCGGGAAAGGTGATGAAATGATTGTATAAGGTTATTAAATCAGCTATTTTGGAAAATAACCCACGTGTAATAAAGGCTCCTGATTCTCTTTTTACTATTAAAAATGCGCAAAAGTATGATAAGACCGAGAAAAATAAAAACAGTCTTGAAACAGCGCAAAAGAAAAAAGAATCACTCGAAAATGATATAAAATTATTAAATAATCAATTAAGTAATAAAAATAATGAACTGAATGATTTAAAGACAAAAGCTGATAATATTATCCATGAAGCTAAACAAAAAAAATCTTCATTACTGAAAGATGCAGAGATTACAGCAGCAGGTTTGATAGAAGACGCTAAGAAAAATGTGGAAGAAATAACAGCTAAGGCAAGAGAAGATGGCAATAAACAAGGACATGATGAAGGATATACTGCAGGTCTTGAAGAATGCAAAAAAGAACATGCTGCAATAATAAAAACAGCTAATGAAAAAGCTGAACAGACTTTATTAACTGCGCAGAAACAGGTAAAAAGTTATTTTGAAAGTGTAGAAAATGAAATAGTCAATTTAGTAATTGAAGTGAGTAAAAAAATTATTCCTCAGCAATTTGCCGATAATCCGCAACTAATCCTTCCAGTAGTACAAACTGCATTAAAAAAAGTTAAAAATCAAACAGATATTGAAGTAAGGACTTCTAATAATACTTATGAATTAGTCCTAGCAGCAAAAACTGAACTTCAGAGCATGCTTAGCGGCAATGTCCGGCTCAACATAAAAGCTGATGACAGCCTTTCAGATGGTGACTGCTGGATAGAAACACCAGAAGGAAGTATAGATGCCAGACTTTCATCTCAGTTAAATGAAATGAAAAAATCTTTAAAGGAAGTTGTCGGTAAATATGAACCTGATGCTTGATAAATTTAAAGAAATAATAAAAGATTGTGATCCGATTAGGATGTCAGGGAAAGTAGTCCAGGTCATCGGCTTGGTAATAGAGTCTAAAGGTCCTAATGTCAGTATTGGTGAGCTATGCTATGTTTGTTCTAAGACAGGTACCAAGCCAATTCCTGCTGAGGCAGTTGGTTTTCGCAATGGTAATATTCTTCTTATGCCAATTGGTGAAATGCAGGGAATAGGTCCGGGATGTGATGTTATTGCAGCTCAGAAAACACTTAAAGCAAAAGTCGGCAACGAACTTTTGGGAAGGATTTTAGATGGATTAGGGAATCCCATTGATGATAAAGGTGCTTTGCCACTTGATATGGAAGAATATCCCCTGCATGCCTCACCGCCATCACCTTTATCAAGGCCACGGATACATGATTCGTTATATGTTGGGATAAGAGCTATTGACGGATTGCTTACTATTGGTTCAGGACAAAGAATAGGTATCATGGCAGGAAGTGGTGTAGGAAAATCTACTTTGCTTAGTATGATTGCTAGAAATACCGAGGCAGATATCAATGTTATCGCACTGATTGGTGAACGTGGCCGAGAAGTAAGAGAATTTATTGAACGTGATTTAGGTAAAGAAGGATTAAAACGATCTATTGTTGTGGTTGCTACATCTGATCAACCAGCACTAGTGAGAATAAAAGGGGCTATGACTGCTACAGCCATAGCTGAATATTTTCGTGATCAGGGTAAAAGAGTTGTTCTCATGATGGATTCAGTTACACGTTTTGCAATGGCACAACGCGAGGTTGGTCTTACAATTGGAGAACCTCCTGCTACCAGAGGCTATACACCTTCAGTATTTGCACTTTTGCCACGGCTTTTAGAACGGGCTGGAACAAGCAGCAAAGGAAGTATAACCGGTATATATACAGTACTTGTTGATGGCGATGATATGAATGAACCAATAGCGGACGCAGTACGAAGTATATTAGATGGACATATTGTTTTATCAAGAAAGATTGCTTCGCAAAATCATTTTCCAGCTATAGATATTTTAGCCAGTGTAAGTCGTGTTATGATAGATGTTGTTACAAAAGAACATTTAAAAGCAGGACAAATGTTGCGATCATATTTGGCAACATACAATGAAGCCGCTGATCTAATCAGAATTGGCGCATATGTCAATGGTTCTGATAAAAATATTGATGCCGCCATAGAGAAGATTGATGCTATAAATAAATTCCTTTGTCAAGAAGTTTTTGAGGTAACAAGTTATACTGATACAGAAAAAGAACTTATAAAAATTGCCGGGAGCAGTTAATATTTTTATTAGAGTAATTGGTAAGGATTATATTTTCATGTTTCTGTATAACAGGAGATAATATATGAAAAAATTTGTATTTCAATTAGAAACTTTTTTAAAAATATCAAAAATTGAACGGGAAAAAGCTGAAATAGCCATGGCTATGGCTGTTAAAAATTTTCAAAAACAAAACGAGATACATTTGTCATTACAAAAAGAATTAGCTAATAGTTTAATGGAATATGAGCAGATTTTGCTTAAAAATAAAGTAAATGTAAATTTGTTGCAGATATATGGTGATTTTTTTTCCTGGAAACGCTATCAAATTGATTTACAGAAAACTGCTATAAAAAAAGCAGAAAAACAACAAAAGGAATGTCTTGTTAATTTATTAAAACATGAAAAACAGGTAAAAAGTTTGGAACAGATTCGCCAGAAACGGTTTGATGAATATAAATATGAAATGCTTGCAGAAGAACAAAAACAGATTGATGAAATTGGTCTACAGATACATATGCGTAAAATTATAATGGAGGAATCATAATGCAAATGCATAATATGGCGTCTGTTACAAAAGTTGACAGTGTTTCTTCTGATGTAAATAGAGTCAGACAGCGCATTAAGGAAATAGAAAATAAATTTAATATAAATTTTACTTCTGTAAATGCAAATTTTTCCAATATATACAAACAAAAGATAAACAATAGCAATAATATAAAAAATGAACAGCTTTTTAGTAATACTACTACTGGTAAGGGGGACAATACAAGTAATACAATCAAATCTGATAAGGCTGATATAAACAACTATATTGCAAAAGCTGCCCAAAAATATAATGTTGACCCCAAATTATTATCGGCCATAGCTAAGACTGAATCAAATTATAATGCCAATGCCAAATCTTCAGCCGGAGCCATTGGAATTATGCAGCTAATGCCTAATACAGCAGCTGATCTTGGCGTAGCAAATCCCTATGATGCCGAACAAAATATTGATGGCGGAGCAAAATATTTACGACAGCTTTTAAATGATTTCAATGGCAATGTAAGCGATGCAGTTGCCGCTTATAATGCTGGTCCACAGGCAGTAAAGCGATATAAAGGAACACCACCTTACAATGAAACTAAAAATTATGTAAAACATGTATTAGATCTTTATCAATAAGTATCTATTTTAATACAGTTATTTTCGATAAGGCGGGTGAATAAATGGCAAAGTCTTCTATGAATATAAATTCTGAACAAGTAAATAGTAAAACCAAGGGACAAAAAGTAAAAAGTACTATAAAAAAAATTATAATTATAATCTTAATCTTAATTTTATTGGCTGGAGGTTTTTTTCTTGGTATATATCTGCGTGTTCTGGATCCAAATAAGATGAATAGTTCAATGCACCTATATAATTGGCCAATAATAGGAAATTATTTTGAAAAACCAACAGAAAAAAATAATCCGCCAGGGACAAAAGAACAAAAAGTCAATGTTTCTTCTGGTTCTGATGCAACTAATAACAATCTGGCCACAGGATCAGATGTCAAAAATCCAAACGATAGTTCAAAACCAATGGTTTTAACAAAAAAACAATTGGAAAAACAAAAAAAAGCTTATGATGAACAAGTTAAAAGAAGAGTGGGTAAAGTTGCCCGCATATATGCACAAATGGATCCCCCTAAAGCAGCGGTTATACTGACAAAACTAGATGATAATGTAGTTGCTTCTATTTTACAAAAGATGGATCCAGGACAATCTGCTAAAATTCTGGAAAATTTTGTTCCAGCCAGAAGTGCGCAAATAACACAGACCATGTATGATGGGATTACACCGCCGACAATGCCTCAATTAAATGGTGCTGCTAATGCAGCGAATCAATGATCTTTCTAATATTGAAAGGAGGTGATAAAATGACAACACAAATAACTGAATTGTTAGAGGCAAGGCAAACTGTTGCTAAGACTATTGATAAAAAAATTGCCACTGATAAAGTTACCGAAAAAAAACAGTTTGATGATATACTTGGTGATGCTAAGGATGATGACAATGATACTGGGAAAGTAGCTGTTAGTAATAATATTCCTAATAATAAATCTACTGGGAAATTGCCACTTGATAATAATACTGCCAATGACAAAGATAAACAAAATTTAGTAAAAAAAGTCGTAAAAAAGTCTACTAATAAAAATAATAGTGCTCAGGATAAAGGAAAAGATATCTCTAAACAAAATGACAATAAAACAATTTCTACGCAGAATTTAACAAATGTCATTGATATAAATGTACTGGCAGCAATGTTGGCACAAGACAAAACTGAAAAAATATCCAGCAATTTATTAGGGCAGGATACAGCAGTGTGGAAAACTCTATCGTCAGCGGGATTTATCACTGACAGTAGTTTTTCTGTTAATAACGAAACTACCGATACATTAACTAATAAAACTAAAAATATAGCGTTAGCCACTTCTCTGTGGAAAAATAAAAAAACAAATATATCAACTTCTAACTCTACAGAAAATAAAGGTAGTAATATATCAACTACGGGAAATAACATTGAAAATTTAAAAACAGTTAACCAACAAAAAATTATTAAGCAGTTATTAAATTTTTCTGCAACAGCTGACAACAAAGGTAATACAGAACAAACTACTGCTATAACGTCAGCAGGAAAGACTAACTCACCGCAAGTGCAGCTTGCATCATTATTGCAGGCAATTACCAGTGATACTTCAAGTGAAAATACCAACTTAAAGCAAAAAAGTCTAAAAGATAATTCTGCAAAAAATAATGCAACTCTCAAGAATGCATTGGTTGACGTTATTGATCTTACTACTAGGGGGCAAGATAAAAATAATGGTAATATAACAGGACTTTCTGCCGAAAAAAATGCGCAAACTATACTATTAGGAAAACCTTTTAATAATTTGAATTTGCCAGATCATCAAGATGATAAGAATGTCACACAACAAAATAATAATGATAATTCTACTAATAATTTAAATCTTTTTTCTACTCAATTAAGCAAAAATACTAACACCAATATTACAAATAATACACAGGTAAATACTCCGCTACAAACTGCACAGGATTCTTACGATATAGCAGGTCAGATAATAAAAAATGCCCATCTTCTAAAAGCTAATGAAAATTCGCAGATGGTCATAAACTTGCAGCCTGAGCATTTAGGTGAATTATCTGTAAAAGTCAGTGTACAAGCTGATGGTGTAGTAAATGCTTCTTTCCACAGTGATAATGCACAGGTAAGAAATTTACTTCAATCATCAATTGTCCAACTGCGCCAGGACTTACAGCAGCAAGGTATTAAGGTAGACAATATCAATGTATACAGCGGTTTAAATGATTTATTGTCAAATGGTCAGAATAATTCTGGAAATTTTAATAAAGAAAAGAAAAAATCATCATATCGTATTCATCAATTGATAGAAGCTGCTGGACAAATGGAAGATTTGCGGATAGTTCCAGTTGCTTTGCAAAGTTCACAGTATACCAGTAATGGTATAGATTATAAAATATAAAGGAGAAAAATCATGTCAATTAATCCCGTATCATCAGGAACATCTAATACAGTTTCAAGTGCAGTTAGTTCAGCTAGCTTGGCAAATGAAGATACATTTATGCAACTTTTAGTGGCACAAATGAAAAACCAGGATCCATTAAATCCTTTAGATGGGACACAGTATATATCACAATTATCACAATTAACTGCAACAGAACAGACATCAAAAATGGCCACAGCTATGGACACAATGTCGAGTATTGTTGATAACCTTAATACATCAGTATTAGTGGGACAGCTTAGCTCAATGATCGGCAAAAAAGTCACATGGATGACTACTAAGACACTAACCGATTCTAATGGTGAAACATCAACACAAAAAGTACAAAATTCAGGAACAGCTCAGGGTGTTACCATAAGTGATGGTGTTCCTTCCCTTGTAGTGAAAAATGGCAGTGTGGTAACAACTGTTAAAGTCAGTGATTTGACATTAATAGGAAATACAGGTTTAGAAAAAGAATAATTTAAAAAATTACGGCGGGAGGCATAATACAAATGAAGATTAATTCAAATGTATATTTACAGCCGCTTATGCCGCTGGGTAATCAAAACACTGATACCAGTTTAGCAACAAAAAATATTACAGCAAAATCAAGTTTTGCCTCTATATTAAAAGAAACAGCAAAACCAGTTACTTTTTCCCAACATGCTTTAGCCCGAATAAAAGATCGTAATATAAAACTTACTGACGATCTTATAGAAAAGCTTAATAATACGGTTGCTAAAATGGCGCAAAAGGGAGCGCGTGAGGGACTGGTGTATTTACAGGGAACAGCATTTGTTGTAAGTATAACAAATAGAACTGTGATTACTGCTATGGACGGCGTAAGTGCAAAAGATAACATTTTTACAAATATTGATAGTGCAGCTATTTTATAAAACTGGACCTTCGGGAAGTTTTGGCTGGTGATCGACAGAGCCAGCCGACTGCACTAATAAAGAAGGAGTTTGATACATTATGATGAGAGCATTATATACGGCCGTTTCTGGTCTTACTAATCATCAGACTAGAATGGATGTAATTGGTAATAATATCGCCAATGTAAATACTACCGGTTTTAAATCAAGTCGTGTAACATTTGCTGATACCTTAAGCCAGACCTTGATGGGAGCTTCCTCTGCCAATGGTAATGTAGGCGGAACTGATGCTCAGCAGGTAGGACTTGGCATGAAGGTATCTTCAATTGATACAGATTTTACACATGGAAGTGCTTCTTCCACTGGAAATAACACCGATTTGGCTATTAATACTGATGCAGGGTTATTTATTGTGAAAAATGGAAATGATACCTATTATACACGCAATGGTAACTTTGCTCTTGATGATGAAGGTAATTTAGTAATGAATGGCAGTGGCCTTCATGTGCAAGGCTGGAATGGTGTTAATGGTAGCGTTAATCCAAATGGAGCGACAGAAAACCTAAAAATTGATAAAGATTCTACTATGCAACCAAAAGCTACTTCTAATGTCAATTATACAGGAAATTTATCAGCTGATGATGAAGAAGCAGAAATTTCTGGAATAAAAGTAATATATACTGATGGAACATCAGAAAATGTTACAGGAGCTTATGCACCTGCAAGTACCACAAAAGCAGTTTTAAAAGGAAAGTCTGGTAAAAGTTATTCCATATTAAATGCAAATGGAGGCAGTATTGACAATGATGGTAATTACATTGGTACTGTTATAAATAATAAAAACTTACAATCAATAACTGCAACTGGCTCACCAATTGAGGTGTATTTTAATACAAGTGCCACTGGAATTAAGGGAGGGACAGTTACTTTAAATTCTAGTGGTCCTTATCAAGAAACATCAGGAACATATGAAGTAAATGGAAAAACTCGTGTTGATTTCGGAACAATTACAAAAGTAGATCCTATAAGCTCAACGGATTTTAAAATTACTACTGATAAAGGGGTTTTTACTGTTAGCAATGCACCTGCTGGAGCATATAAAGTAGGCGATAGTTTTTCCGTACAGGCTACAGTAATTTCCGGTGATACTAATGGAAATCCCGCTATATTAAATTTTGAAGATGGCAGTAATATAGATTTAGCAGATGTTCCTTCAGCAGCAGCGGGAAAATATAATTTAGATGCTTCAACTACTATTACTGCTCAAAAAAGTGATGGTTTAGATGGAACAATAAATTTAGTTAACACTTATAATGGTAAAGAGGTAAAAAGTTTATCATTAACAATGAAAGATGGTACTACACAAACCGGGTTTCCAGATGAAACTTATTCAGAAGGTCAATCATCATATCCAGTACAGACAACAACCGCAACAATATACGATAGTTTAGGAGCTGCACACAAAATACCAGTTTATATACAAAAAACTGATGCTGATAAATGGACACTAAAAGTTCCAAGTGGTTTATATGATGGGGCGCAAGTCGGAGCTGTTTCACAAGATATTGAATTTGATGGAACAAATGGTAAATTATCATCAGGTGGTTCATTCAATATAAATTTATCCATTCCTTATCCTAACGGAGCGATGATGAATCAAATTACAGGAGTAAATTTAGATCTTACTCAATATAGTGGAGAAAATACTGCAACAAGTAGCTCCGATGGATATGCAGCAGGGTTTTATAAAGATATGTCTATTGGATCCGATGGTATTATTACTTTAACATATACCAATGGAGAAAAGCAGGAAGGTGGGCAAATTGCTATTGCCAATTTCAATAATCCAGCGGGATTATCTAAAGAAGGCGGTAGTTTATATGCCTCTTCCAATAATTCAGGCGCGGCTAAAGTAGGAACATTTGCTGCCAATGGTGTTACTGTTACACCAGCTGCCTTAGAAATGTCCAATGTCAATACTGCTCAGCAGTTTAGTGATATGATCGTTACACAGCGTGGTTTCCAGGCAAATTCAAAAATAATTACTGTTTCTGATGAAATGTTAGAAACATTAGTTAATATGAAACGCTGATATTAGATAATCAAATATAGGCGGGGAGAGTTTGTTCTCCCCTTGCCTTTTGTTCTTATATGTTTTAATATATTTTAATGGAATACAAATCTATCCTTATAATGGAGTATTGATATGATAAAACTTACAAAATTTAATTCGGATTCAAATAAAAAAGGGGAATTTATCCTCAATGCGGAAATAATAGAAACTATAGAACAAACCCCAGATACAGTGATTACCTTATTAAATGGTAAAAAATTAATTGTAGATGAAAGAATGGATGAAGTGGTACGTCGTGTTATGACATATCGTCGGGCATTACACAAATATTGAATTATGAAAATAATACGGTATTTCGATACTGTCTTTTATATAGAGAGCTGCATTCAAGGAAGGTGTGGATAAAATGGCGGAAGAGGAAGTCGCAAATGTCGATGGAAAAGGTACTAAAAAGAAAAAGCCTGTAGTTTTAATTTTAGTTATGGTTCTTATTGGATTAGCTTTGGCAGGCGGCATTTCATATTTTGTTACTACCAAAATAGTAAGTAAGTCTCATGTTAGTGCGCCGATAAAAAGAGAACCTGGAATTTTTGTAAAAGTAGGCGATCCCAAGGACAATAGTATGGTGGTCAATGTGGGTGGTGTAAAATCAGGGCGTTATCTAAAAATAGGTATTGTTCTGGAGATGAATCCTGCTGATGAAATTAATTTTAAGGATGGCAAAATGACGGAACCGGCAAAAGCAAAGGTGCTTGATGCAATATTGAGAACTTTGCGTGGTCAGCAGCTGGATCAATTTGATGCTGCAAATGAAGGCAAACTAAAAGAGGCAATGAAAAAGGAAATAAACGCTTCTATTGGTGAAAGCTCTGTGTACAATGTATATATAACAAGTTTCGTTTTACAATAAATTGCATTTATTGCTAATTAGTTTTTAGTATAATAAATATAAGAATATTAGTGAAAGGAGAATGGAGATTGCCAGAAGATGTCTTATCGCAGGCAGAGATTGATAAATTGTTATCAGCTATTTCAACAGGTGTTGTTTCAGCCGATGAAGTTAAAGCTGATGAGCAGAAAAAGATTAAAATATATGACTTCAAGCGACCGGATAAATTTTCCAAAGATCAAATTCGGACAATGTTTATGTTACACGAGAATTTTGCTCGTATTCTGAATACGTATCTTTCTACACATTTACGTGTATTGGTAAAAATAGAAGTTGCTTCTGTCGATCAGCTCACTTATGAAGAATTTATACGTTCCTTGCCGAATCCAAGTGTCATCAGCATATTATCTCTATCTTCACTAAAGGGTAATATCATCTTTGAAATGGATACAAATATAGTTTTTGCCATCATTGATCGTCTTTTTGGTGGTACAGGCGATGAAAGTAAATTAAAAACCAGGACATTGACAGATATAGAAGAAACTGTTGTAAAAAGAATGATGGGCAAAATAATGGACAGTTTAAAAGAAGCATGGCATGATGTGGAAGATTTTGACATTAATCTTGAAAGCATGGAATCTAATCCACAATTTACACAAATTGTTCCTTCAGGTGATATGGTAGTTATTATTACCCTTCAAATAAAAATAGGCAGTGTTGAGGGAATGATTAATATTTGTATTCCTTATATTGTCATAGAGCCTATTGTACCTAAATTGACTACTACCTTTTGGGTTTCATCTTCGACTGGACGGCAGGAACATCCTGAAGAAATAAAAGCATTAAAAAAGAGATTACGCAAGGCAAAAATTCCTGTTAGTATTGAATTGGGAAGAGTGAGTATAACAGTAAATGATTTTCTGTCTCTGAGTATGGGAGATGTTTTACGCCTTGATAGTAAAGTGAATGATGACCTCATGGTAATAGTTGGAGCAAAACCTAAGTTTTATTGTCGTCCTGGCACTATAGGAAAAAGGTCAGCAGTACAAATAACAAAAGTAATAGAACAAGAAGAGGAAGAGGAGGAAAAAAAGGATGGCTGATGGAACGCTTTCGCAAGAGGAAATAGATGCCTTGACAAAGGGCATTACTCCGGATGCGCCGCAAGCAAGTACTCCAACAACAGAAGAAAAGGATTTACCAGCAGCAAATGAAGGCAATTCACTTCAAAATACTGCATCTCTTACCGATATTGAAAAAGATACTTTAGGTGAAATTGGTAATATTTCAATGGGAAGTGCTGCAACCACTTTATCACTGCTCTTAGGCCATAAAGTGTCAATTACTACACCTAATGTCAGCTTGGAAACAATGGCTGATATAAAGGCGCATTATCCTATGCCTTATCTTATAGTAGGCGTTAGCTATACGACGGGGATAGATGGCAATAATATTTTAGCTATCCAGGCATCAGATGCCGCAGTCATAGCTGATTTAATGATGGGAGGAGATGGAACAAATGTTGATGATGAATTAGATGAAATTCGTAAGAGTGCTGTCAGCGAAGCAATGAATCAAATGATGGGTTCAGTATCCACATCATTATCACAGATATTTAATAAAAAAATAGACATTTCTCCCCCCCAGATTCATGTAGTTGATATGGCTGTTGCTGATAAAGTAACTGATTTTTGGGGCCAAACAGATCCGGTTATAAAAATTTCTTTTAAAATGGAAGTTGAAGGAATTATTGATAGTGAAATAATGCAGATACTTCCCGTTAAAGTTTCAAGAGAATTAGTGGAAAATTTGACAAAATCTACTCATCAAATGGCAGAGGATTCAGCTATGCATGAAGAGGCAAAAGTAAGTGAACCAGCAGCTTCTTCGACACCATTGGCACCAAGTGTGTCTCAGCCTGCCGCTCCACAGCAACAGATTCCAGCAACACCACTGCAAGGACAATCGCAGATAGCTTCGCAAGTACATACACCAACTCCGAGTTCAAAAGCTATTGTTTCAAATGTTCCGGTGCAGCCAGCACAATTTACTCCATTAGTAACAGGTCCTGTTTCGGTAAATAATGCAAACATAGGATTAATTTTAGATGTTCCTTTGCAAATAACCGTGGAGCTTGGTTCTACTAAAAAGAGTATAAAGGATATTTTGGAATTATCTAGTGGTTCTGTTATTGAATTAGATAAATTAGCAGGCGAACCTGTTGATATATTAGTTAATGGTAAATTATTAGCAAAAGGTGAAGTTGTTGTTATAGATGAAAATTTTGGAGTACGTATAACTGATATAGCAAGTCCTGCAGAAAGAGCTAAAAATTTATAATTTTTTTTGAAATAAAATAATATTTATAAGCATATTTTTATAACAATTATATTGTGAAGGAGAATATAACATGGCAACAAAAGTTTTGGTAGTCGATGACGCAGCATTTATGCGTATGATGGTAAAAGATATTTTATCAAAAAATGGTTATGAGATTGTAGGGGAAGCTGAAAATGGTGCTGTAGCATTATCAAAATATCAGGAATTAAAACCAGATCTAGTAACTATGGATATAACTATGCCGGAAATGGATGGAATAACAGCAGTAAAAGAAATAAAAAAAATAGATTCCAATGCTAAAATTATTATGTGTAGTGCAATGGGACAGCAAGCAATGGTTATCGAAGCTATTCAGGCAGGAGCTAAAGATTTTATCGTTAAACCTTTCCAGCCAGAAAGAGTACTAGAAGCGGTTCGTAAAGTTGTAGGCTGATGAAAAAATATAAATCTATTGCTTTATCTGCGGCTATTTTTCTATTTTGTTGGTTTGTACCTGTATATACGGTATTGGCCGCCGGTGATTCTTCATCAGGCGGCTATTTATCTCAATATCAAAATACTAATCCACACCCTACCAGTGTTTCGTGGATATCAACATTAGGCTATTTGCTAAGTTTAATAGCAATTTTTGCCTTTGTTGTTGGATTGGCCTATTATGTATCACACTATTTAGGCGGTCATTTTGCTAAATCTACGACTCAAAGTGATAATATTTCTTTACTCTCACATTTTTCACTGGGGCCAAATCGCTCTATTTGCATAGTGGATATTGCCGGTCATATTCTGATATTAGGAGTTACAGATCATAATATTTCCTTATTAAAAGAAATAACTGATGACGAGGAAATTACTAAATTACGCTTAGCAACCGAAAATAAAATACATCAAAAAGATATATTGGGTGTATTTGGACAGCAATTTAATTCTTTAGAAAAAATTTCTAAAAGAATTCCTGGGCTGTTTAAGAATAAATACCATAAATAGAGAAAGGTTTTCATGTTTTGAAAGAATACCTTAAAATATTAATAATATTAATGATTATAGCTGTTCCAACGCAGGTGTTTGCAGCTCCTGTACCTTCACCTAGTATTAATATTGGAATAGGAACATCTAATAATCCACATGATATGGCTATTACTTTACAAATAATGGCTTTGTTGACAATTTTATCAATTGCTCCGGCAATTTTAGTAATGACCACAGCTTTTATTCGTATTGTCGTAGTTTTGTCTTTTCTACGTAATGCTCTTTCTATACAAAATGTTCCACCAACACAGGTTATTATTGGCTTAGCATTATTTCTAACTTTTTATATTATGTCACCTTACTGGTCACAAGCCAATCAAAATGGTATTCAGCCTTATTTGGCAGGGAATATTTCGCAAACTGAAGCATTGCAAAAAGTAGCTGAACCTATCCGTACTTTTATGTTTAAACAGACTCGTGAATCAGATATAGCATTATTTGTTAATCTATCACAAGCTAAACGTCCGGAAACTCAAGCTGATGTATCAACTTTTACATTGATACCAGCATTTATTATCAGTGAATTGAAAACAGCATTCCAGATAGGGTTTATGATATATATTCCCTTTATCGTAATAGATATGATAGTAGCTAGTACATTGATGTCTATGGGAATGATGATGCTACCACCTACGATGATATCCTTGCCGTTTAAAATACTTTTGTTCGTAATGGTTGATGGATGGCATCTTTTAATAAATTCACTTATTGTTAGTTTTAAATAGGAGCTTGCATATGTCTGGAGATACAGTAATAAATTTAGGTCAAAATGCTTTATTAATGGTACTGCTGATTTCAGCACCAATGCTTGGACTAGGCTTACTTGTCGGATTGCTTGTAAGTATATTCCAAGCTACAACATCTATTCAGGAACAAACTTTAGCTTTTATTCCTAAAATAGTAGCTGTATTTGTTGCTATTCTTATTTTTGGGCCTTGGATGCTTACAATGATGGTCGATTACATGGCTCGTATTTTTATCGATCTGCCACATTATATTGGCTAGCAGTAAAATGTTAATATCTTAGGAAAGGAAAAGCCGAACAATAGTAATTACATTGTTTTAAAGGCAGATTTGTTTGTTGGACTTATTTGATATGTTACAAAATCATATAGGTGTGTTTCTCTTAGTATTGGCAAGAACAAGTGGCATTTTTTTAATTTCCCCTTTTTTTGGCAGTACTAATATACCTATGCAAATAAAAGCTGGGGCAGTTTTTTTTATAACAATAGTTTTATTCCCAGTTATTGATTTACAGGGAACAGCTATGCTGCCCAATAGTCTGTTGGCGTATTCCATGCTGATAATCACTGAACTTATAATAGGCTGGCTTATTGGTTTTGTAGGATTTGTCTTATTTTCAGCAATTAACCTTAGTGGACAGCTAATAGACATGCAAATCGGTTTTGCCATGGTGAATGTTTTAGATCCTACTATAGGGCAAACTGTTCCTCTTGTTGGCAGTTTTTTATACAATTTATGCATATTGATTTTTTTATCAACTAATGGACATTATATTATTCTTTCTGCTTTAGTAGAAAGTTTCTCTCTTATCCCTCCTATGACGGCACACTTTGATGGTAAAATTGTTATGTTTGTTATAAACATGGTAGGAAATATTTTTTCTACCGGAATAAAGTTGGCTTTGCCAGTCTTATTTGCTGTTTTACTTACCAATGTAGGATTAGGTGTCCTGGCAAGGACAATGCCACAGATGAATATATTTGTAGTAGGAATTCCGGCTCAGATAATTGTTGGTATATTTGTTATCGGCATAATGTTGCCTTTTTATGTTATTTTTTTGGATGTGATTTTTAATGAATTATATGGCAGTATTACGACCATGCTGCAGGCAATTTATTAGCTGCTGCAATGTAAATCAACCCAAGTTTGATTTACAATTATTTGCGGGGGAAAAAACTGAAGATCCTACAACAAAGCGTTTATCTGATGCTCATAAAAAAGGACAGGTTGCTAAAAGTCAGGATTTGTCAGCATCAATTGTCATATTAATTGGTTTTTTTACTTTATGGGGCTATGGCCAATATATGTATGAAGAAATAACTCAGTTTATGGCCTTCATTTTTATGAATATGCCACTTGTAATAGACACTGAGTATATTATTCATTTGTTCTTTGAAACTATGGGAGTATTGGCTAAAACGGTATTGCCCGTCATGCTTGCTATTTTACTTGCAGGACTAGCATTAAATTATTATCAAGTTGGATTTATTTTTACTGTGGAACCATTATCGTTTGACCTAAATCGCTTAAATCCGATAACAGGAATGGGACGTATCTTTTCTAAGCGTTCGCTTATGGAGCTTTTTAAGTCTATTGCCAAAATTTTGATTGTAGGATATTTTGTTTATTTATATATTATAGATGAAGTTATTCAAATGCCCAAACTTATCTTTATGGATCTTCAAATGGCACTCATAACAATTGTAAATATTATTTTTAAATTGGCATTTGAAATATGTGCTGTTTTATTGATACTAGGCATAATTGATTTTATGTATCAGAAGTGGCAGCATAAACAGGAATTAAAAATGAGTAAACAAGATATAAAAGATGAATTTAAACAAAGTGAAGGAGATCCGCAGGTTAAAGGAAAAATCAAACAAAAACAAAAACAAATGTCTATACAGAGAATGATGCATGAAGTTCCTAAGGCGGATGTTATAATAACAAATCCTACACACTTCGCGATTGCCTTAAAATATGAGCAGGGAATGACAGCACCGCTTATAATAGCAAAAGGACAAGATCTTGTTGCTCAGAAAATTAAAGCTATTGCCCGTGAGGCACATATAGTTATCGTTGAAAATAAACCATTAGCACGTGCATTATATTTATCTACAGAAATAGGGGATGTTGTTCCTCAGGAACTTTATAAAGCCGTTGCTGAAGTTTTAGCATATGTATACCGTTTGAAAAAGAAAAAATTAGCTTAATATTTTAATAAGACTTTTAAGGAGTAGTATATTATGTCCATACCTTCTTCTGCAGCAGCAGGAAATTTTATACATAAATATAGTGACATCGTCGTTGCTTTAGCCATTGTTACAATTGTCATTATGATGATAATTCCATTACCTACTTTTTTGCTGGATTTATTGTTATGTTTAAATATAACATTAGCTCTAACTATTGTTATGATAACTATTTATAATGTTGAACCATTGGATTTTTCTGTTTTTCCATCGCTGCTGTTAATTACAACATTGTTTCGTTTAGCATTAAATGTATCTTCAACAAGATTGATTTTACTAGACGGATATGCCGGAGAGATAATAACTTCCTTTGGTAACTTTGTTGTTGGAGGTAATCCAGTAGTTGGGTTTATTGTTTTCGTAATTTTGATAATTATACAATTTGTCGTAATTACAAAGGGGGCAGAACGTGTTGCAGAAGTTTCTGCCCGTTTTACATTAGATGCTATGCCTGGAAAGCAGATGGCTATTGATGCAGATTTAAATCAAGGTGCAATTACTGATGCTGAAGCAAAGGCAAGACGCGAAAAAATACAGCGTGAAGCAGATTTTTATGGTGCTATGGATGGGGCCAGTAAGTTTGTCAAGGGTGATGCTATAGCGGCTATCATAATAATTATTATTAATATTTTTGGTGGTTTTATAATTGGTATGGCCCAAAGGCATCTGACTATTGCCCAATCACTACAGCAATATACATTGTTGACCGTAGGAGAAGGATTAGTAAATCAGATACCAGCCCTGCTTATATCAACCGCTACTGGTATCATAGTAACAAGAGCTGCCTCTAATGCAAATTTAGGACGTGATTTAACTAGTCAAATATTTAGAAATCCCCGGATATTTTTCATTGTATCATCAGTTTTGTTATTTTTGGCTATAATTCCGGGTCTACCAGGAGTACCTTTTTGTATCTTAGCTTTAATTGCATTAACAATAGGTTATTTCCTGTATAAGTCGCAAAAAACAAGTTTAGCTACAAGTCAAGTTAAGCAGAAAGAAAAGGATAAAGAGGCCATTAAAAAGCCTGAAAATGTGGTATCACTTCTCCAAGTAGATCCAATGGAATTGGAAATCGGTTATAGTTTGATCCCCCTTGTTGATACAGGACAGGGTGGTGATTTACTAGAACGAATCGTAATGATTCGACGTCAATGTGCTTTAGAACTTGGTTTGGTTGTACCTACTATAAGAATACGTGATAATATCCAGATAAAGCCTAATGCATATATAATAAAATTAAAAGGAATTGAAATAGCTAAGGGCGAATTATTACTTGACCACTATTTAGCAATGAATTCAGGAACTGTAGTAGAAGAAATAGAAGGTATTGAAACAACAGAACCAGCATTTGGATTACCTGCTATTTGGATTACAGAGGCGCAAAGAGAACAAGCAGAGCTTAATGGTTATACTGTAGTAGATGCAGTGTCGGTTTTGGCTACTCATTTGACAGAAGAAATCAAAGCACATGCTGATGAAATACTCGGACGACAAGAAACGCAGAATCTTATTGATAATATTAAAAAGACAAGTCCATCTGTGGTAGAGGAACTTATTCCCGATCTCCTTACTGTGGGAGAAATACAAAAAGTCCTGGCTAATTTACTTCATGAACGTGTATCCATACGTGATATGGGAACAATTTTAGAAGTGTTATCGGATTATGCGCGAGTAACGAAGGATACGGATATATTGACAGAATACGTACGACACGCTTTAGCTAGGCAGATTACTAATCAATACGTACAGAATAACACACTGCCTTGTGTTTCTCTTGATCCTGATGTTGAGAATAAGATTGCTTCTTCTATTCAGCGAACAGATCGAGGTGCATTTATTAATCTTGATCCTAATATAACAAAAAACATAATAGTTTCCTTGAATAATGTTTTACAAAAATTAACTGATATGGGATATCAGCCGATTGTTTTAACGGGACCGGCTGTACGTCCATATTTTAGACAATTAGTTGAACGTTCAATTTCGGGAATTATAGTATTATCTCAGGCAGAAATAGAGCCAAGTGTAGAGATTCAAATTCTTGGGGTGGTGAAATTATAATTGCAGATTAAAGTATTCAAAGAACATACCGCAAAAAAGGCAATGGACAAAGTTCGCAGGGAATTGGGTCCAGATGCTGTGATTTTACATACAAAAAAATATACTACTGGAGGAATTTTTGGCTATGGTGGAAAAAAAATGGTTGAAATAACTGCTGCTGTTGAAGATATACCCAAACAAGAGATTTTGCCGAAAGTGATTCTTCCGGCAAAAAAGACAAATATTTCTCACCCTGCCAATAATAAAGACAGTTTAACAGTATCACCTGAACCAGCAAAAATGGTATTGCCAAAGCAAGTGTTGCAAAACTATAAAAGTAATGGAGAAATGTCTTCGCTTAAGGATATGCCGGTTCCCATTCTCCAAACAAAAACTAAAGCAGCAAAAACTTCTAAAATAATAAAAGCTTCTAATAATATAACTGATTTAGAAAAAAGTAATTCTGTTGAAAAAAAACAAGAAAAAAAAATACAACAGCTTCAGCAAGAACTAGCACAAATGAAAACTATGCTAAATAAAGTTTTGCAAGGACAAAACTCAACAGGAGCTTCAAAAGAAATATTATTAAGTGATGCTTTAAATGAACAGGAAATAAAAAAAACTTTAATAAATGAAATTTTAAACATAGATAATAATGGTGACGAAAACAAGAACCTTTTCAAAAATTCGCTACAGTCTAAAAATATTTTGTTAAAATATTTAAGGGGTTATATGAGTGATTCTGCTGGAATAGAAATGGAAAAAGGTCATGCTAAGGTCGTTGCTTTAATTGGTGCTACAGGTGTTGGCAAAACCACTACATTGGCTAAAATTGCCTCACGATTTGTGTTGGAACAGGGATTAAGAGCTGCATTAATTACTGCTGATACTTATAGAATATCTGCTGTTGATCAATTAAAGACATATTCTGATATAATTGGATTACCACTAGAAATAGTTTATTCGCCTATTGAGTTGAAAAATATGATAGATAAACATAATGATAAACAACTTATATTGATAGATACAGCTGGAAGAAGTCAACATAATGATTATCAGCTTACAGAATTGCATGATTTTCTTGCAGTTAATGAAAATATAGAAAAACACTTAGTTTTAAGTGCTACTACTAAATATAAAGACATTGTAGATATAATCAGAAAATTTTCCTTATGCGCTCCTGATAAAATCATTTTTACTAAAACAGATGAAACACGCAGTGTGGGTATGATTGTCAATTTGCTGGAAGAGTACCCGATCACTCTGTCATATTTTACTAATGGGCAAAGTGTACCGGATGATATTTTTCCGGCGAAACCAGAAAATTTAGCTGATCTTTTATTGAGGTAAATATATGATTGACCAAGCATCTAAATTAAGGAAAATGATTGAACATAAAAAAATATATGGAAGTAGCCATATACATGATAAATCTAGTTATTCTCCCAGAATAATAGCTGTAACTAGTGGCAAGGGAGGCGTAGGCAAGACTAATTTTACAGTGAATTTGGCTATAGCACTTTCCCGGCTAGGGAAAAAAGTACTTATAATTGATGCGGATCTGGGATTGGCAAACGTAGAAGTTATTATGGGATGTTTATCACCATACACCATGATGGATTTACTTAATGGAAATATATCACTAGAAGAAATTATTTTGAAGGGTCCGGCAGGAATCCAGTATATTTCAGGTGGATCTGGGTTGGAACAATTATCTGATTTATCGATTGAAGATAGATCCCTATTGATACATAGATTATATGCTTGTGAAGAAGTTGCTGATATAATTTTGGTAGATACAGGTGCGGGTGTGGGACGAAATGTTCTTGATTTTTTAATTGCAGCTAATGAAATTATTTTGCTTACTACACCAGAACCCACAGCTCTTACGGATGCATATGCGGTAATAAAAGCATATATGGCTCGGTCAACGGTACCAAATATAAAGCTTGTTATAAATAAGATTTATGATAAAGATGAGGGGGATGAGGTGAGTTTAAAATTACGCATGACAGCAGAAAAATTTCTAAAAGTAACTATAAAAAATTTAGGTATGGTATATGATGACCATAATATGGTTAATGCTATAAAGAAACAAATTCCCCTTTTACTATCGTATCCTGATACCATTGCATCAAAGTGCATATCACAAATAGCAAACTCAATATTGCACGGAGGCAACATAAAAATTAAACGAAATTGGCATGATTTTTTACACCGTTTAATTTTTTCCAAATGATTTGTGGAGGGATTATTATGAGATGCCTTGATATTTTTAAAACAAAAAAGATCTTAAAAGTCGGACAAAGAGTAGAAATAACTGAAATTGGCAAAGAAAAAATTGACATAGAAGAGACATATACCAGTAGAGTAGAAGATATAAAAGACAATGAAGTATCTTTAGCTCTTCCTGTGGACTATCGTTTATGCCCTGTAATTCCTCTTAAAAATGAACTTATAGCAGGACGTATTATTGAAGATGAGTGTGTGTATAATTTTACTGCACACTACAATAAAATAAGCAATATTCCTATTCCAGTATGGATAGTTAATATATCTGACACAGTAATTAAGTCACAAAATAGAGAATTTGTCAGAGTTAAAACCCATCTTTCGTTGAAATTGATTATTACCAATAGCGATGGCAGTATGGGAGAGCCTTTTAAGGCAATGAGTGTAGATATAAGTGGTAATGGTATATCATTTTTGACTGATAAGAAAATAAAATTGGCAGCAAAATTAGTTTTGGATACAGAACCTATTCCTTTAGTTGGACGAATTTCTACTTTTGTAGAGGTAAAACGATGTTCTTTGACGAAGGATAAGTTACACTATTTATTAGGCTGTAAATTTATAAATCTACCAAAGCAAATTCAAAATAAATTAGTTAAACATTTATTTGCAAAACAAAGAGAAACTATTAATAAAGGTATTAAACTAAAATAAGGAGGGGATAGTATTGATTCGTGTTTTAATTGCAGATGATTCTAGCTTTATGCGAAAAATTTTGTCAGATTTATTTAAGGCAAATTCAGATTTTGAAGTAGTAGGTACAGCCATAAATGGCAAAGATACTATAGAAAAAGTTTTAAAATTAAAGCCGGACATTCTTACCCTTGATATTAATATGCCGGTTTTAGATGGATTGAAGGCATTGAAAATAATAATGGAAGAATGTCCCTTACCAGTAGTTATGATAAGCAGCCTTACTAAGGCGGGAGCTGATGAAACTATAAAGGCCTTGGAACTAGGTGCAGTTGATTTTATTAACAAAACAGGTGGCAGTATATCACGCGTGGATACTATAAGTAATGAAATAATAGAAAAATGTTATGCAGCTACTCGAGCAAATTTACGCTCAGCTATGCGTCAAGCAAATTTATCTAATCTAGGATCAAAAAGGAAAAAGTTATTATTCCCTTCTTTAAGTTCCAATAAACTAATTGCTATCGGTACATCAACAGGAGGACCGAAAGCCCTACAATATGTAATCACAAAATTACCAGCTGATCTGCCCTGTGGAGTGGTTGTTGTCCAGCATATGCCGCCTGGTTTCACAAAATCACTAGCAGACAGGTTAAATCAAATGTCACAAGTTACTGTGAAAGAAGCAGAAAATGGTGAGAGTATAAAACCAGCACATGTCTATATAGCCCCTGGTAATTATCATATGCTTGTAAATAAAGATACTCGCGGCAATATAATTACTTTAAATCAAAATCCTCCTATAGGAAATCATAGACCTTCAGTAAATGCTTTATTTGATTCAGTTGTTCCTTTCGGCAAGAATCTTGTATCAGTAATACTTACTGGAATGGGAAATGATGGTACTGTAGGAATGCAGCATATAAAAAAAGTTCATGGTTACATAATTGCTGAAAACGAAGCTACTTCAGTAGTATATGGAATGCCTAAATCAGTTGTAGATCTTGGTATAGCTGATGAAGTATTGCCTATAGATGAAATAGCCAATGCAATAGTTAATGCTATAAAAAGAATTTAAATATAGTTTTGGGGGAATAAAAAATGGATACTAATCAATACATGGAGATGTTTTTAGAAGAATCACGCGATCATTTACAGTCACTTAATGAACATCTTCTGGATCTTGAAAAAGACCCCACAGATTCTGATGCCATAAATGAAATATTCAGAAGTGCTCATACTTTAAAAGGTATGTCAGCAACTATGGGGTACACTACAATTGCAGAACTTACGCATGATATGGAAAATGTCTTAGATCTAATTCGTAATGATAAGCTAACTGCTGATGAAGATATTGTCGATGTATTATTTAAATGTATTGATGCCTTGCAGCAGATGGTTGATAATGTAAGTAACGGTGATCCTGAAGATGCTGTCGATGTAAAAGCCTTAGTAGATAAATTGAATGCTATTGCGTCAGGTAATGCCAATGCTGCAAAACCTGCAGCACCTGTACCTTCTCAAAATAAAGCAGCTGCTGCAGTACCCAAGGAAAATGTTCCCAAAACAGATATTGATTTAACAGATATTGATATGGATCTTATTGAAAATGCCAAAAAATCCGGACTGCGTGCTTTGCATGTTAAAATTGAATTGGCAGATACATGCGTATTAAAGGCAGTCCGTGCCTATATGGTAATGTCTGCATTGGATGAAATTGGTGAAGTAATAAAATCTATACCTGCTGCCGAAGATTTGGAACAAGAAAAATTTGATTATACTTTTGATTTGGTATTATTAACCGGTGAAGAAGAAACAAAAGTTGAATCTGTAATAGAAAGAATATCAGAAATAAAAAATGTAACTGTTACTTTAATACAGATAAATAATTCTGCTAAAAAAGAAACTTCCAAGAATGCTCCTGCACCTATTGCCGCTTCTAAGCCAAAGGCTCCAGTTAAAAAGAAACAGGCAATTCAACATCATGATAATTTAAAAAGTGGTCAGTCCGTACGTGTTGGTATTGAAAAACTAGATTCCTTAATGAATTTAGTGGGAGAACTGGTAATTAATAAGACCCGTTTGGAACAAATAGGTAATACACACCGTATTGCTGAATTAGTAGAAACTGTTGAACAAATGGATCGTGTAACTGGAGATTTGCAGTCTATAGTAATGAAAGTAAGGATGGTACCAGTTGGACAAGTATTCAATAGATTTCCTCGTGTTGTCCGTGATTTGGCTAAAGAGCTTAACAAAGAAGTAAATCTCACCATAGAAGGTGAAGATACTGAATTAGACAGAACAGTTATTGATGAAATAGGTGATCCTTTAGTTCACTTAATACGTAATTCAATGGACCATGGAATAGAACATCCTGATGATCGTGAAGCAAAAGGCAAATCACGTGTCGGTCAAGTTGGACTTATAGCAAGACATGAAGGAAATAACGTAATCATTATGGTAACTGATGATGGAGCTGGAATAGATGCTTCTGTTATCCGCAATAAGGCTGTGGAAAAAAATATTATCACACAGGAAGATGCTGATAATATGACTGATGCTGAAGCAGTTCGCTTGATATTCCTGCCAGGTTTTTCTACCTCTGAAGTTATAACTGATGTATCTGGACGTGGTGTAGGCATGGATGTAGTCAGAACTACCATTGAAGCTTTAGGTGGGGTCATTGACGTTGAAACCAAGAAAAATGAAGGAAGCATATTTAAGATAAAATTACCATTGACACTTGCTATAATCCAGGCATTATTGGTAAATGTTCAAGAAGAAATTTATGCTATTCCGCTGGCAGCCATTGACAGTACAATTAATATTACTCCTGAAGATATTAAAACCATTCAAAATAAAGAAACCATTGTCATTCGGGGAGAAATAATTCCTATTGTGCGGCTTGATAAAGCACTTAATGTAAAACATATTGACGAAAATAAAGAAACCGAAGAAATATATGTAGTTGTGGTACACATAGGCGATAAAAAATGTGGTATTATGGTAGATAAACTCATAGGTCAACAGGAAATAGTCATTAAAACTTTAGGAAAATTATTATCAGGAATAAAAGTTATATCTGGCGCAACTGTTTTAGGCAATGGACAAATTGCCCTTATATTAGATGTAGCTATTTTGATGCAGTAATTTTAGGAGGGATGTTATTATGGATCAGCAGGAAGTTTCATCAAGTGAAGTACAGATAGTTGCCTTTAAATTAAAACGGGAAGAATATGGAATAAGTATTTTAAATGTAGAAGAAATAAAGCGTCTTACAGATATAACTCGCGTTCCGTTTACACCAGAATTTATAAAAGGAGTTATGAATTTAAGAGGTAGTGTCCTGCCTGTAATTGATTTAAAAAAACGCATTGGTCTGCCAGATGCTGAATATTCCGATGCAACCAGAATTATTGTTGTAAAGCTAGAAGATATTACTGTCGGAATGATCGTTGATGCAGTTACAGAAGTTTTGGCTATAGATAGTGCTAATATAACAAATTCCAAACAAATAACTTCTACAGAAAGTGAAGCACATTCTGAATCTAATAAATTTATAACTGGTATTGGCAATTTAAATAACAGACTGGTTATTTTGTTAAATCTACCGGAAATTTTAGGTCTTAACAGTGAAAATAAATGAGGTGAGAACGTGTCGGACAATATGTTGAATTTATCAGCTATGCAATTGGATGCTATAAGGGAAATTGGTAATGTCGGCGCGGGGAATTCTGCTACTGCATTATCTCAGCTTATAAATAAAAAAATTGATATGGATGTTCCTAGCGTTTCTGTAGTTCCTTTAGCTGATGTTCCAGAATTAGTTGGTGGTCCTGACACTATGGTAGCAGGTATATTTTTACGTGTATATGGCAAAGCGCCGGGCAGTGTTTTATTTTTAATGCCTAAAGAAAGTGCCTTTTATTTGGTAGAACATTTATTAGGCGAGCCCAAAAATAGTGATGGCGAATTAGACGAAATGGATCAGTCAGCATTGATGGAAATTGGCAATATACTTGCAGGTGCTTATTTGAATGCATTGTCATACTATACAAAATTAACATTATTACCATCCATTCCTGCTATGGCTGTTGATATGGCTGGTGCTATTCTAAATGTTGTAATAGTTCAATTAGGTCAAATGGGGGATCACGCATTAGTAATTGAAACACAGTTTTTATCCGAAGATGACGGAATAAATGGACATTTTTTCCTAATTCCTGATTCTGGTTCGCTCCAAACAATTTTAAATGCGGTAGGAGTGAAATAACATGGCTGAATTATTAAAAGTTGGAATAGCCGATTATAAAACAGGCAAAGCCCCCAGCAAAATTATCAGTTATGGTTTAGGATCGTGCATAGGGATAACATTATATGATAAAATAGCAAAAATTGGTGGATTAGTTCATATTATGCTGCCTGACAGTACACAGGCCCGTGCTACAGAAAATCCAGCAAAATTTGCTAACACGGGTATCCCTCTTTTACTAAAGGAGGTTTTGGCATTAGGTGCTATAAAATCACGCCTAGTTGCAAAATTAGCTGGTGGATCCCAGATGTTTAAATTTGCCGGTGCTTCTGATATTATGTCCATTGGTTTAAGAAATGCCGAACTGGCGAAAAAAACTTTAACCGAATGTAATATAAAAATAGTTGGGGAAGATTTAGGTGGAACATACGGACGCACTGTAGAAATAGATTTGGAAACAGGTCTTTATAAAATAAAGACTATAAATAAGGGTGAAAAAATTATTTGACAGGTGAGTAAAATGGCAGATATGATGGATATCAGAGCAATGATCATCCGGGGACTGAAAAATGGCTGGCTCCAGGTGCTTATTATATCCATAATATTAGGTTGTATATCGGTATTGGCTGTTGTAACTGCCGGTATAACAAAAAATATATCAATGTTTGTGATTTTTAAAAGAATGATTTTTATGTTCATTATTACATTGAGCTGGAGCTTTCTTTTATTATTATTATTTTTTGCAATTATTCTTCCATATATGGCAAAACATTATAGCAACAAAACAGTTTCAAATGATATGCCTGACGAAGTAAATTCTGCAAAAAAAGCTGAACAAAATATCAAGAGTGATGCTGGATTGGCAAAAACGACTTAACTGTACGATGTACTGAATATAGTGTATGAAGCTAGATAATATATAACTATGAATATTATACATTTGCTAGTATATTAAGGAGGCACGAAATTTGCAAACAGACAAACCTCTTTCTGCCGCCGATGTTGCTAATTTATGGAAGAATTATAAAAATAATGATAATATAAAAGCAAGGAACAGCTTGATTGAGAATTATTTACCATTGGTGAACATTGTAGTAGGACATATCGCATATAATTTACCCGCGCATATAGAGCGCGATGATTTAATAAGTAGTGGTTTTTTTGGTTTAATGGATGCAATTGCGCGATTTGATATTAGTTTGGGAATAAAATTTGAAACTTATGCTAAAAGTCGTGTAAGAGGAGCTGTTCTTGATTACCTGCGCTCTAAAGACTGGTTGTCAGTATCATTACGTAAAAAAATCAAACTTTATGAAACAATATATACAAAATTGGAAGTAAAGCTACAACGAATGCCGCAAAAAGCAGAATTGGCTGATGCCATGTCAATGAATCTTGATGACTTGCATCGTTTAGAGGTTAATATTAATGCAGCTACTCTGACACCGTTAGAGGATTATATAAGCGGTGAATATGTTCTAAATCAAGATAATAATATTGAAAAGAAAATAAACCGTGATTTTATAAAACAAAAATTAGCAGAAGCTATTGATAAACTGCCAAAGAAAGAAAAATTGGTTATAGCTTTATATTATTCTGAAGAATTGACTTTAAAAGAAATAGGATTTACATTGAAATTATCAGAAGCCCGCATAAGTCAGCTACATAAAAAAGCCGTTCTTAGACTTAGAGGATATTTAGCACGTTCTAAAGCAGATTTATTTTAATTTATCTCTAAGTGGAAACAGGTAATAAGAAAAATTGTAAAACTGTTAAGATTATAATGGTAGCTAACTTATATTTTAATATAAGTTATTTTAAACCAAAAGTCACCATTTTAAATGCCATAATATTAAGTGGTAAGAATGTATCACTACAGCCATGTTTATTTTTGGGAAATATATAATACATTGCTTAAAAGCTTATTTTCAATTAATTGGGGATGTCATAATTCTTAGTTAAAAATAAAGAAAATTTCATCAGCATATAGCATATATGGATGTAAGCATAGAATGAATTAGTCACTGAATATTCATACCAGACGTTCTAACTTTAGGAGGATTTAATATGCCTGATACCACAATAGGAAGTAAAAGCGAGGGATATTTACTTGAATTCTTAGATACAGGAGTTTTTTTGACAATCTTTCCGCCTGAGAATGAAATTCCTTTGTTTACGGATATCACATTATTATGTGCAATCCTAAAAAAACATAATATAAAAGATTACAACATAAAATATTTATTAAAAATTTTACAAAAACATGATGGTACCCGTACACAAATAACTGGTATAGAAGCATCTTCTGAAGAAGTAATTGAAAAAAAAGAATTAATTCCAGTTATTGAAATAAGTAAGGATAGAATGAAAGCTGCTATATATTTTGAAGGCGGCGATGATGCATTTCATTTTGATAAAAACTATATATTGCAGCAGCTTAGTGATAAAAAAATTACTTATGGAATAAATGAAAAAGCCATTGAGGAATTTATAAAATATCCTACCCAGAGAATTGTAATAGCGAGAGGAAAACATGCTGTTAACGGTAAAAATGCTTATATAAAAAATCATGTAGATTTTTCCCGGAAGGGGCGCCCTAGTGAAAGTAATTATGGTAAAGTAGATTATAAGGATCTTAATTTATTTTTTCTGGTTTCAAAGGGCGATGTGCTATCTGAACGCATTCCTCAGACAAAAGGAGAAAAAGGCATGAATGTTATGGGACAAGAAATTGCCTGCCGACCAGGAAAGCCAATTCCTCTTGTTAAAGGGAAAAATACGGAATTGTTAAACGAAAATATTTTAATAGCTGCTATTGATGGACAAGCAGTAGATGAAGGAAATCGAATTTCAGTAGATCCTAAATTAGATATTAATAGTGATGTTGATTTATCGACAGGTAATATAGATTTTAATGGTAGTGTATTTATACGAGGCAACATTCAGGATGGGTTCTCTGTAAAAGCTGAAGGTGATATTGAAATAGGCGGAACTGTCAGTGGCGGCACTGTGGAGGGACGTAATATTCATGTCAATGGTGGAATATTGGGAATGCGTCGAGGAAAGGTTTTGGCCAGGGAAGATATCCATACTACATTTGTTGAAAATGCTGATATAACTGCAGAAAGAAATGTATATATTTCTGATGTTTCATTGCATTCTCTTATAAATGCGGGAAAACAAATTATTATAACAGAAAAACGTGGTCAGATTGTTGGTGGATATGCTATTGCCGGAATGTCAATTGATGTCAAGGTTTTGGGTAATATAGTAAATGTTGCTACAAAAGTAGAAGTGGGAATTAATCCTATTATTAATAATAAATATAAAGCGTTAGCAAGTAATATTGAAAAAGCAAAAAAGCAATTAAAAAGTATTAAAAATGCTTTAATAATCTTTAATGAAAAAGCCGACAAATTAACTACCATGCAGAAAATGAAATTTAGTGAACTCAAACGCACACAGTTCCCCTTAGCCGGAGAAATAGAGAGAAAGGAAAAAGAACTTTCTATAATATCAAAACAGCTGCAAAATATGAAACATGCCTACATACGAGTTAATGATGTAGCCTATCCAGGTGTAAAATTAGTGGTATCTTCTTGTCTTTACACTGTTCAGACGGAAACTAAACATTGCACATTTTTAGCAGATGAAAGCTGTGGAACAGTAAAGATTAGTCCATATTAAGTTTATGGAGGGGAAAAAATGTCAGTAAATCCTATAGGTAATTTACAGGCGATGCTGCCTAATAGTTCTGAAGTTGGTAAAATGCAAAATAAAATGACTCAGCAGGTCAACGCTGCACAAAACTTTGGTAATGAGAAACTACAGCAAGAATCAGAACAAAAGCAATTACAGGTTCAGGCAAAAGATGAAGTTGAAGATAATAAAATTCGCAATGATGGACAAAAAGATGCCCAAAGTAGAAATGAATTATTTAATAAAAAAAAACCAAAACATCAAACAGCTGACGATGATACTGAAGACAAATTATCAGATGCTATTCGTGGACATAATATTGATATAAAATTATAATGTTTTAGAGGTGTATAATGTTTACGGAAATACTAGGTGTAATAATTATTATTGGCATTATATTTATTTTAATATTACGACATAATACATTAAATGAAAGTGCTAATGATAAGAAAATAAACTCAGGTGCTGTTCATCTGCAAAAAGATTTAGAAAAAACTGGCAATGAAATTTTAGCAAAAATGGATCAAAAAATGGATGAAATGGAATTGTCCATGAATAAACTTGATAAGAAAATTGTCGAATTAAAAAATTATAATGCTTTATTGGCTGAATATGAAAATAAAAATGTATTACAAAAAATGTCCCGCGAGAAAAAAAGTACTGCTGCAACGACTTTTAATTCTGCTTTGACAACAGCAACTAAAAATACTTATGGAGGATCTATTGATATTGTAGCTGGTAATGATAATGAACAGTCAACGGATAAAAAAGAAAATGCTGTAAAGGAAAATGTTTTACAGGATGATTTATCAGAAACAGCGAAAAAAGTTTTTGCCCTTTTAAATCAACATATTGAACCAGGAGAAATAAGTCGCAGGCTCTCTATTGGACGTGGTGCGGTAGATATGATCATACAAATGTACAAAAAAAATAAATAGTTATGCGCAGGACTAATATTTATAGCAATAAGTATTAGTCTTTTTATATCGGAAATTTTCAGAGAAAATTAATTTTTGTATTGCTTAAGATAATAAATGGAGGTATACTTTGGAACGTCTACAAAAATATATAGCGGCCTGTGGTATCGCTTCACGACGCTCTGCAGAAAAACTTATAAGCCAGGGCAGAGTGCGTGTAAATGGGAAAATAATCAATCAGCAGGGTATAACAATAGATCCAAATAATGATACCATTGAATTTGATGGAAAAATAATAAGAGAAACGGGGAAAAAAGTATATATTATGCTCAATAAACCTAAAGGATATATTTCTACTGTAAAAGATGAACATAATAGAAAAACCATCATGGAACTGGTAAAAAATATCACACAAAGAATATTTCCTATAGGCCGGCTGGATTATAATACAGAAGGACTGTTGCTGCTGACGAATGATGGGGAATTAATGCAAAAACTGCTTCATCCCAAGTTTAAAGTTAAAAAAACTTATACTGCCAATATAGAAGGTAAATTGAGCAGTATTGATTTAGGCGAGTTGCGACATGGTATCAAACTAGAAGATGGAATGACCTCTCCCGCAGAAGTAAAAATTATAAATTATAATGAACAAATTGACCGAAGTAAAATTCATATCAGCATACATGAAGGAAGAAATCGCCAAATACGACGCATGTTTGAGACAGTTAATCATCCTGTAATATCCTTGAAACGTATTGAATTTGCCGGATTAAGTTTATATGGATTAAAAAGAGGACAATATCGTTTATTATCGCAGGAGGAATTAGAACAACTGATAAAAGTAATCAGTTTTTAATTATGAAAAAAATATTAGTAATAGGTGCTGGTGCTGCAGGAATAATGGCCGCTATAGAAGCTGCTAAAACAGCTGAGGTTACCTTGGTTGAGCAAAAGGATAAGATCGGGCGTAAATTAATGATTACTGGTAAGGGACGCTGTAATATAACTAATACAGCAGACTTAACAACTTTTATAAAAAATATTCCTGGTAATGGTAAATTTCTGTACAGTGCTTTTAAAAATTTTTTTAATGATGATGTTGTTAAATTTTTTACAACTATTGGGGTTAAAACTAAAGTAGAACGCGGTGGTAGAGTATTTCCTAAAAGTGATAGTGCGTTTGATGTTGTCAATGGCTTAAAAAATAAGCTTTACGACTCTAACATCTCTCTGCTTTTAAATACACGTGTTGCCAGACTAATTTTGAAGGACAATTGTGTCACTGGCATTGAAACATGGGCAGGAAAAATTATATTAGCAGATGCTGTTATATTATGTGCTGGTGGAGCAAGTTATCCCTTGACTGGTTCAGATGGATCTGGCATAAAATTAGCGCAAGAAGTTGGACACACCATTACACCACTGACACCGGCATTAGTGCCTTTAGAAAGCGATGCACCATGGATAAAAGGAATTCAAGGACTTTCCCTAAGAAATGTAAAGTTGAGTGTTTTTACTAACAATAAAAAAAGTGATGAATTATTTGGTGAAATGATGTTTACCCATTTTGGCGTAACAGGTCCTATAATATTATCCGCCAGCAGAGCTATCGCGCTCAATATGAATAAAGGGAAAAAAGTTTACTTATCAGTAAATTTAAAACCAGCACTCAATTCACATCAGGTTGATTTACGAATACAGCGTGATTTTGAAAAATATAAGCATAAACAAGTAAAAAATGCTATGACTGATCTACTACCACATAAATTAATTCCCATTATACTAGATTTATCATATATTGATGCAGAAAAATCAGTCAGCGAAGTAACGAAAAAAGAACGGCGGCAACTTGCGGTAATACTTCAGAATCTTTCATTTGACATTACTAAGACACGTCCATTAGCGGAAGCTATTGTAACTTGCGGCGGCATAAGGGTTAAAGAAATAAATCCCCAAACAATGCAATCAAAACTAGTTAAAAATCTGTATTTTGCCGGAGAAGTCCTGGATATAGACGGCTATACAGGCGGATTTAATCTACAAGCGGCTTTTTCTATGGGATATACTGCTGGACAAATGGCTGTACGCTGACTTTTTCTACTATCATAATCAATCATACATATGGGTTTATACTTGTAAGTAATTGTTTTCTTATAGTATAATGAATAAGTAATAGAGAAAATTTATTCATAGCAAAATAATTTTAATTGAAGGGTAAGTGTACATGACAACTAAATCTATTCAAGCAGCAGTTACAGGTTTACACGGAGAAATAACTGTTCCTGGAGATAAATCTATATCACACCGCAGCATAATGTTTGCCGGATTATGTACTTCACCTGTCCATATTACTAATTTTCTACATGCCCAGGATTGTATGTCAACGGTTACCTGCATGAAAGCGCTTGGTGTTGATATCGTGGAAACAACAAACGGAGATATGAGTGTTTGTGGTAAAGGACTGCACGGTCTGCGAGAAGCAACATCGGTGATTGATGCAGGTAATTCGGGAACTACTCTGAGGCTAATGATGGGAATATTATCGGGGCAAAAATTTTTGACTACATTTACTGGTGATTCTTCGTTGAGTAAAAGACCTATGGATCGCGTAATAAAACCTTTGGCAAAAATGGGGGCCCATATTGTCGGCAGAAGGGGAAATACCTTACTCCCCATAACTGTAATACCACAGACAAATAAATTGATTGGTCTGGAATATGAAATGCCCATGGCCAGTGCCCAAGTAAAATCGGCAATTTTACTGGCCGGCCTTTACGCCAAAGGTACAACTACTATAACAGAACCATATCCTTCCCGTAATCATACTGAAAAAATGTTATCAGCTTTTGGTGCAGATATAAATTCAAGCGGCAATAACATAAAAATTAATCCAATTCAAGAACTTACTGCCCCCCAGCATATTGAGGTTCCTGGTGATATAAGTTCTGCTGCATATTGGTTTGTCGCTGGATCAATTATAAAAAATAGTGATATCCTTATAAAAAATGTTGGCATTAATGAAACACGAACTGGCATTATCGATGTACTTAAAAAAATGGGAGCAAATATAGAAATTTTAAATTTACGCCGAACAGGAGGAGAACCTTTTGCTGATGTGCGGGTAAAATCTGCTAAGCTGCACGGAATAGACATTAAAGCAACTATAATTCCTCGCCTTATTGATGAAATTCCTGTGATTGTAGTAGCTGCAATATTAGCAGATGGTATCACTACAATAAGTGGTGCCCAGGAGCTACGTGTAAAAGAAAGTGATCGTATAAAGACAGTTTATAATGAATTCAGTAAGCTATCAACAAATATTACAGAAAAAAAGGACGGCTTTATAATAAAGGGCAATGGCTCCTTAAAATATGCTGAATGCAATTCTCATAATGACCATCGCATTGCGATGTCACTTGCAATAGCAGGAGCTGCTGGCAGCGGCATAAATATAGATAAAGCAGAATGTGTAGATATATCTTATCCTGAATTTTATAAAACACTTCATAATCTAACTAATAAGTAAAATTTATGATTATAAAGGGGAAAAAGATGAAAAAAATAATTGCCATTGATGGTCCAGCTGGAGCTGGCAAAAGTACTGTTGCGCAAATGACTGCTGATTACCTGGGATATACATATATAGATACCGGCTCTATGTATAGAGCTGTTGCCTGGAAAGTTTTGCAGCATGTTCCAATAGATAAGCTGACTGATAATGATATAATAAATACAGTAAAAAAAATAAATGTCCGATTATCTTACAAAAATAATAAGACAGAAGTATATGTAAATGGACAGGAAATTTCTAGTGAGCTTAAAACTCCCGCAGTTAATAAAATAGTATCACAAGTGGCAAAATTAAGATCAGTACGAGAAAAAATGGTATATCTGCAACGCTTAATGGCTAGAAATGGAGCTGTTGTAATGGATGGTCGTGATATTGCCAGCAATGTACTACCAAATGCTGATTTAAAAATATTTTTAACGGCCTCTGTTCAAGAAAGAGCCAACAGACGCTTTCAGGAAATGCAGAAAAAAGGCTATAATTTAAGTCTGGAAGAATTAAAAAAGGATATTGTAAAGCGTGACAAAATGGACAGTGAAAGAACTATTGCACCATTAATCAAAACAAGTGATGCTGTTTTGATAGATACTACTGGCATGACAATTGACGCCGTTGTTGCCAAAATATTAGAATTATCCTTATAGGAGATGCAAACAATGGAATTAGGCTATAGATTTTTACATGCTTTTTTTTATCTCTTATATACCGTATTATTTTCAGCTAAAGCTTATAATGTAAAAAATGTTCCAGAAAAAGGAGGCGTGATAATTGCTGCTAACCACCTTAGTAACTGGGATCCGATGCTTATAAGCTGTTTTCTAAACAGATGTGTTGGCTATATGGCAAAAGAGGAATTATTTAAAATACCAATTCTTGGTACTATGCTAAAGGTATTACATTCGTTTCCCATCCACAGAGGAACTTTTGATAGACGGGCCATCAGAGTTGCTATCAATAAACTGCATACAGGTGAGTGTATGGGAGTTTTCCCTGAAGGACATAGAAGCAAAGATGGGAAACTTCAGCGTGCTGCTTCAGGTGTTGCACTGATTGCTGCAAAATCAGGCGTACCTGTAATACCAACAGCCGTTATAAATACTAATAGAATATTTAAAAGTTTTTGTCCTGCGCTAAAAGTAATATATGGCGAACCGCTTTATTACAAGGAAAATTCGATTGACAAGGCAGCGCTGCAAAGATTTACTAACAAAATCATGCAGCGAATTCAAGATTTGCTAAATTCTTACAAGACATAGGGGAATTTTTATGTTATACTATGGAAGATAATAATATTAATGGTGGAAATATGGATATAATATTAGCAGATTATCTAGGATTCTGTTACGGGGTAAAAAGAGCAATAAAACTTGCCCGTGAACAGGCTGGAAAGGATAAACAGGTTGTTACGCTGGGTCCTATTATACATAACCCTCAAATGGTAAAACAATTGGCTGACGAGGGTATTGGATTAGTCAATAGTCTTGATGAAATAGACAAGGGCACTGTTATTATAAGATCTCATGGTGTAGGACCATCTGTTTATAAAAGAGCTTCGGAAAAAGGACTCAGGATAATTGACGCTACATGTCCTCATGTAAAGAAAGCGCAAATGTCCGCAAAAACCCTAGCAGAAGAAGGGTATTTTGTTGTCATAATAGGAGAGAAGGCTCATCCTGAGGTTAAAAGTATAGTTGAATGGTCAGGCAGAAGTGCCGTAGTAATAGAAGATGTCCATGAAGCCGAAAAGCTTCACTTTGTAAGAAAACTAGGCATAGTTGCTCAGACCACTTTTTCCCGCGGAAAATTTAAACAGCTCGTGGATATATTAATTGATAAATCTAATGACATAAAAGTGCTGCGTACTATATGCACTGCTACCGAACAACGCCAGGCAGCAGCCGAAGAACTGGCTATGAAAGTAGATATGATGCTTGTTATCGGTGGCAAAAATAGTGCCAATACAACACGTCTGGCTAGTTTATGTGCTAAAAAATGTCCTACTTACCATATTGAAACAGCTGACGAACTAAAGGATAACTGGTTTCACCATATAGAAAAAATTGGTGTGACAGCAGGAGCTTCTACGCCTGACTGGCTCATCAGGGAGGTATATAGAAAGTGCAAGAACAAGAACAAGACATGCAAAGTCTATTAGACCAAGGAGTAATGAAAGACTTTGTCGAAAATGAAATAATAAAGGGAACCGTTATAATGGTCGATCGTGACTCAGCTTATGTTGATGTTGGATATAAACAGGAAATCCCAATCCCTAATAAGGAATTGGCTTTTCCAACACCGGAAAATGCATCTGATGTTGTAAGTGTAGGGGATACGATTGATGTTTATATTGTTTATATCGGTGGAGAAAACGGCATGGTTTTATCCAAACGCCGTGCTGATGAAATGGTCGCATGGGATGATGCTAAAAAAGTCTATGATGAAAAAGCATCTGTTCCTATCAAGATCACAAAACTGATAAAAGGCGGTTTGCTCGTTTCTTTTTCAGGCCTTAGAGGTTTCTTGCCAGCATCGCAGATTGAATTACATTTTATCCGTGACCTTTCTAGTTATGTTGGCAAGGAATTACAAGCCCGCATAATTGAAATAGATAGTAAAAAACAGCGGCTAATCTTTTCCCATCGTGTTCTTCTAGAAGAAGAACGTGCTGCAAAACAGTCTGAACTTCTTGAATCATTAAAAGTTGGTGAAATCCGAAAGGGAAAAGTAAAACGTGTTGTTGACTACGGTGCTTTCATAGATTTAGGCGGTATGGATGGTTTAGTTCATATATCTGATTTGTCATGGGATCATGTAAAACATCCTTCTGATGTCATCACTGCCGGAGATGAAGTAGATGTTCTTGTAAAGAATTTTGATCCTGAAACCAAGCGCATTTCTTTGAGCATAAAGGATACTACTACTGATCCATGGTATGATAAAATTGACAAATATTCTGTGGGTAGCTATGTAGTCGGTAAAATTGTCAAATTGACTGATTTTGGTGCTTTTATGCAATTAGAAGAAGGGCTTGACGGCTTAATTCGCACTCGTGAGCTTTCAGAAAAACATGTTAAAAAAGCTGATGAAGTAGTAAAAGTCGGCGATGAAATAAAAGTAAAAATTATTCATATTGATAAAGAACATAAAAAAATTGCTCTTAGTATTGCTAGAGTTAAACAGGATGCCGATAAAGCCCAGTTTGATGAATATCAAAAAGAACAGTCAAAACAGGAACAACCTAATACTGTTGCTGATAATGTTCAGGAAAAAGAATAAATTTTACGATATTTCCTGTTTTTTTAGTTTTATAGATTATTATAGGATATCTAAGTATTTTATACTAAAAGGAGTGATGCCGTGTGACATTACTCCTTTTAGTCGTTTTTTAATTAGATGGCTGGTTTTTAAGGGAGTTTGTTAATGTCTTACAGTGGTAAAATAATAAAGGTAAATAAAAACAGTTTAGGGGAAGAGCTTGGTATCAAATCAGGAGATTTGTTATTAGCAGTAAATGGTCAGAAATTAATTGATATAATTGACTTAAGCTTTGCTCTTGCTGATGAGGAAATTGAACTTTTAATAGAACATACTGATGGTAATCAGGAAATTATAGCTTTTGATAAGGACTATGATGAAGAATTAGGTGTCGAATTCGAATCAGCAGTGTTCAATGGAATACGACGCTGCGGCAATAAATGCTGTTTTTGCTTTGTTGATCAAGTTGCTCCTAATATGCGGTCGAGTCTATCTGTTAAAGATGATGATTACCGAATGTCTTTTTTATATGGTAATTTTGTCACTATGACTAATATGGGAATAAAAGATTTTGAACGAATTCAAAAATTACATTTGTCGCCATTATATTTATCTATCCATACCACTAATCCAAAACTTCGTATTTCTATGATGAAGAGCAAACGTGCTGGAGAAATACTTAATCAGCTAGATAAATTAGACGCAATGGATATAAAATATCATACGCAAGTAGTTTTATGTCCAGGAATAAATGATGGGTCAGAATTAGATAGAACTATTACTGATATTGATAAACATTCTGATAATGCCCTTAGTATAGCAATTGTTCCTGTAGGATTGACTAAATACAGGGATGGTTGCTATCCATTGCAGACATTTACAAAAGATACTGCTTTAACAGTGATAAAACAGGTAGAAAAATGGCAGAATTATTTCCGGGAAAAGAAAGGCTGTACTTTTGTTTATTTGAGTGATGAATTTTATCTTACTGCTGATTATCCGTTGCCTCAAAGCATTAATTATGATGGTTTTCCCCAATTGGATAATGGTATAGGTTTAAGCAGAAATTTTATAGATGAATGGGAAAAGGCCACCCAAAATTATTCTCCTGTAAAAAAATATTATAAGGACCAATTACATCTGACTATAGTCTGCGGTAAATCAGCTGAAAAAGTATTATCACCATTGCTCAACAGTTTCAAAATAGATAATTTATATATTAATACCTTAGCAATAATAAATAATTTTTTTGGTCCTGCTGTTACAGTAACTGGATTACTTACCGGGCAGGATATTTTAACTGCTTTGCAGAAACAGGAAAATTCTTGTGATGGGGTAATTTTACCTTCATCAGCTTTGCGCACAGGAGAAAATATTTTTTTAGATGATTATTCATTGGAAGAACTACAAAAAAAGTATCCCCACGAAATAAAAGTGGCTGCAGATGCCAAAACATTATATGAATTATTGACAAAATGGCATAATACTAAAAGCATCGTTAAAAAAGATATTTATACATGGCAGAGTAATGCTGCTTATACAAAATAAAAGGTAGGTGCATAGAACTTGAGTAAACCCATAGTTGCAATAGTTGGCCGACCTAATGTCGGTAAATCAACCTTGTTTAATCAAATAGGGAAAAAGCGTGTTTCTATAGTTGAAGATTTTCCAGGGGTTACACGTGACAGAATCTATATGGATGCAGAATGGCTTGATAAAAAGTTCACCATAATTGATACTGGTGGTATAGAACTTGAAGGACAAGACACGATATTATCTTCTATTAGGATACAAGCCCAATTAGCTATAGAGGAAGCTGATGTTATAGTTTTTTTGACTGATGGACGTGCTGGTATGACTAATACTGACGAAGAAATAGCACGAATTTTACGCAATACACGGAAACCTGTAATTCTTGCAGTAAATAAAATTGATACTCCTAAACAAGCTCTTGATATTTACGAATTTTATAATTTAGGATTAGGTGAACCTACGGCAATTGGTGCATCTAATGCTTTGAATATTGGCGATCTACTGGACCGTATAGCTGAAGCTTTTGGTAAAATTGAAATTATAGAAGAAGACCCGGATGAAATACACATAGCAGTAATAGGAAGACCTAATGTAGGGAAATCATCACTAGTCAATGCTATGTTAGGAGAAGACCGAGTTATCGTAAGCAATATTCCAGGAACTACACGTGATGCTATAGATACACATTTTGTCAAGGATGATATAAAATATACTTTGATTGATACTGCCGGTATGCGCCGTAAGGGTAAAATCGATGAGCCTATAGAGCGCTATAGTGTTATAAGAGCCCTTAGGGCTGTAGATCGTAGCAATGTAGTACTAATGGTAATAAGTGCACCCGAAGGAGTTACTGAACAGGATAAGAAAATAGCAGGCTATGCCCACGAATCAGGTAAAGGCTGCATAATTGTTGTCAATAAGTGGGATTTAATAAAAAAAGATTCAAAAACACCACTGCGTTTTACCGAAGATATTCGTGATGGACTTGGTTTTTTACAATATGCACCCATTATATATATTTCTGCGCTTACCCGCCAAAGAATACATCGGATACCAGAACTTGTAAAATATGTAGCAGAACAGCAAAATATGCGTATTCAGACAAGTGTCCTTAATCAGCTTATAATGGATGCTTTATCTGTTAATCCTCCGCCATCACATAAGGGTAAACAATTAAAGATATTTTTTATGACGCAGGCTGATGTAAATCCACCTAAATTTATAATTTTTGTCAATGATCCAGAACTCATGCATTTTTCCTATGTTCGTTTTATTGAAAATAAACTGCGTGAAAGTTTTGGCTTTGAGGGTACACCTCTGCGTTTGATAGTGAAAGGGAGAAAGGAAGAAGAGTAATGAGCTATCTTTCTACTTTGATCATAGGATATTTTATTGGAGCCATTCCTAATGGACTCATTATAGGTAAATTAATCTGGCACACTGATTTGCGCCAACATGGGAGCCATAATATAGGTGCCACTAATGCATGGAGGACATTGGGAAAAAAAGCAGGAATTTCTATATTTTTGCTGGATTTTTTTAAGGGTGTACTAGGTGTACTGACTGCTGTCATTGTAAGTAATTACAACATGATCGAGCCAACACCTTTTTTGCTTATCCTGGGTGGTATCATGGCTATTATTGGGCATTCCTGTTCCATTTTTCTTTTATTCAAAGGAGGAAAAGGTGTAGCAACTGGACTTGGCGTTATAGCAATGCTCATGCCCAAAGCTGCTTTATGCGTATTCATATTATGGTTCATAATTGTACTGTTTACACATTATGTTTCTCTGGCCTCTATAGTTGCCGCTGTATCAGTTCCCTTGCAAGCATATTATTGGGATAAATCATGGCAATATATTATTTTTGGTATTTTAGCAGCTGCATTTGTAGTTTACAGACATCATGAAAATATTCAGCGGCTAATAAATGGAACAGAAACAAAAATAAATTTTCATGGTCGATAAAAAAGGAGTATCGCACTGATTATAAGGCGATACTCCTTTTTATTAAATTAATTATTAATCAACAATTTTCTTCTCGCTCGCAGCGGCCATTGTCAAAGTATGTGCTGGAGTAATTGTTGATATAGCATGTTTATATACCAGCTGTTGTTTTCCATTACTGTCTAAAATAACCGTGAAGTTATCAAACCCTGTAACATTACCGCGTAATTGAAACCCATTTACAAGATAAATGGTAACACTTATATTTTCTTTACGTGCCTGATTTAAAAAAGCATCTTGCAGATTAATAGCCTTCACAAAAATTTCCTCCTCGATTTTGTTGTATATGATAAAATTAATATATATTATATTTTTAATAAAAATCTATTTATCTTCAAATTTTTTTATTATAAATTCATAGACTTTTTTCCATAATAGTTCTGATGAGATTTTATCAACTTCAAACCATTTGATATAAGGCATTTTTTTATACCAGGTAAGCTGTCTTTTAGCAAAATGCCGTGTAGCTTTTTTTATATCATCAATAGCTTCCGGCAAAGTAATTTTATGTTCTAAGTAAGTGGTAAGCTGACGATAGCCTATTGCCTGCATCGCATGACAAGAAGGATGTACACCGCCTTTCAGTAAAGATGCCACTTCATTTACCCAACCATCCTTTATCATTAAATCCACGCGTTCATTAATACGCGCGTATAGATTATCACGGTTGCGGTTCAAGCCAATAACTGCAGCATCATACAATAACTCATTATTGGTGAATGATTTTTTATGGGAAATTTTATCTTTATTGTATTTATATACTTCCAGCGCACGTATTATTCTGCGAAAGTTATTAATATGCAATCGCTGTGCTGTTTCAGGATCTACTTTTTTTAATAAATTTAATACATATTCTCGACCATATTTTTTCGCTATAGTTTCCAGATATGATCGATATTCAGGATCTTCTGGAGCTGTATTAAACTGATATCCTTCTACTAGTGATTTTATATAAAGACCTGTACCGCCAGCAATCACAGGAATAATATTTTTTTTATTTAATTCAGTTATTATAATTTTGGCTCTAGTACAAAATTTAGTCACATCAAACGATTCTTCCGGCGATAATATATTAACTAAATGGTGTCTTACACGTGTAAGTTCTTCTGGAACTGGTTTTGCTGTTCCAATATTAAAATTTTTGTACACCAGCATAGAATCACCTGAAATTATTTCTGCCTTTAAATTTTGTGCCAATTTTAAACTTAATTCAGTTTTTCCTACTGCTGTTGGGCCAAGTATAATAACAACTTTTTCTTTGTATCTGTTATTTGATAAATTGAGGATTTTTGTCATTATTTACTTAAATCCAATGATTCACCTGGTTTTACTATATGAACTTTAACAGCAGCAATACTTTCTGCTGTCTGCTTGAAAATTTTGGGGTCCTGTTTTATTACCGGCCATGTGTTATAATGAACAGGAATAACATTATGCGCTTTTAAAAACTGAACTGCACGAGCAGCGTCTTCATTGCCCATCGTGAAATTGTCACCAATAGGCAAAATAGCATAATCTATCCGTTCTTTTGCACCTATAATCTGCATGTCGGAAAAAAGAGCAGTATCACCTGAATAATAAACTGTAGGCCCGTTTTTAAATTTTATTACGAAGCCACAGGCAAGACCTCCGGCAACACCACTGCTATGAATTGCCATAGTCATTCTGATCCAGCCAAAGGAAAAACTTAATGATCCGCCAATATTCATCGGTTGTACTTTCTTTATACTACTGCATAAAGCTAGGACTTCAGGAATTGCTACAATTACAGCCCCATTTTTTTTAGCAATAAGTTCAGCATCTCCTAAATGATCAAAATGGGCATGACTGACAAGTATATAATCACAGGAAATTTCCTTTGGTTTTATATCTGTCAAGGGATTTTCCTTGAAAAAGGGATCTACTAGAATAATTTCTTTACCTGTATTTAAAGAAAAACAAGAATGTCCATAAAAATTAAATTTAATCATAAAAATCCTCCATTCTGTCACAAAATATCTATATCTAATAGTATATAATTATACAAAAAATTTAAAAGTCCTGCTAATTTAATAATAATTATCAATAAACATTTAATTTATTTGAGGCGATATTATGTCTTACAAAATATTTTTACCCCAGCTGGCTGTAACTTTACATAAGGATAGGGAAATAACCACAAAAATTTTACTCATTACAGGTGGTCGAACCCCTGATACCGCATGGCTTAAAAGAACTGCTAATCAAAGGATTATCTATTGTGCCGATCACGGTCTTGATATATGCATTGATGCAGGGTTGATCCCTGATTATATATTAGGTGATGGTGACAGTGTCGATAGTTTAAATTGGCAATGGGCAGAATCTATAGGCATTCCTGTAGATAAATATCCCTCTGCCAAAAATTTTACTGATACACAGTTGGCACTTGAGCAAATAAATCAAAAATATCCACAGTCAGATATTATCATCACCGGAATGTTTGGCGGTCGATTTGATCATTTATATAGTAGTATTTTTTCTGCAGCAGCAGTTTTGACCGAAAGTAATGTTATCTGCGCTGCTGATGATAAAGAAATACTTATTTACCTCAAAGCAGAATCAGCTGTTTTAAAATGTGAGAAAATACCGGAAAGCATTTCTTTACTACCCTTAGAAGAGAAGTGTCACGATGTCAGTATAAATAATGTCAAATGGCCTTTAGACAAAGTTATTTTGAAACAAAAAACACCTTACGCAATAAGCAATGTTCTAAAAAATGACAATAAAATAAAAGTAAAAACAGGACGAGGCATACTAGGTGTATATTTTTACTGGCCTAACAATTGAATAAACAAGAGACCGCTGCATATAATAAATGATTAAATAAATAACAGTTTCTTTTGATATCTTGTCAGAAGAATTCGGTACTCGTCAAAATGAATTACTGAATACCTGCATATTTATAAAAGCAATATATGCGGCAGCCCCCTTAATTTTGGTTATTTCATTATGCTTCTATTAAAAAAGCACAATAACCCTTCTTAGTTTCATACACATCAATTTTACTTGTTACTTCCCACGGTGCATGCATATTAAGAACAGCGACACCACTGTCAATTACCTGCATTCCGTATAAAGCCATGATATAGGCAATAGTTCCTCCACCGCCTAAGTCAACACGGCCGAGTTCTGAAAATTGAATATTAACATTATGTTTATCCATCATAGCACGTATTTCACCTAAATATTCTGCATTAGCATCATTAGAACCAGATTTTCCCCGTGAACCAGTAAATTTATTAAAAGCCATTCCTTTACCAAGATAAGCTACATTTTTTTGTCAAAGGAAGAAGCATAAAGGGCATCATAACCTGACGTTACATCAGAAGAAAGCATTTTAGAATTAGCCAGACAACGCCGCATATTCAATTCATTATATGTACCCAATAAATTCATTACTTCAGCTAAAGCATTTTCGAAAAATTTTGATTGCATACCCGTAGCACCAACACTGCCTATTTCTTCTTTATCTACCAGCAAACAGCAGGCAGTTTTTTTAGTATTCTTAGTTTCCAACATTGCGACTAAAGAAGTGTATGCACATACTCTGTCGTCCTGTCCATAAGAAATTATCATGCTGCGGTCAAAACCTAATTCTCTCGCTCCTCCGGCTGGTACGATTTCTAATTCGGCTGATAATAGATCATCTTCTTCAATATCATAGGTCGATTTTAATAATTTAAGCACATTTTCCTTCACAGCTTCTTTTTCTTCACCTTTTAAAGGTAGAGAACCGACTAGTAGATCCAATGACTCACCGGAAACAGCATCACTGGCAGTCTTCTTCATTTGATCCTGGGCGAGATGGATCAATAAATCAGTTACACAGAAAACAGGATCAGTTTCTTTTTCACCTATGGTAATATCTATTATTTTACCATCCTTTTTTACAACTACACCATGGATAGCTAGAGGAATCGTTACCCATTGATATTTTTTAATGCCTCCATAATAATGGGTATCCATATATGCTAGCCCACCATCTTCATAAAGTGGATTTTGTTTTATGTCAAGTCGTGGACTGTCAATATGTGCCCCTAATATGGACATACCACTTTCTAATGGTTCACTGCCAATATTAAACATAACAACTGATTTTTTCATGCATATAGCATAAACTTTATCTCCAGTATGGATACTACCCTTACTATCAATTATTGTCTGTATATTTTTATAACCACTTTCTTCTGCTTGGCGGATTATTTCTTCTACACATCTACGTTCGGTTTTCCCGACAGTTAAAAATTTGCGATAATTATCGCAAAGAATTTGTAAATCTCCTTTTTCTTTTTTGGTATTTTTTCCCAAACTGACTTTTTATCATCTTTTTTACTTTTTTCTTTAGCCATATATATCACTCCTGTTTTTAATAGATATAATCCTAATATATAATAAATTGTGTTGTCAATATAGAAATAGCAACTCATTCACAAGATTTATTATACTATTCATAAACATATATAGCAATTGATAAGGTTAATATATTCATAATCTAATACCTTCTATTTTGCTATGCATTTATACGCTAATATAAATATAGTATATTAGCGTAAAATGCATAGCAAAATAGAAGGTATTAGATTATGAATATATTAACCTTTATCAATTGCTATATATGTTTATGAATAGTATAATAAATCTTGTGAATGAGTTGCTATTTCTATATTGACAACACAATTTATTATATATTAGGATTATATCTATTAAAACAGGAGTGATATATATGGCTAAAGAAAAAAGTAAAAAAGATGATAAAAAGTCAGTTTGGGAAAAATACACCAAAAAAGAAAAAGGAGATTTACAAATTCTTTGCGATAATTATCGCAAATTTTTAACTGTCGGGAAAACCGAACGTAGATGTGTAGAAGAAATAATCCGCCAAGCAGAAGAAAGTGGTTATAAAAATATACAGACAATAATTGATAGTAAGGGTAGTATCCATACTGGAGATAAAGTTTATGCTATATGCATGAAAAAATCAGTTGTTATGTTTAATATTGGCAGTGAACCATTAGAAAGTGGTATGTCCATATTAGGGGCACATATTGACAGTCCACGACTTGACATAAAACAAAATCCACTTTATGAAGATGGTGGGCTAGCATATATGGATACCCATTATTATGGAGGCATTAAAAAATATCAATGGGTAACGATTCCTCTAGCTATCCCATGGTGTAGTTGTAAAAAAGGATGGTAAAATAATAGATATTACCATAGGTGAAAAAGAAACTGATCCTGTTTTCTGTGTAACTGATTTATTGATCCATCTCGCCCAGGATCAAATGAAGAAGACTGCCAGTGATGCTGTTTCCGGTGAGTCATTGGATCTACTAGTCGGTTCTCTACCTTTAAAAGGTGAAGAAAAAGAAGCTGTGAAGGAAAATGTGCTTAAATTATTAAAATCGACCTATGATATTGAAGAAGATGATCTATTATCAGCCGAATTAGAAATCGTACCAGCCGGAGGAGCGAGAGAATTAGGTTTTGACCGCAGCATGATAATTTCTTATGGACAGGACGACAGAGTATGTGCATACACTTCTTTAGTCGCAATGTTGGAAACTAAGAATACTAAAAAAACTGCCTGCTGTTTGCTGGTAGATAAAAAGAAGAAATAGGCAGTGTTGGTGCTACGGGTATGCAATCAAAATTTTTCGAAAATGCTTTAGCTGAAGTAATGAATTTATTGGGTACATATAATGAATTGAATATGCGGCGTTGTCTGGCTAATTCTAAAATGCTTTCTTCTGATGTAACGTCAGGTTATGATGCCCTTTATGCTTCTTCCTTTGACAAAAAAAATGTAGCTTATCTTGGTAAAGGAATGGCTTTTAATAAATTTACTGGTTCACGGGGAAAATCTGGTTCTAATGATGCTAATGCAGAATATTTAGGTGAAATACGTGCTATGATGGATAAACATAATGTTAATATTCAATTTTCAGAACTCGGCCGTGTTGACTTAGGCGGTGGAGGAACTATGCCTATATCATGGCTTTATACGGAATGCAGGTAATTGACAGTGGTGTCGCTGTTCTTAATATGCATGCACCGTGGGAAGTAACAAGTAAAATTGATGTGTATGAAACTAAGAAGGGTTATTGTGCTTTTTTAATAGAAGCATAATGAAATAACCAAAATTAAGGGGGCTGCCGCATATATTGCTTTTATAAATATGCAGGTATTCAGTAATTCATTTTGACGAGTACCGAATTCTTCTGACAAGATATCAAAAGAAACTGTTATTTATTTAATCATTTATTATATGCAGCGGTCTCTTGTTTATTCAATTGTTAGGCCAGTAAAAATATACACCTAGTATGCCTCGTCCTGTTTTTACTTTTATTTTATTGTCATTTTTTAGAACATTGCTTATTGCGTAAGGGTTTTTTGTTTCAAAATAACTTTGTCTAAAGGCCATTTGACATTATTTATACTGACATCGTGACACTTCTCTTCTAAGGGTAGTAAAGAAATGCTTTCCGGTATTTTCTCACATTTTAAAACAGCTGATTCTGCTTTGAGGTAAATAAGTATTTCTTTATCATCAGCAGCGCAGATAACATTACTTTCGGTCAAAACTGCTGCTGCAGAAAAAAATACTAATATAAATGATCAAATCGACCGCCAAACATTCCGGTGATGATAATATCTGACTGTGGATATTTTTGATTTATTTGCTCAAGTGCCAACTGTGTATGTATCAGTAAATTTTTGGCAGAGGGATATTTATCTACAGGAATGCCTATAGATTCTGCCCATTGCCAATTTAAACTATCGACACTGTCACCATCACCTAATATATAATCAGGGATCAACCCTGCATCAATGCATATATCAAGACCGTGATCGGCACAATAGATAATCCTTTGATTAGCAGTTCTTTTAAGCCATGCGGTATCAGGGGTTCGACCACCTGTAATGAGTAAAATTTTTGTGGTTATTTCCCTATCCTTATGTAAAGTTACAGCCAGCTGGGGTAAAAATATTTTGTAAGACATAATATCGCCTCAAATAAATTAAATGTTTATTGATATTATTATTAAATTAGCAGGACTTTTAAATTTTTTGTATAATTATATACTATTAGATATAGATATTTTGTGACAGAATGGAGGATTTTTATGATTAAATTTAATTTTTATGGACATTCTTGTTTTTCTTTAAATACAGGTAAAGAAATTATTCTAGTAGATCCCTTTTTCAAGGAAAATCCCTTGACAGATATAAAACCAAAGGAAATTTCCTGTGATTATATACTTGTCAGTCATGCCCATTTTGATCATTTAGGAGATGCTGAACTTATTGCTAAAAAAAATGGGGCTGTAATTGTAGCAATTCCTGAAGTCCTAGCTTTATGCAGTAGTATAAAGAAAGTACAACCGATGAATATTGGCGGATCATTAAGTTTTTCCTTTGGCTGGATCAGAATGACTATGGCAATTCATAGCAGTGGTGTTGCCGGAGGTCTTGCCTGTGGCTTCGTAATAAAATTTAAAAACGGGCCTACAGTTTATTATTCAGGTGATACTGCTCTTTTTTCCGACATGCAGATTATAGGTGCAAAAGAACGGATAGATTATGCTATTTTGCCTATTGGTGACAATTTCACGATGGGCAATGAAGACGCTGCTCGTGCAGTTCAGTTTTTAAAAGCGCATAATGT